>JBAQYT010000047.1:0-2485 GCA_049787175.1 Candidatus Acidiferrales bacterium | reverse complement strand
TCGCTGCTTTTTTGCGCGCCATGTCCATTTTCGGACATCTGGGCTTCCCGCCAACATTCGCATCCGTAACTCGGCCACTTGGTGGATAATCCCAAACCTAAGACCATGAAAACACGACTCGAAAACGCCAATATGCGCCGCACGTCAGCCCTGGCTGCCTTCGCCATCGCTTTGCTCGTCCTCATCCCACTCGCCTCGGCTCCGGCGCAAACCCCGCAGCTCGATTATCTGCTCGTTGGCGGCCGCATCGTCGACGGCACTGGCAGCGGGCCGCGCCGCGCTGACGTTGGCATTCGCGGCGACCGCATCGTCTTCATCGGCAACGCCACACGCGCGCGCGTCCACGCAAAGCAGACCTTCTCCACCAAGGGACTCGTCATCTGCCCCGGCTTTATCGACCCGCACACGCACGCCGACGGCTATCTGAACGATCCCGTCCGCCGCAACAATCTCAACTACATCATGCAAGGCGTCACCACTGTCGTCGTTGGCAACGACGGCGGCGGCCCCATCGACGTCGCCGCCACGCTCGACAAATATCAGCGCCAGGGTGTCGGTACCAACGTCGCGGTTCTCACCGGATTCGGAACCATTCGCCGAGCGGTGATGGGCATGGTCGACGCCGATCCTACTCCCGCTCAACTCGATCAGGAGCGCGCTTACGTGCGCAAGGCCATGGAAGGCGGAGCGTTCGGATTTTCAACGGGACTTTTCTACGCGCCCCAAAGTTTTTCAAAAACTCCGGAAGTGATCGAGCTCTCCAAACTCGCCGCGCAGTTCGGCGGATTTTACGACACGCACATGCGCGATGAAGATTCGTATTCCATTGGCCTCCTTGGCGCGATTGATGAAACGCTCGAAATCGGCCGCGAAGCCCATATTCCCGTGCACATTTCGCACATCAAAGCGCTCGGCCCGGAAGTCTGGGGCAAGAGCGTCGACGCCATCGCAAAAATCAACGCCGCGCGCGCCGCTGGCCAAAATGTCACCGCCGCGCAGTATCCCTACACTGGTTCCGGCACGAGTTTGCCCGCATCCCTTCTTCCGCCGTGGGCGCATGAAGGCACGCAACAGCAAGTCTCTGCGCGCCTCAGTGACCCTGCACAACGCGAAAAACTTCTCGCCGCCATCACCGAAAACATAAAACGCCGCGGCGGCGCGAACACTTTGCTTTTCACTTCGCAACACATGTCGGAACTCTACGCGAAAACTTTGGCGCAAGTTGCCACCGCGCGAAAAGCTCCTGCGCCGGAAACTGCGCTCGTGATTTTGCAAACCTGTTCGCGCGATAAAACCTGGGATGAGCTTGGCATCATTTCCTTCAACATGAGCGAAGCCGACGTCGACAACTTCATGCGCCAGCCCTGGGTGATGACCGATTCCGATGGCTCGCCGGGCCACCCGCGCCTCTACGGAACTTTTCCGCGCAAGCTGCGCCTCTACGTCTATCAGAAGAAACTGATCACCCTTCCCTTCATGGTTCACGTCAGCACGGAAATGCCCGCCGAGATGCTCGGCTTGCACGATCGCGGAGTGCTACGCGAAGGGGAAATTGCCGATGTCATCGCCTTCGATCCCGCTACCGTCGCCGACAAAGCCACCTACGAGCATCCCGAAGTTTTGTCCACCGGCATGCAGTACGTTTTCATCAATGGCATGCTCGCGGTGAACGATGGGAAGTACACCGGCGTCCTTGCAGGAAAAGCATTGCGTCATGTTGCGGCCACGAGTAATCGCTGAGGCGTTCGAATGCAATGCGCGTTCCGGCGCTAATTCTGTAAACTAGACGCGCTGTTTTAGTTTTGGGCGCGGCCCGGAATAGGAGAAGCATGAATTACAACGCACTTGAGAAAGCAATTATGAAGGCGATGGATTTGCAGAAGCGTCCGGTCGCTGTGAAGTTCTTGGACGCTGCGCCTGCGGGAATCGAACAATTCACGGGCACGGAGCCATCCGGTTGCAGCTTCTGGCGGCTCGCCGCGGCGGGAAAAGTTTTCTACACGGTTCCGCAGGACCACTACAATTGCCCGATCGGAAGCTACACGCACGCCATTTCCCTGCCGCCGGAGCGAGCGAAAGAACTCGACGACACGCTCGGACTCATGGCGCAGATCGGCTACGTCAAAATGGAAGAAGTGCCGGACATTCCACGGCTCGCAAAACAACCCGCCGCGATCGTTTATGCCCCGCTGGGCGATAGTCCGGTCGAGCCGGACGTTGTGCTCTTCGCGGGAGCGGCGTCGCAAATCATGCTGTTGCAGGAAGCGGCGATGCGGGCCGGATGCGCAGCGGCGATTCCGATCCTGGGCCGGCCGACGTGCATGGCGCTGCCCGCCGCGATGGCTCATGGCTCGGTGGTGAGTTCGGGTTGCATTGGGAACCGCGTGTACACGGGCTTGGGCGAGGACGAAATGTATTTTGTGGTGCCAGGGAAGAGCCTGTCGCGTGTTGCGGGTGAGCTTGAGACAGTGGTGAGCGCCAATGC
>JBAQYT010000034.1:0-1980 GCA_049787175.1 Candidatus Acidiferrales bacterium | reverse complement strand
CTCTGCCTCCTGGCCACCATGGCTGCGCTCGCCATGGAACGCCGCAAAGACGTCGGCTTGATGAAAGCCCTCGGCGGTTCCATGCAAAAGGTGCTTCGAATTTTTCTGGCCGAAGTCGGCATCATGGCGTTCGCCGGAGGGATTCTCGGTTATGGTTTTGGCATGCTGCTTTCCGTTTGGATGGGATACCGCGTTTTCGGAGCGAGTATCACGCCGCGTTGGGAAGTGCTTCCGGCAACCCTGGTTCTGATGCTCTTCGTCGCGTTTGCCGGCGCGCTCCCTTTGCGACTGCTGGGCAATGTTCGCCCGGCCGTTATTTTGCGTGGAGAATAAGAAAAGTGCCGCTCGTTGAAGTTGCGAACTTGAAAAAATCCTTCGGCGAAGTCCGCGCGCTCAATGGTGTTTCTTTTTCCGTCGAAGCCGGCGAATGGATCGCCATCATGGGACCCTCGGGCTCGGGCAAGACCACGCTCATCAATATTCTTGGGGGCCTGGACACTCCCACGGAAGGCAGCGCCCTCGTCGACGGCGTCGACGTTGGCCGGCTCAACGAATTCGGCCTCACTCGCTTTCGCGCCGAGAAAATCGGCTTCGTCTTCCAGCAATTCCATCTCGTGCCGTACCTCAGCGCACTCGAAAACGTTATGCTTGCCCAATATTTCCACAGCACAACGGACGAATCGGAGGCCGCCGCAGCGCTGCGCCGCGTGGGCCTCGGCGACCGCCTCACGCATCTTCCCTCGCAGCTCTCCGGAGGGGAACAGCAGCGCGTAGCTGTCGCTCGCGCGCTGATCAATCATCCCAAGCTGATTCTCGCCGACGAGCCCACCGGCAATCTCGACGAAGCCAACGAAGAGACCGTCATTCACCTTCTCCGCGAGCTCCATGGCGAAGGCCATACGATCTTCATGGTCACGCACGATCCATCCATTGGCAGCCTCGCCGACCGCCGCGTCGAGCTCGCCCACGGGCGTCTTGCACAAATCACAATCTACTCCGCTGAGGACGAAGCTCGTTTCGATCACGTCCTCGAGGAGCTCTGGCTCTGCGCGGAGATTGGCAAGCGCGCCAAGCTGGCGCGTTTCCATTCGCTCGACCCTGACCCGGAACGCACCATTCAACGCCTCTCCGTTGTCGGCCTTGTGAGTTTGCAGGACTCCGAAGTCGAATTGACCGATCGCGGCCAGCGCCGCGCGCGCGGCGTCGTGCGCCGCCGCCGTCTCGCCGAGCGCCTATTCACAGATACGTTTTCCATCGCCAACGCCGAAGCTGATTCGCAAGCCTGCAAATTCGAGCACATCATTAGCCCGGAACTCGACGAACGCATCTGCTCTTTCCTCGGTCACCCAAAGACCTGCCCTCACGGCAAACCTATCCCTCCAGGCCCCTGCTGTCCCTCGAAATAATTGCTAAAATGGGGGCTTAATACGCTGGTCCAAAGATTCCCATGCCACTACCCCTCGACATTCGCAAGAAGCCAATCGACGTCAAGGTTCACATCTCGAAGGATGCTGGCGTTGACATCACTTGGTCCGACGCGCACACCAGTCACTACGACTTTCCCTATCTTCGCGAACATTGCCCTTGTGCCACATGCAGAGAAACGCATGACAACCATGCTGAGGTCGATGCGAAGACAGCCGGTGGAGCCTCGGCTCTTCCCATGTTCAAGCCCAAGATAACTGCTCGCGCTGCAGCGACGGTAGGGAACTACGCCGTTCAAATCGAATTCACCGACGGCCATTCCACGGGCATCTATAGCTTCGACCACCTCCGTGAAATCTGCCCTTGCGAAGCTTGCGCCCGCGAATTTCGAGCGTTTCACCCGGGGTAACTCCTGCGATTTCCGTTTTCTGCTAACTATTTATTTTTTCCGCCAAACACCGTATAGTCGCTTCCCACGTCGTTTTCATGGCTTCCAATCCCTTAAATCCCGGTTCGCAGCGTCCCGTTGCCAACGTGCTCGTCGCCACCACGGCG
>JBAQYT010000030.1:0-23896 GCA_049787175.1 Candidatus Acidiferrales bacterium | reverse complement strand
CTCCTGCGATTTACAATAGCACTGGCTTGACTCCCGTAATTTCACAGAAATCCACCACCGCTGCATACAGATCGGGACCATATCCGAGACAGGCGTACTCATTCGTCCAATCCTGTATGAGAGCTTCGATGTCACAGTGGGCAGCGACAAATCCGTGAGGCCAAAACGGGATGCCGCATTCGGCGAGCCGTTGGTTAACCTTTTCACGCGGCGGCTCAAAAATGGACGCGCGGCAAACGGCCATGCGAAATTCGCCGTTCACGCGGCCCAGTCGAGCCAAAACACCTTCGCCATCTTTGCAGATAACGAATCGCCTTGCCGCTATCGCTCAAATGAGGTCACCTTGGAGAATCCTGCATAGATTGCAACCGTCCGCGAACAGATGAAACGCTACACGCTGGCAGGCGTTGGCGGTCAGGGTTCCGGCTCCGCATAGCGCATGGGAGGAGAAGTCTTCGCTTCGCCGCTGACGGTCAGTGAAAACTTTTTTTCAGCAGGCACGCCGTCCACGCCATCAACTTTCAAACTCACTGTGAATGTGCCCGCGTATGTGTAGGCGTGGGATGTGGATGTGCCATCGCCAGTGACTCCATCGCCGAAGCTCCAGCGATATGCCACTCCAGGCACTCCGTTGTGGGACGTTTCCGCTGCGAATCTGACTGTCTCTCCTCGCTTCGCGTGGGTGGCAACAAGAGTAGTAATCTCTGGCGGCGCAGCCGCAATGGAGGTATCAATGATCTTCAGCAACTTCACAGAATGTGGCTGCTGGTTCTCGATTCGAATTGAGCGGCCACTGAATGGAACAGATTGATTTCCATTTAGCACGTCAGAAACTTCATAAGAGTCACCCGTGGGAAGCTTCAAGTCAGCTAAATCAAATGCGTGAGTCGCGGGCCTATCGGTCCAATTGAAAACGGCCAGCATCGCCTGCCGTGAGTCTTCGCGCAGCAGAGAAACGCTGGGCTGTTCGTCCTCTGCGCGATAGCTCAGCAGGTCAAGCGGCACGCCCGAGCGTCCGAGCTTGGCCATTTGCAGCAGATCGGGATTTTCCACTAACGCCAACCGCTCCGGGCTCAAGCCAAGCGTGGGAAGATCATCGCCGATCTCGAACATTCCGCCAGAAATCGCGGCGAGCACAATGGACACCTGCGCTTCGTTGAATGTCAGCGGAGTGGGATGATCCTCTCGAACAACCTGCTCGGAAACCGTAAACGCATCAGGATCGTTCAGAAAAAAATTCCGGTTCATGTAATAACGCGAAAAAATGCCCGGTGCAGCGCCTTTGCTGAGACTGAAGGCGTGGCCTGTGTCCGTGGAGACGCGCCCCTCATTCAAGAGCCCTACGACATTCAACATTGGGCTACCGTCCTTATCGAGAAGGACATCGTCGCCAACGGCCTTGCGAATCACTTGGAGTCCAATTCGCTGTGCTTCCAGCGCCGTTGTATTTGGCCGATGGTAGTAGCCTTCAATGGCAGTGGTATCCATGAAATCGAGCTTGATGTAACGGATGCCCCACTCGCGGACCAGCGTGCGGTATGTTTTGCGAAGATATTCCTGAGCGCCCGGATTTGTCGCATCCAGCACGAAGAGATGATCGGGAATCCCTTCTCCGACCTCGCCTACCGAAATTGGCTCACCGCGTGCATTATGCACGAGCCAGTCTTTATGATTTTCATAAACCCATGCTCGTTGGGTTACTTCGAATGGAGCAGTCCAGATTGCAGGACGCAGTCCGAGACGGGAGATTTCGTGCTCCAAAACAAGCATGCCTTCCGGAAATCTTGTTGCGTCCGGTGTGGTGTACTCACCACGCGCGTACTGATAGCCTTCGTCGATATGCAAGTAGTCGTAGCCTAGGGTCCTCAAATGCTGTGAAAGCCATTGAGCATTGGTCAGCACATCACCGCTGGTAATTCGCTGGTAGAAAGCAGTCCAGCTCCACCATCCGAGGAGATTGTCTCCGTTTACTAGCGCGTGCTGTAGTATCCGAATGGCCGCTCCATAATTTTCAAGCTGCGCGTGATAGTCATCGCCAGCCGTGAACATCAGGCGCTCGGAAGACATCGCTGCCCCAGGAGCAATGGGAAGGCTGAGTTCGACGCGATTTTCCGCAGGGGCGTGCAGCAAGCCCGCTTCTTCATCGGTGGATTGGATCTCGGTCGTCCCCGTGGAATCAACCGTGAACGATCCGATGGACGGGCGGCCGGATTGGTCAGTCTTCGTGTTCAAGTGAAGTATGGTCAGAAAACGATCGGAAGTGAGAGCTCCGAAGAACAGGCTTTGCTTACTCTCGCGGTTGTAAATCAATTGACTGCCAACTCCCAGATGCAATCCCTTAGGGGCTTTGCCCAGGTCGTAAATCCTGAGCGGCGGCCAATCCTCGCTGAAACTATCTGACAAAACGCGGTCGGAGGATTCGCTATCACCGAGATGGATTGGCAGATCGCCCATCGCTTCCACAGGGCGAATGCTTTGGACCGTTACGCTTTTTTCTGCGCCATTGTGCACGTCCACCTGAATGTCGCCGTACGGATGGGCGTCGTAGAGACGGATGACATACTTCAGTTCAAGATTATCCTTTCGGCCCATGGAAGTGACGGCGATTTCGCTGCCCGAGCCCAGCGCATCATTGAATTTCGATTGCGCGATCTCGTGATGCGGAAAATCGGCCGATTTGATCCAGGCGTGATCGATTTGGGCTGCGACGGCGGCGCGAACGACGGGATGGTCGGAATCTTTACAGGCGATTTCGTACGAACCATCCGCAGAGTAAGCGGTGACGGACAGCCATTGGCTGCGAATAGATGAATCCTGAGCGTGCGCCGGGCCCGAGACAAACCACAGGGCGGCAGCTAAACAAAGACTTTTCGAGAGAACTCCGCGAAGGTTCTTGCGCGTCTTCGGCATATTCGTAGGAGGCACGTAGCGCACTAGAAGTAGAACTTCAACGCAAATTGGATGAATCTTGGATCACGAGCCGCGGCGGGGAATCCAAATTCCGGCGGCACCGGCGTACCAAACTCGACCGCCACAGGCTCCTCGCTGATCGCACCTGTGGGCCCCAAGAGCGGGTTTTCGTGGTTCCAGATGTTGAAGAATTCCGAGCGAAATTCGAACTGCTTTTGCTCACGGATGGGAAACAATTTTATAATTGAGAAATCCCAGTCTTGCAGACCCGGACCGCGCACGATATTGCGGCCAGCATCCCCGAAAGTGAAAAACGTCGTATTCTGGGCGAAGGCGCATGTATTGAAGAGCGTTCCCGGAACGCACGGCTTTCCATTCGGATTTCCGACGACGTTTGGCCGGTCTTCGTAGAAGCCGACCACACCGCCTCCGTCGGCAGTAGAAACGTCCGTGGTGTCGGTGATCGTGAACCAATTGCCGGTCTGCGCCGTGGTGATTCCTTCGACCTGCCAATTACCGACGAGCTGGTTCAGGAAGCCGGTTGCGTTTTTGGCGAATTGCCTGCCGCTCCCGAATGGCAACTGATAGATGTAGCTGACGACGAAGCGCTGGCGCACGTCGAAATCCGAGTTTCCGTATTCCAGGGATGGATCGAGTTGGTCGCGGAAATCGCCGTTATTGAGCGAACCGAGGCTGGCGCTCGAAGCGTCGTCGAGCGCGTGGCTGTAAGTGTAGGAAGCCTCGAATTGAAGTCCCTGCGAGAAACGCTTTTCCAAGCGAGCCTGTAGCGAGTTGTAATTGGAGTAATCGTTCGCGCGAAGCGTATCGATGCCCGCGTCGACCGCCGGGAAAGGGCGCCGGGGCGCTGTTGGACAATTTTCCGGAGTATTGCCGTTGGTCGTGCAGAAGGTGACATTGGGCTGAGCCTGATTGCCGTTGTACATGCCATAGAGATCGGCGCCGTGCGATCCGGCATAGGAAATATCGAGCAACATCTGAGCAGGCAACTGATACTGGAATCCAAAGTGCCACTGTTGCGTGTAAGGAGTCGGCAGATTCGGACCCTCCGAAAACAGCGTCGGCGTATTTGGATCGACAAGAGAATTGGCCGGGAAGCCTTGGGACAAATGCGTAAGCTGCGTAGCGCAGTCATCGCCCTGAGAGAGGAGGTTCGGATTCGCGGACGGCAGGAAACAGGGTTGCACAAATTGTTGGGTGACGAAGAAAGGCGGATTGAAACCGGGGCTGGGGTTCGAAAATGGCCCGTTTTCTTCGCCGCCGTAGAAAATTCCGTAGCCGGTCCGCAAAACCAGTTTGTCCGTGATTTGGTAGGCAATCCCGAGCCTTGGCGCGAAGTCTAGCAAGTCCGGCGAAATAAGGCCCGGACTTCCGATGGCTTGGACAGGAATTGTAGAGGCGAGGGTGGGCGTCAAGGTGGCCGTTTGACCCTTGGGAAGTATCAGAGAGCCGGTTGAAAAATCGAAGTTTGCCTCTTCGTTGTATCGCGCCTTCACGGTGGTGAAGAGTTCGTATCGGAGTCCGAGGTTCAGCATGAGCTTTGGCGTAAGCTGAATGTCATCCTCGGCAAACCACGAGTAATCCTGGCGGGTATAGTCGACGTCGTGCTGGTTCGTGATGGTTGCGCCATCGGTCAAGCCCAACAAGAAAGTCGCGAATGCTTCGCCTCCTGTGGTGGGAGCGGCTGGGTTGTCCGTAAGATCGCTGGCAAAGTCGAGTGTGCCTCGTGAGGCAGCGGGCTGGAAAATCGTGAATTCCACCAAGCGTATCTCCGTGCCGAACTTCATCGAATGCCGGCCGTGAATCTTCGTCAAGTTATCCGCAATCTCGTATGAGTTCTGTTTCTCAATCGACGGCAGGAAGCCGGAGCTTCCAATGGAGGCGGTTCCATCATCGATGGAAATGCTGGGTAAGCCGCCGTTATTCGGCCCGAATGGAACTCCGGGAAAATCAAACTGTGCGGCAACATCGTTGTTGGAGTTGAGTTGAAATCGATGGGAATTGATGCGGTTATAGCCGAGCCGAAATTCATTGATCATTTTCGACGAGAAAACGTGAGTCTCGCTGAGCGCCACGCTGCGGTAGGAATCATCCTGAGAGCCGTCCTGGAACGCTCCGCCATCCAGCGCGTTGTTGAAAGGCGAAGGGATAAAGCTGGGCTGATCTTCATAACTGAAGCGTCCGAACATCGAATCTTTATCGTTGAAGCGGTTGTCTATACGGATGTCAAAGTTATTCTGCGCCTCGCTTCTCTTCGGCTCCGCCAAGAAATTCGATCCGCTGATGTTTGCGTTGGGTGCAGGAAATAAAGCCGAGAGCCGCGCGGCTAGTGGATCGATCGATGCGTTCGGAGATGTGAATACATTTGTCGCGTTACCCGAGCTATTAACGCCAATCGGAACGCCGCAAAAACCGTCCGGGTTCAAGTTCGAAACCTGGGTCATGTAATCATTGAAGATTTCACCCTGGAATGTCGGATGCCCGTTGCAATCGACAGCCGCCTGATTGGTTGGATTGCCGTTCGCGTCCACGGCCATCGCCGGCGTGTTAGTCAAAAATGAGGAAAAGTTGCCTGCGATTTCCGCTGGAGTGGGAACCAGAACCAGTTGCGGAAGCGCTTGACGAATGCGAAGTCCCTCGTAATCGCCGAAGAAAAACATCCTATCCTTGATAAGCGGGCCGCCAAAAGTGGCGCCGAACTGATTCTGCTGATACTCCTGCCTGCCGAACTCATCAAAGGCATTGCGGGCATCGAGATCGTCGTTGCGGAAAAACTCATAAGTGTCACCGTGAAACTGATTGGTACCCGATTTAATGACGGCGTTCATCACCGCGCCGTTACCGCGGCCAAATTCAGCGCTGTAGGCATTCGTCTGAACCTTGAACTCGCCAAGGGCGTCAACCGATGGCTGAATCACATAGGCGCTGCCGTTCAAGACGTCGCCTAAATCGGAATTGTTGTCAATCCCATCAAGAAGGAAATTGTTTTGCAGTGAGCGGGACCCGTTTGAGCTAAAACCAAAACTCGTCTCCACGCGCGAACCCGGTTCGCTCGGGCCGACCCCCGGACCCAGCAAAGCCAATTGCGCATAGTTGCGTCCGTTTAGTGGAAGCGTCTCGATACGCTGGCTGTCGATGACCTGCCCGAGGTCTGAATTCTCGGTTTCCAACTGCGGCCCGCGCGAAGTGACGACCACAGTTTCGCTAGCCGCTCCGACATGGAGGGTAATGTTTACGCCGGGGCGTCCTTGCACGTGCACGGTGATCGGGCCGACGACTTCTTTTTTGAAGCCTGTCATCTCCACAGTGACTCGGTAACGTCCTACCTTTAACGGACTAATGACATATCCGCCGGAGCTGTCAGTCATTGTCGTGAACTGGGTCCCTCGATCGATGTCGGTGATCACCACGGTGGCGCCGACGATCACTCCGCCTGAAGTATCAGTGACTGTACCACCGATGGATCCCATGTCTGCCTGTCCCCATGCCCCCAAGCTGAGAAGAAGGACGCCTGCCGTCAATGCGACGAGACATACGGCCAGTGTCAAGAATTTCTTACCGATGAATCTCGACCTGCTCGCACGCCATGAATATTTTGTAAACGATGGATTGCGGTCATCGAGAGGACCCATGGCTTACCTCCTAGCACTGTTGTCCCGGCTTCAGAGCCGAACAGACGAGGACGTGAGTTTCCAGACTTTTAAGAACCAGGGTTGAGGACACACGAAACGATAGTTACTACAAACGAGCAAATAATTGTCTCATTGCGAGCGATTGTCAACTTTTTTTTGCTTTATTTTGCGATTGCGTTGGCTCTATGATGCCGGCTAATCCTGGGAACGGCACCATAGGACGTGAGACGGCGATGAGCATGATGGCTGAAGAGAGGAGATTCCGGATTCGCGAAATGCTCGCCGTCCAGCGCACTGTGTCCGCGTCGGAGCTGCGCGAGATTCTGCAGGTTACAGCGGCAACGATCAGGCGCGACCTAGCTGAACTTGAAAAAGAAGGAATTCTGGTGCGTAGGCACGGGGGCGCCGTGTCGCGAGCCACGAGCACGAACTTTCAACCCTCGTATGAGGCATTGGGGCGCGTCAATCGAACGGAAAAGCAAGCCATCGCACGCGAAGCGGAGCGATTGATTCTCGACGGCGAAACGGTGTTTCTGGAAGGCAGCACAACCGTATATGACCTGGCTCGACGCCTCTGCCACCGGAATCGTCTCACCGTTGTCACGAATTCTCCGCCAATTGTACTTGAGTTGCAGCGAAGCCCGAATGTAGCTGTAATCTGCACCGGCGGAGAACTCCAGAAAGACGTGTCCTACCTTTCAGGAGTATGGGCACAACATGCACTCTCCGAGATAAGGGTGGACAAAGCCATCTTAGGCGTCAGTGCGATCGATGCTGTCTACGGAATCTCGACCGCCAGCCAAGGAGAAGCACAGATCAAGAAAATGATTTTGAAGGCAGCGAAGGTTCGAATTGCATTGGCGGACCACAGCAAATTCGGCAACCAGGGGTTCGCATATGTCGGCCCTGTAACAGATATCGATATCCTGGTCACGGATTCCGGTGTGGATAGCAAGTATATTCGGCCATTACGCGAAGAAGGCCTGGAGCTAATTCTAGCAGAGGTGCGCGCGACGGGTGACGCAACGCGTGCCGACGGAAAGATGCGCGCGCGTTCAGGCCCGGGCCGGCATTAGACTTGCAAAGGAGAATCGCTGTTTTCAAAACCACATTCACTCTACTGCTGGCGCTCGGACTGGGATGCTTCGCACGCCCCAGCGGCCAGACAAGCTGTGCAGCATAGACCTCGCACGCTGCGAGAACTCCTATGATCAAGCACACGATGACTGTGGCCCATAAAACATCGCGTTGCGGATTTTTCGCTTCTTCGGAAAGAGTAGATATCCCATCGAAACCGATGTAGGTCAGGACTGCGAGAGATGTGCCGCCAAGGACGGACCGCATACGGAAAGTGCTCGGATCATAGAAAGGCCGCGAGAAGAATGATACGCCGTCATGCGGGTGACCGATCACATATGGCACGCCTGGCGCAAGATTCAAAGCGAGTTGTGCGCACAAAATGGTGCAGATCAGCGGATTGAGCAGGTAGTCCATCACCATGCCCCAGCCCGTCACGAACCCTAGGGACGGATGGATCTCCTGTCCGACATAAGTGGCGGTGCCGGTTGGCATTCACAGACTCAGGCCGGTGTACGGCAACTTGCGTCTTTCAGCGGATTCATCGCTTGTCATGCGATTGCTTGTCGAAGAATTCCTTCATAGCCGCCAAATCACGAAACGCTTCGGTGCCGCCCTCTCGTGTAGTGGAAAAAGCTCCGGCAACATTCGCGAAGCGCAAGCAGTCTTCGTAACTCGCCCCGGCCACGAACTTGTGAATGAATCCTGCGTCGAAACTATCTCCCGCTCCAACAGTGTCCACTGCCCGGACGCGAACACCCGGACAGCGCCATTCCTTCTGACCATCGTGCGCGATGGCGCCATCAGCGCCGCACTTGATCGCGACAATGCGTGCTAGCCCGGACAGCTTTCTGGCCGCTTGCGACAGTTCATCACACCGGGTAACGGCCTTGGCCTCACGCTCATTCAGCAGAAAAACATCAACGAACGGCAGAACATCGAGCAAATCGTTTGCCCACCGCCCGTCAGGATCATCGTTTGTATCGAGAGACGTCGTAAGCCCTTTTTGCTTCGCCTCGCGAAAGAGTCGCCCCACGCTTGGGCGCAACGCGGATTGAAGGAAGAATGAAGAAAGGTGAAGATGCCGCGCGGAGAAGACATAGTCACGATCGATATCTTCGTAGCAAAATTCCGCTATCGTGCCTGAATAGGTGAAAATGTAGCGCTGAGCGGATTGAGCGAAGATTACCGTTACGCCCGTAGCCGTGCCGCTTCGCAGCCCCCTCACGGCCGACACATCGACACCGCCTTCGCTTAAGCGCTCTATCGCAATCTTGCCAAAGGGATCGCCTCCAATCCCGGAGGCAATCCCCGTGCGTGTGCCAAGCGTCGATAGGTTGTGCGCGAAAATGGCGGAAGAACCTCCGAGCGTTAAGCGGAACTCTTGGGCGAGCATCTCTTTTTCCGGCTCCAGATGCTCAGGCAGGCCGTAAAGAATCAAGTCGCAATTGATTTCACCTACCACGCAAACTTCAGGTTGCACTCCGCGAACCCCCACCTCCACTGCTTTCAATCGTGACCACGCGCGTCAAATTCCGCGGCTCATCCGGATTCAGGCCTTTTTTCATGCCAGTGTAGAACCCTAGCAATTGTCCAGGAATCACCGCCGCAGCCACTCGTGCAGCTTCTGGGACATCAAATGCCAGCTCAACGAGGTAGTCCGCAGCGCGCCGAACCTCTGGGTTGGCGCGATTGGCCACTGCCAGAGTCGTGCCTCCCAACGCTTTTACCTCGGTGAGCACGTCGACTTCGGCATCAAAACCGCTCTCGCTAAGAAAAAATGTGATCAGTGTTTCCGGGCTGACAATTGCCTTTGGGCCATGCCGGAATTCCAGCGTGTGAAAACACTGAGCATACGAACAAGACATCTCCTTGACCTTCAACATCGCTTCTTGCGCCACGCCGTGAAACGGCCCGTGCCCAAGGAAAACATAATCAGCAAAGGTCCGCGTTTCTGCGAGCAACCGGACGGCAGCGTTGACCTCGGGAAGTATTTCTTCCGTTTTGACGGGCAATCTGCGCAAACCTTTTGCAAACTCATGGTCCTGCGCTCGCAGTGCAGCAAGCAATTGCAAGGCGAGAAGCATGGATGTGTACGATCGCGTCATCACGGTGCTCTTCTCGTCGGCTGCGGGCAATAAAATCGAATACGTGCAGATCGTTTCGAGCGGTGTCTGCAAGCCGCAGGTGATAGCCAGCGTGCGAATGTGCAAGCTCGATTCGAGATATTTTGCGGCTTCGAGTACCTCTGAAGTGAAGCCGGACCGTGAAATAAGAATGGGCTGGCAAAGCGTTGGCAGCAATTTGGGAAAGAGCACGATCTCCGATGCAGGAAGAGCGCGCGCATTTCCGCCAGTGATCAAAGACCACGTTGCGGCAGCCACCTCAGCAAGGTAGAAGCTCGAACCGCATCCCACGAACACATATTCGACCGTAGGTGGAAGCTCTTCTTTGAGTTCCTGCAACCTGCCGCTGCGGTCGAGGTCTTCTAAGCACTGTTTCCAAATCCCAGGTTCAGAAAGGATTTCCCTGATTGTATTCTTCCCAGCTTTTTGTTCAATCAAACGGTAGCCTCCGCTCCTTCGCGGTTTTCCCTAGAGTCCAAGGCCGTCACACAGTTACCACCTTCACTCCCACTTCGCGAAGCCCCCCCAAATATTTTTGCGGAATCTTGTTATCCGTGATCGTTTGGTGCACGGCGGATGTCGGTGCAATCAAGGACAAACTTCTCCGTCCAAACTTACTCGAATCGCATACCACAACGGTTGTTTTGGCATTTGCGATCATCACGCGATTGACTTTGGCCTCGAGAAGGTTGGGCGTGGTCAAACCATAGTCGATGTCGAAGCCATCAACGGCGAGGAACAGCAGGTCGGCAGTGATGTAACGCAAGGATTCTTCCGCCAACGGCCCCACAAGTGAAAATGAGTTTGGCCGCAATGCACCACCCGTCAAAATGACTTCCACACCGGTGCCCACAAGCTCTGCCGCGATGTTCACCGCATTGGTAATCACTGTAAGGTTGCGAATGTTCTTCGTTGCGCGCGCCACGGCCGTGCTCGTGGTTCCCGAATCGAGAATGATTACGTACCCGGGCCGCACCAGCTGCGCGGCGGCAGCCGCGATACGTATCTTTTCTTTACGATGCAGCCGCTCCTTCTCCCGAAGCGTCGGATCCTGCAGCGCCGCGGCATCGATGGGGAGCGCGCCCCCGTGAGCGCGCTCGATGCGGCCTCGCTGGTGAAGATACTCAAGATCTTTGCGAATTGTGATCAAAGACGTGGAAAAACGCCGCGCCAATTCTTTCACCAATACGCGGCCATCGCGGTCGGTCAATTGAAGGATTTTGCGACGGCGTTCTTCGGCTAACATCGATAACTAAGGAGCATATCTGTTCGTTTCGTTTTGCTTCTTTTTATTATCTTTTGTTGCTTCCTGTGATAGCTTGGCATATCGGAGCCTGCGAGGCAAGCATTTATGCCGGATCGAACCGTCGTCTGCATCAGTGCGAATCCCGCCCTCGACCGCCAGCTTCGCTTGCCGGCCCTCTCTCTCGGCGAGGTAAATCGCGCGTTGCGCGCCGTTCCCTTGGCTGGCGGCAAAGCCGCGCACGTGGCGCTTTCCGCTCGTGCTCTGGGTGCAAGAACGATCTGGATCGGCTTTCTCGGAGGTGCGATCGGCGAAGAATGCGCGGCTGAATTGCAGAAATTGGACGTTGAAACAATCGCCATTCGAACCAAATCCTCCACGCGCGTGAACGTGGAAATCATTGAAGACTCGGGTCGACTCACCGAAATCCTCGAACCAGGCGGCGCGCCGGACACCACGGAACAAGCGGAGATGCTTCGGGTCGTTGCCGAAGGCCTTCGCTCGCGCTGGAAAGGCGCTCTGGTTGCGATTTCTGGCAGCATTCCAGCAGGCGTCGCCCCGGACTTCTATGTGTCGATCATCGAAGCTGTTCGTGATGCAGGTTCGAAGGTGTTTGTAGACACAAGTGGCGACGGCCTGCACGCCAGCATTCGAGCGCGTCCAGATTTCGTCAAACCGAACCGCAGGGAAACGGAACTTTTGTTCGGCGGCAGATTGAATGATATTCGTGCGGTCGAAAACGCGTCAAAACAGCTTCTGCGAGATGGCGCTCAGAGTTCGGCCATTACTCTCGGTCCAGATGGCATTATCTGGAACGAAGGCAACGGCGGCCCCATTTGGCTCGCTCGGCCGCCCCGCCTCAAAGCCATTTCGACCGTCGCGTGCGGCGATGCTACCCTTGCTGGCTTTGCTTGGGCTGCTCTAAATCGCTGGTCTGGTGACCAGGCTCTGCGGTTCGCAACTGCCTGCGGCGCCGCCAATTGCCTTGCCGAAATCGAAGGCCGGATTTCAGCCTCTGATGTTCAATCTTTGATTCCACAAATCGAAGTCAACAGTCTTTAGATTATGGGGCAACGGGAAATCGACGGCATTTGCATGGCAGAAAAAACCACAGGATTCTTAGGGAAGCGTTTTAGGGAGAACCCTGACCCATTGAAAACAAAAAAATGGCGGAGAGGGTGGGATTTGAACCCACGGTAGGATTTCTCCTACACACGCTTTCCAAGCGTGCTCCTTAAGCCGCTCGGACACCTCTCCGGGATTGGCATGAGAAGCGTAGCAGATCGATCGCTAGGCGGCAATCGCGTCGCGCCATTTTCGATTCGAAGAATAGCGCGCGGGCCGACAATTCATTATAATTCTTGGGCTCCGCTTCCGGGGTAGTGCAATTGGTAGCACGCCAGCCTTTGGAGCTGGTTATCCTGGTTCGAGTCCAGGCCCCGGAGCCATTCTTTTCGTTGTTGTAGCAGCCAGATGAAGCAAGGCTATACCTGCTGTTTCCTGCCGGCAATACCCTCCTGATGATTTGCGCACTGAGCGCTTCCGGGCCCGCAGCGGCAGAGAAAATTCACACAAAAAAACCCTGAGTTCCCTTGCGGGAACCCAGGGTTTTGATGAAGTGATGGATTTTTGTTTAGAACGAAAGCCGCAGCCCCAACTCGATCCAGCGAGCGCTGTTGGTGCGGTTCGCCGGAACCTGGGTGGATGTGATTTCGCCAAAGTTCGTCGGATTTTCCAAGTTCAAAAACGGTGTGCTGAAGTTCACGTTATTAAAGGTGTTGAGGAACTGCGCCGAGAAATCGATCTTGAAGTTTTCGCGGATCACAGTTGATTTGCCAACGGACATGTCAAAGTTCCACAGGCCCAATCCGCGGAACGGATTGGCGTCTCCGTCGCGGCCATCGGTGCTCAGGTTGACGTTACGGAAGTCGCCTTCCACTGCCGTTGGATTCGCGTAAACGTTGAGACCCGTGCCGCCGCCAGCGACGCCCGAATGGACGCCGTTGTTGAGCTGGGATGACGGAACGGTCGGAATGGCAGCAACGCTGCCGCCGAGGACGCTCGATACACCCCAAACTTCAGCACTCTCCTGAGCGATATCCGGGAGCCCGGAGTAGGCCTCAAAGACACCAGACCAATACCAGCCACTGATGGCGCGGTCCAACGGATTATTGAAGTGGAACCGGTGCCCGTTGCCCGCAGGAAGCTGGTACACGTACTCCGCGTTGAATAAATTCCTGCGATCGTACAACGACGGACCATAACTCGCGTTAATGTTGTAACTGTTCAGATAGTAGCCAGCGTTGTCCTGGTTAACCAAACCCTGGTCAAGAGACTTGGAATAGGTGTAGTTGACGCCAAACTGCAGACCGGAAGAGGTCTTCTTCTGCAAGCTGATGAACAAGCCGTTGTAGGTGGACGTTCCGACATAGGTACGCAACTCAGACACGAGGGTCTGAAGATTGTCGTACGTCGGCAGGCCTTGCCCTAATCTGTAAAGGTCCATACCTTGAAACAAGGTGCTGGTCAAGCCAGAGGTAAATGCCGTCGGGTTGCCCGAAATCAGGCAGGCCGTGTTGCTTATGGTTGGCGTGGTTGTACAGGTGTTAGCCGCGTACCCCGGCAACTGATTCTCAAAGAACGGCTGCGCCGCCGGAGTTGTTCCAGCTTCCAACGCGTGGGAAACAGCGTCAAACGCCTGCGCGAAGGTTTGGCCCGATGCCGGGTCTTTGAACATATACGGAGCATCGCCAATGTCCATGGAAGTGGGGAGCCGCGACGCGCGGTGCCCGATGTAACCGACCTCGAGAAGCATGTTGTGGGGAATCTCGCGCTGAATGTCCAGGTCATAGCTATTGGTGCGGCCAACCTTCATGTTCGGATCGTCCTGGAACGAGAGGAGCTCCCCGAACGGTATGGTTGGCACGACCGGGTTGGAAATCGCTGGAACGGTCGGCACGGGAATATTGCCATCCACACCGACGCGGAAATCCGAAACTGCTGGATTTGAGCCTGTGCAGCTTGCCCCTGGGCAGGCTGGTTCGATGCTGCTAATCGTTTGACCGAAACCGACTCCGAGCATCGGAATGACAACGCTTTCAATCGTAGACTCGCGGTCGTAGACCATCGAGTAGCCAGCCCTGATTACCGACTTGCGGTCTCCCAAGAACCGGCCGAGAACACCGTCGCCGAAGCTCGGATTCCAAGCCAGTGAAACTCGCGGTGCGACATCGCCCCAATCGGTGTTGAACACCGGCTTACCCGCCGTATTCACCGGTTCATACGCTTGGAGCGGATTGAAGATGGTGCCTTGCGTGGCGGCGGTCATTTTGTCATTTATGAAGTCTGGTGCGATGAGGGGTTGGCCCGTCACATCATTGATCAAAATGGTCTGGCGGCCCAGGGTGTCGGTAGGCGCGGACTGCCAGCCGTACGAAAGGCCGTAGCTGAGCGTCAGTGAATTGGTCAAACGCCAAACATCCTGACCGTAGAAGTAGAACTGATTCTGCACGGTGTTGTTGCTGAGCGGCGTTCCGAAAGGAAGTGGGTTCAAGCTTCCATTGCGAACCGATAGGATCGATGTGTTGTCAATTAACCCCAGGCTTCCGGCGTAGAGTTGGTTCCACTGGGGCAACGTCGCCGCAGGCATGCAGTTTGCGGTGACCCCTCCACCGCAAGGCTGCGGTTCGTCCGCCACCGGAACACTCAGAAAGCCGCCGGTACCGTCCACGCTATCCATGATGGTGACGAGGGAAGTGATGCCGTTGACCACCTTGTCAGCGCGGTCTGTAAGCAGCGGCAGGCGACGATCATCCGTGCCAAATTCCAGAGTATGCTTGCCTTTGATCCAATCGAGGTCGTCATTGAATTGGATGCTCTTCTCAAAGTAATCCTGGAAGCGAGAATTCGCCGAGGCGTTCTCGATCACCGGGGTAATCAAGCCTTCCGCTGGGTTAATTGCTATAAAGGGGTCGCTGGTAACACCGCTGGCGGTACCAGTCACAGCGCCACTTGAAAGGGCCGCGAGTTCCGCCGCCGACTGTTCCGGATTCTCCACTTGGGAATTCTGCCAGTTCCGTACCCAGCCAAAGCGGAACGTATTCGTGAGCGAAGGTGAAATAAGAGTGGTCAATTGGCCCGAAGCGAGCACGCCGCGAATAAACGTACCACCCAGGGCTATCGGGTCGGCGGGATTGAGAACGTCGAATTGAGCGTCGTCGCCCGTTTGAATACTGCGGAAATAATCATAAGCGCCGGAGAATCGCCACTTGTCGCTGAAGTTATGGTCCAGGCGAAATATGCCGTTGTCCGTCTGCAATGGAGCCGACGCAGTGCCCCGGTACCCGGTCTCATTCAAACCGTCCCCGATACCAGTGAAATTACCGGGAGGCAGCAGGTTCCAGAATGCCTGCACCGTCGGGCTGATGCCCAAGCCGCGCGGGTCGCAAGCCCCAGTGCCTGTAGGACCGCAGGCCGTTGAGTTTGCCAAGTTGTAACTGTCGACGTTACCGGCGGCGTCCTGAAACCTCAGGATGCCAGCCTTCAAACTTGCCGTAGGGACTTCCTTCGTGAATTCATCCGACTGCGGAAAGCGGCGAAGCTCATAATTTGCAAAAAAATAGGTCTTGTTCTTGATAATCGGGCCGCCAAAAGCAACGCCGCCACGGTTATCGTCAAGGTGAGGTTGCTGGACGCCAGCGGCGTTCAAGTCCCAGGAGTTGGCATTGAGCGCGCTGTTCTGCGTATACCAGTAGGCCGTCCCGTGATATTGGTTGGTACCGTGTTTGCCGAGCAGGGCGATTTGTCCACCGGAGCTGCGGCCAAAGGTCGCGTTCGGGTTGGTGACGCCGATGTCAAATTCCTGAATGCTATCAATGCTGGTGGGTATCCAAGAGCCGTTACCGACAAGGTTGTCGCTGATGTCGATGCCGTCGAGGGTGATAGTGTTCTGGTCGTCAATCGCGCCTGAAATTCGCGCCATCGGGGTGGGAAATACGCCATTCCCCGGCGAAACCGAGGGCTGCAAATTGATCAATTCCTGCGCATCGTGTTGCAGTGTCGGGAGGGCATTCATTTGCTGGCTGGTGATGACGTTTCCGACTTGCGCGGTGGTCGTCTCAAGCTGGACGTTCGCGCCGGCTTCCACGGTCACCGACTGGGTGATCTGGCCGACTTGCAAAACCACGTTCACGGTATAGCTCTTGGAGATATCCACTACGAGATTCTGCACGGCTCCGTTCTTAAAACCTTGCTTGGAGACTTCCAGCGTGTACGTGCCAGGCGTAACTGTTGGAAATGTGTACTGGCCTGAGTCATTAGCGGCGGCGGTCAGCAAAACGTTTGTGGCTACGTTCGTCAATTTGATCGTAGCGCCAGGTACGGCCGCATTGCTCTGGTCAGTGACCGTGCCGACGACCGTTGCCGAAGCTGCCGTCTGCGCTTGAACGCCCCTGGGAAGAACGAATCCCGCAGCAAATACCAACAGACCAAGTAGCAGAATCAACCGTTGTTTCACGAGTCACACCCTCCTAAGCTAATTTTTCGCTCTGTATCACCCAAGCGAACCCTATCTTTGACCGTAATCACACCCCAATACAGCGCTCAACCGGAAAATCAATTTATATTTGCCGAGTCAGAGAACCCCACAGCGCTGGCAAATTTTATAATGCATTCCCAATGCGGATGTCAAAAGAAACTATCTCAGAGATTCCTAAGAACAACGATGCAAACCGCTAGCCTTCTTCCGTCCTTTGGAACTCAACTGCTTAGACTGCTATGCACGCGCAGCGCCGTCGGCGGAGACGGCGCTTACTGCGGCAGGCGTGCAGAAAACACGATGTTTACTGTTGTTGGAGCGTTGTGCGCCGCGAGTATTGGGCACACAGCAGTATGCATTTTCATATCTCTGTACACTAAATCGTAGATTCATAGATATCGCCCGTAGTCTATTGACGCGCATTTTTGCCACCCCTGTGAACGAGCAATCGCCAACGGAAGGGCCTCATCCGTGCATCAAATCTGCAATCGCATATCAGGACAGCCATTGAAGTCTTGCCGGCATTTGGGGATGACGCGCCGACAGAGGGATCAGTTGAAGTGTGCGGGCTTGTCTTCACCTTGGCGGCGGCATACTCTATCGCGCGACATGGACACACATTTTCTCGTGCTCGGCGTGGTCTGGTACGTTGTGTTCTTGTTCTCGACAGTGTGCCATGAAGGAGCGCACGCGCTGGTGGGAAAGCTAAGCGGCGACCCGACGGCCTTTCACGGAGGCCAGGTCACGCTGAATCCGTGGCCGCACATCCGGCGCGAGCCGGTGGGAATGGTGGTGGTTCCGATTCTCTCCTACGCCTTCGCGCATTGGATGATGGGATGGGCCAGCGCTCCCTACGATCCGGCGTGGGCGCAGCGATATCCGCGCCGCGCGGCGTGGATGGCGCTCGCGGGACCAGGAGCGAATTTTCTGCTGATGCTTCTGGCCGCCATCGGCATACACATAGGAATCGTCATGGGAGTTTTTCGGGCGCCGGAGAGCGCCTCGTTCACGCAAGTGACGCAGGCCACGGGAAGCGGCGGCCAACTGGCGGCGGCAACGCTGAGCATTTTGTTTGTGCTCAATTTACTCTTGGGGACCTTCAACCTTTTGCCGTTCCCGCCACTCGATGGACATAACGGCGTGACAATTCTCATGAGCCGCCGGGTTGCGGCGCGATTTGCGGGCAGCACTTTTGCAGGGCTTGGATTCGCCGGGCTGCTCGCCGCGTGGTTCATCTATGACAAGCTGTTTCCGTACATATTCTCGCTGGCCTTGAATCTCCTCTATCCTGGGCTGCACTACGGCTGAAGAATTATGGGTTATGCCTGGCCGAGCCGAAGCAACGTTGACCCACTCCAACACACATGTTCTGATTTGCGATAGAAGTCGGCTGCCCTGCAGCAGGATCCATAGGTAAACCCTTGTGGATCAATACGCGGAGCGCCCGCTCGTTTGGCCTCGCTCATGCTCTTCTCCTGTCTGGAGGCTGGACAGATGTCTTCGCTGGAAACCGGACAAGGAAGCAAAATCGTCGAGATTTCCGGCTGGGATACGGAAGAGAATTTCTTTGTGGAGAAGGCTATTCTTCACGGCCGTGACGACGGCAACAGCAAAGTGGGTCTTCAAGCGCAGCTTCGCGTGGGTTTGCTCGTTTTTGTGCGGCTGTCCGAGGAGGCATCCATGGACCGCGCCGTCCCAGTGGCTTATCAAGTCTCTGGTATCGACGGAAGCGTCTATAACGACGTGCGCGAGGTGCGTCTGAGCCGCCTTCGTCCGAAAGAAGCGGCCACGACGGCGCTGCTGGAGTTCAGGCTTCGAGAGACCTCAGTGAATTGAGACCCGTTGGCGCAAGAGTGCGCCCGTTTTGAACCTCTGAATTCTGAAATGGAACGATCCCGGCCTGGGATTTTGGCGGATTCTCCGGAGGCACCTGAAAACAATCTGGCTGCAAGCCAGCCCCGCCAGCAATCCCTTTGTTACGAAGCATTTGTGATTCGGATCCCTGCCGGTATCCGCGAGAGCAAGCTTCGCTTCCGCAACCACGCTCCCTCTGTTTATGGCACACCCCTTGCCTAACTGCTATGGAATGTCCGTAGCCACAGACAAATCCATGGCAGAACTGGTTCGACGCAATCTGCCTATATGTGTCCTTGACGACGAACTCGACCTCGTCGAAATCACGACGACGATGCTCACACGCCTTGGTTTTCCCACTCTAGGCGCGACGAAGGCGGAGGACGCTCTGGGGCAAGTGCGCGCCGGCACATGCCGCGTTGTTTTGGTGGACATGAAAATGCCCGGAATGGATGGCTTCACGTTTCTGGACCAATCGCTGCAGATCGATCCCAGTATCGCCGTGATTCTCGTCACCGGCTTCTATTCCGTGGATTCCGCCATCGACGCCATCCGGCGCGGCGCCCACGATTTCCTATGCAAGCCGATTGATGAGGAGCGGCTGGTCAAGGCGCTGGATGAGCTAGCCGAAGTGTCCACGCGCCGGTCGCAGATTCGCGCGCTCGACGACCAATTGCTTTCCAACTTCGAATTCGAAGGGATTGTGGGCCGCAGTCCGGCGATGCTCGAAATGCTCGATATGGCCAGGAAAATCTCGCGGCATTACACCAATGTGCTGATCACCGGACCCACGGGCTCCGGCAAGGAACTGGTGGCGCGCGCGGTGCATCGGATGAGTCCCGTCAGCCAGCAGAAGTTCGCGGTGTGTAACTGCTCCGCGCTGGTCGACACGCTTCTCGAGAGCCAACTCTTCGGACACATGCGCGGCGCCTTTACCGGCGCATCGGATACGCGGCCAGGGCTATTCGAATACGCCAATGGCGGCAGCGTTTTTTTGGACGAAATCGGCGAGACCTCGCCGCAGATGCAAGCCAAATTGCTCCGCGTGATTCAGAACCGCGAGATTCAGCGCGTGGGCTCCCCGGAGGTGAAGAAAGTCGATGTGCGCATCGTTGCCGCCACCAATCGCGATCTTCGCAACGAAGTGCTGACCGGGCGATTTCGCGAGGACCTTTTCTACCGGCTCAGCTCGCTTGAAATTCAAGTGCCCGGTCTGGCCGACCGGCCCGAGGACATTCCCATCCTGGTGCGCTACTTCCTTAAGAAATACGGCGAAGCATATGGCAAGATTTTCCAGGGACTCACGCGGCGCGCGCAGATTGTTCTGCTCCACCACGGCTGGCCGGGCAACGTCCGCGAGCTCGAAAATGTGATTTCCAGCGCTGCGATCAACGCGACGAACGAATTCATCGACGTCGCCGATCTGCCTGGCAATTTACGCAAACCCGTAAGACGCATCGGCGTTACAGAAGGAAACTGGCGCCCGTTGCCACTCGACGAAGTGCGCCGAATTCATATCAAACGCGTTCTTGATATGTGCGGAGGAAATCGCGTGCGTGCGTCGCAGATGCTCGGAATTGGCCGCACCAGTTTGTATCGCTTCCTGAAGCGCGAGCCCAACGAGCCCGCTGGAAAGAGCGCCGCGTAAACGCACACGGAAGCTTCTCGGCGATGCCGCAACGGAACACCGGTTTCGTATTGCGCCGTGCGCGTTTGGAACACCTCCGCACTCCCTTTCTTTGCCCACACTTGGCCCAATCCCTGTGGCCGCCCGCGTGCAGGAATGCCACTCAGGAGTACGCCATGCAAGACACCGTCAACTGGGAAGAACTTGGAATTGAAGCGAATAAGGACCGCCGCCGCGAAGCGCGAATTCCCCTCACCATTCCGATGGAAGTAACTGGATTCGATATCGGGGGAAAATTCTTCTGCGAACTCACGAAGACTGTCGACATTAGCGAGAGTGGCTGCAGTTTCCCACTCAAACACTGTCTTGAGCGCGGAGGAATCATCGCGATTAAGGTGATCGTGAAAGATGGCAAGAAGAAAACGGGACAGCGGCCTTTTCTTTATCAGGTGGCTCGCGCAACTCCGGAAGGCGATCATTGGATTACCGGCGCGGCCAAATTGCAGTCCGAGAGCGTTTGGTTCGTAGCCTTCCCGAAGTTCGAGACGAACATCCAGACGTAACAATAGCGGGTAACCAGGGTGTGGCTGAACACCTCGCCAACCGGGGTTCCTCCGCCGGTGCCGATGGTCGCATCCCGGACATAGCCCTTCACGTCGCGTTTTTCCTGGACGGAGAGCCTTCGACTTCCGCGACATCCAGCGCAGCTTTCCTCCCTCGCCCGAGTCTTTGTAAATACCAAGCAGGCTCATACGCGCGTCAAGAATGCGGCTGTGTCTGCGCGTGGATGGCGGGACCAGGGAGGGAGCGAGCGGTGCGTCGAGAATTCTACGCGCGCGTTCCAAGAAACAACGGATTATAGTTCCATCGCATCGGCGAATTGCACCCGCTTTCGCGCGCAGAAGCGGTGTGTTAGACTCGCGAAGCGAGTGAGAAACGCGGCGCGAAGAATGCGCAACGATTCTCGCTCGAAAAATCGGCGGAACTTCGGGCTCTGTGCGACGATTCCCCGCAAACCCCGCCAGGCCCGGAAGGGAGCAACGGTAGCGGATCAGTTTCGTGCGCCGCGGAGTACCCGAAGTTCCTTACCAGCGCGCGAACCGACTCCAGGAATCCTCATGGCTTATCAAGTGATTGCACGGAAGTGGCGGCCGCAAACGTTCGGCGAAATCGTCGGACAGCGGCACGTGACGCAAACGCTGGAAAACGCCATCCGCCAAAACCGCCTGGCGCACGCATACATTTTTTGCGGCACGCGCGGCGTGGGCAAGACGACCACCGCGCGAATCCTGGCGAAATGTTTGAATTGCGTGAACGGCCCCACCGCTGAGCCCTGCAATCAGTGTGAAGCCTGTCGCGGAATTACCGCGGGCGCCACGCTGGACGTGCTCGAAATCGACGCTGCTTCGAATCGCGGCATCGACCAAATCCGCGAACTCCGCGAAATGGTGCGCTACGCGCCGGCCGCGGCCCGCTACAAAGTGGTGATCCTCGACGAAGCGCATCAGTTGACCGATGAAGCGTCGAACGCGCTGCTGAAAACGTTGGAAGAGCCGCCCGACAAAGTCGTTTTCATTTTGGCCACCACGCAGCCGGAAGATTTGGCGGACACGATCAAATCGCGCGCGCAGCTTTTCCAATTCCGCTCGCTGGCGTTTCAAGAAATCGCGGATGCGCTCGCGCACATCACCCAAGAAGAGAAATTGAAAATCGAGCCGGGCGCGCTGGCCGTGCTCGCGCGCGCCGCGGAAGGCAGTTTGCGCGACGGCCTTTCTTTACTGGAACAGGCCATCTCCTATTCCGGCGACAAAATCACCGATAAGCAGGTGCGCGAACTGCTGGGCGTGGTCGGCGAAGAAGTGCTCGACGAATTGATCTTGGCCATCTCCGAGCAGTCGGCGGAGAAAGCGCTCACACTGGTGCAGCGCCTGCATGCCGATGGGCAGAACTTGCAGCATTTCTGCCGCGAGGCCATCCGGCACATTCGCAATCTGCTGGTTGGCAAAGTGGCGGGCGCGGAATCTGCGCTCATCACCGAGCCGATGGATGAGCGGCCGCGGCTGGCGAAACAAGCCGCGTTTTTCAGTGAAGAAGACCTGACGCGATTCTTCCAGATTTTGATGGCCACGGACGAAGACTTGCGCCGCAAGCCGGACCCGCGCTTGCATCTAGAACTGGGTTTGTTGCGGCTGGTGAATGCGGCGCGGCTCGCTCCTCTGGAAGAAGTGCTCGCCGGCTTGCGCGAAGAGAGTCTGCCTTCGGATGGCGGACGCAAAGCCGTGCCGCATGGGCCGCCGGCCTCCGCTGCGCCGCGCGGTGCTGCAAGTGCAAGCGAAGGCAAAATGCACGCTACAGCAGCGGCTGCGGGCGTGAGCGGCAGTGTTGCAACACAAAGTGCGCCTGCACCCACTTTCGACAAAGATGCCGAGCGGCCGGCGCCCGTGCCGGCTTCCGCGCCGCGCATCATCGCCAAGGCCGTGGAGAGCCGTTTCAGCGGGCTCGCAGCCACGCAGATGGAAGCAATTCAATCTCAGTTACGAAACCAGAAATTTTTATGGTCGATGGTCGAGCATGCCACGCGATGGGAACTCGAGGGCGCGGAAATGAATCTATATTTCCCGCCCGAGAGCCGCGCGCTGGCGGAAATGTTGCAGGCCAGGGACCCTATGGAGAAGTTGCGCACCGTGCTCAGTTCCGTGATGGGCCAGCCGCTGCGCGTTTGTGTTAAACTGGACTCCAGCCGGAGCGCACCGCCGCGCGCGACGGAATTGCGAGCGCGAATGGAAGAGGATCCCATCGTTCGAGCAATGCTGGAACGCTTCGGCGGACAGATTTCCGAAGTGAAACGGCGAAGCGAGGACTGAAATGGAAGTCAAAGCGCTGCAACAAATGATGTCGCAGTTGTGGCAGATGCAGGAAAACCTCGAACACAGGCGCGGTGAGATTCACGTGGAAGCGAGCGCCGGCGGCGGAATGGTCACCGTCAAAATGAACGGCCAGAAGCAGCTTACCGAAATCAAAATCGAGCCGGAGATTTTCGCTAACAAAGATCAGGAGATGTTGCAGGATTTGGTTCTGGCGGCAGTGAACGACGCTTCGCGCCGCGTGGATGAGGAGTTGGCGAAGCAGATCAAGGACATGACCGGAAGCATTCCGGGAGTGTCGGGATTGCGCATCCCGGGACTTTTCTAGCGCGGGCATTGCGGCGCGCAAAGTATTTTGCAAATAATTTCATTCCGCAAGATTCCATTGCCATTCGGATTTTCTTTGCTCAGGATTGCTGATGCCTGATTTTGCGCCGTCCATCACGCGGCTAATCGACGAACTGAAGCATCTGCCCGGCATCGGGCAGAAAACCGCGCAGCGGCTGGCGTTTCATCTGCTGCGCACCGATCGCGGCCACGCGCTGGCGCTTTCCGACGCGATTCGCGAAGCGAAGGAAAAAATCCGGGAGTGCTCCGTCTGCAACAACATCACCGACACGGACCCGTGCTTTTTCTGTACCGCGCCGATGCGGGACAAAAAAACGATTTGCGTGGTGGAAGAAGCGCCGAATATTTCCGCGGTTGAAAAGACGCGCGAGTACAGCGGGATGTATCACGTTTTGGGCGGGGCGCTTTCGCCGTTGCAAGGGCGCGGACCGGAACAAATCAAAATCAAAAGCTTGATCGAGCGGCTCAAGGGCGGAACGGTGGAAGAAATTATTATCGCCACGAATCCCACCGCCGAAGGCGAAGCGACGGCGGTTTATCTTTCAAAGCTAATCAAGCCGCTGGGCGTGCGCGTCACGCGAATCGCCATGGGCATACCGGTCGGCTCGGATTTGGAATACGCCGACGAAGTTACGATGGTGAAAGCCATGGAAGGCCGCCG
>JBAQYT010000021.1:0-31210 GCA_049787175.1 Candidatus Acidiferrales bacterium | reverse complement strand
GAGAAAGCGCAGAAGGCTTTCGTTGCCGTGGCGAGCTGCGCGTGCACTTCAAGGCCGATCACACTTTCGTAGAGGGCGCGGACTTCGGCGGAGATTTGTCCGGCGCGTTCCGCCGTTGACGCCGCCGTGCGTGAAGTCGATGGAGTCATCGAATTCACGGATTATAACATCCTCGCGAATACGCTTTCGATTTAGGCGCAGCGCTTCGCTCGGGCGCGTAGCAGCCAAATTGTCTGGCGTCGATACGGAACGACTGGCCCGCCGCTACGCGACGGACGGCCGGGGCCCTTCGTCTCCTGAGGGTAAACAAGCCCCGCCCCTACGAAAGTCGCGACGGGCGCAACCCTTCCTTCGGTCAGGGTATACAAGCGGCGCCCCCTACGACCGGATGGCGGGGCAAAGCGGCGTCAAGCCGCCGCACTCCAAAAATGCACTGCGCGGTCGGAGCGGTGGCAAGAGCGGCGTAAAGCTGTGCTGCAAAGATAATTCCGTCGCTGGCGTTCAGCATTCCCCACCCTTCGCAGAAGGCGCGAAGGATGGGGCACCCGCACTCCAAAAAAATAACGACACGAATTCTATTTGCCGCCCCAGGTGTATTTCACGCCGGCTAAATAATTTAGTCCGAGCGCGGGATAGCCGACGGCATCGGAATAGCGGCGGTCGAGCAGATTTTCGGCGTGCGCTAAAACCGAGAATCCACCCCGGATGGCGAATTGCGTGCCGAGGTCAAGGCGGAAATAGCCGGGGTTGCTCGAGAAGCCGAGGCCCAGGAAATCGCTGTCTGTGGAGCGGCCCACAAAATAGCCGGCCAGGTTCCAGTCCATGCGCCGGAACGCAGCGTTCAGAATCAAGTTCGCGGAATTCAGCGGCCGCAGGAACAAGCGGTTGCCCGGCGTCAGCGTGGGATCAAATGCATTCGGCGATTTCAGGACCAGCGTGTCGTCGTACGTGTAATTTCCCAGGACGCTCATCCAGCGCAAGGGCTTGGCTTCGATGGTGGTCTCCGCGCCATACGCGCGCGCTGCGTCGGTGTTAAAGAATGTGCCGAAGCCTCCTTCGGCTTGCTCGTCCGAGGGCGAACAGGTGGATGGAATCGGGAATCCGCAAGGAGCGCCTGGAATACATGAGGCGAAGCTGACGATGTCGTAGTACTCGTTGCGGAAGAATGTTTCGGAAAATTTCACGCGTTCGTTGGCAACATCCTGATCGATTCCGGCGTTGAAAGTGTCACTGCGCTCGGGCGCGAGATTCGGATTGCCGGGAAAACAGGGATCGTTTTCGTAGGAATCCTCAAAGTCAGGCTCCTTGATTCCCAAGCCGTAGGAAGCGCGGAGCCGCGTTTCGCCCCAGAATCCGCTGCCGAAGCGGGCGAGATACGCGATTCCCGTTCGCGGGACTACGCGCGTGCCGAAGCTGGCGTTGTCTTCGGCGCGCGCGCCGGCGATGGCGGTGAAGCGGCGGCCGAACTGATAATGCGTTTCGACGTAGCCGCCCTGATTGTTTCGCCGCTCGTGCGGGCCCGCCGATGAGCCATTTTCCACTTCATAGTTGTAGCCCAGCGAAACCGCGCCCGGCCCGAACAGATACGTCGATTGCTCGTCGAACCCCGCGCGATTGAATTCATCCGTCTCCGTAAAAACCGGAACATCGATGATGAAATCGTTGAAATACGAATCCATAGCCGCCAGGTGATGCTGCCAATGAGCGCCGGTCGAAAAATCCCAACTGAGATTGGCGGAAAAATCGTGCAGATCGGAAGACTGACCGAGAAGCGGGGGCTCGAGCAGGGATTGACCCGGCTGTCCGGCGTCGCTGTCGGAATTGCGCACAGAAAGATGCAATTGATCGGTGTCGCTGAACTTCCAGCCAAAATTTCCGGAGAGCGTGGTGCCGCGGAAACGGTCATTCGGCCCTTGCCCATCGCTGTCGAAATACGAAACCGACGGAGCGTAATCGAATTTGCCGATCACGCCGCTCAAATCGGCATCTTCGCGCTGGGTCTGGAACGTGCCGCCTTCGCCGAGGAGCGTGACGGCCGGCTCTTCGGTGGTTCCCTGGTGCGTGAAAATTTGGACGACGCCATCGACGGCGTCGGAACCGAAGAGCGCGCTGGTAGCTCCGTGGACGATTTCGATCTTGTCGATATTGGTCACGTCGAGATTCGAAAGATCGATATCGCCGCCCGGCTGGTTCGCGGGCGCGCCGTCGATGAGCACTTTGGTGAAATTGGAATTTCCGCCGTCGAGGAAAAAGGAGGTGACGCCGCCGAGCGGGCCCAGGCGCGCGATGCTTGCGCCGGTGGTGGAAGCAAGGAGCGGCGCGAGCCAAATCGCTTGGCGCTGCTCAATGTCCTGCTGCGTAAGCACCGTGACCGGCGAGGCGACGGTGTTTGCGGGCGCGGGTTCGGCTTGCGCCGAAACGACAACCTTCGATGAGAGCGGCGCCAATTCCATGCGCACACTCCATTCGCGGCGCTGGCCTTCGCGCAAAGTGAATTCCTGTTCGACGGCGGCCATTTGCGGGCTGCTTATGCGCGCGCGGTATGCGCCCGGCGGAAGCGGGAGTGAATACGAACCGTCCGAGGCGCTGTGGGCGCGAACCGTGGTTCCGTTGCTGGAAACAGGTTCGGCAACAATTTGCGCGGCGGCAATGGCGGCGCCGCTGCGGTCGGTGACGCGTCCAAAGAGAACGGCATTCGATTGTGCTTGTGCTGGCGTGAAAAAGGAAAAGCTGAAAAGCAATGCAGCAAGAAAACTGAAAGGGAGCAACTGCCGAACGCAGAGTTTCATTTTTATCCTCCGACTCCCTCTCGCGCGGGAGTGTGAAGGCTGTCTCGGAAGTAAGTGCGCTGCGGTGACTGCGGGATGCGCAGCGGCTTTGCTTCTCGAGATAGAAACTCCGTCGGTCTCCTGGCTCGGCGGGTTCTTCCTGGCGCGGCCTTCCCGCACCGGTGTCGCGTCTTTCGACGAAGCACACGGCGCAGTGACGCGCGCCCGATTTTTTCCGCCTTACAGTCGCGCAGCGGCGGCGGCTTTTCACCGCCTTCCCGTGCACGGAGTTTCGTGGTGAATGTTTCCGGCGAGCATCGGATTGCTTGCGTCCGCTTCCCGGTGCGGCGCCGGTGAATCAAGTTATTCGACTATTGCTTCACTGGGTCACGACAAATTCGTGCTTGCTCCGCCGGATTCACTCTTTGATTCCTCGGAACCAGCTTCCGCCTCCGGCTCGTCCGATTCGCCGCGGAGAATCACGCGGGGGCGGCCGCTGGCGCTTTTCTCGATTTCCAGCGGCGTCTTGAAAACTTCCTCGAGCAGATCGCGGCGGTAAACATCTTCGGGCTTGCCGGCGGCGACGCACTTTCCGCCTTGCAGCAACACGATGGCGTCGAAAAATTCCGCGGCGAGATTGAGTTCATGCGTGACGACCAACGCGGTGTAGCGATTCTCTTCGGAAAGACGGCGCAGGCGGCGCATCAATTCCACTTTGCCGCCGATGTCCAAGTAGCGCGTGGGCTCATCGAGCAGGAGAAGCTGCGGCTGCTGCGCGAGGGCGCGCGCGAGGACCACGCGTTGGCGCTCGCCGCCCGAAAGCTCGTCCATGCGGCGTTCGGTGAGGGCCTGCGCGCCGACTTGCGCGAGCGCGTTCCCGGCCATCAGGCAATCGGCTTCGTTTTCGAAGCGCAAGCGCCGGCCGTACGGATAACGCCCTTGCAGCACGTACTCCCAAACGCGCAGAGGAAAGAGCAAATTGCTTTCTTGATGAACCATGGCGATGCGCTGCGCGCGTTCGCGCAGCGACAAATCACCTGGGGGCTTTCCATCCAGCTCGACGCGGCCGGAGAGCGCCTTGGCCTCTCCGCCGACGATGCGAAGGAGCGTGGATTTACCGCTGGCGTTGGGGCCAAGGATGCCGACGATCTCGCGCTGCCGCGCCGAAAAAGTGATGGGACCCAAAGTGAAATTGGGAGCGGCTGCGGCAGACGCAGAATATGCATAACTGGCCTGTTCGACGATAAGGCGCACAGGATTTTCGACCCAACCCGCGAGCGTGCTCGGGCCTGTATTTCTGGCCGCCGTTTCCTGCGCGTTCACGCGAGCCTCCGGCGGAGCAAATAAATGAAAACGGGAGCGCCAATGGCGGCGGTCATGGCTCCGACGGGGAGTTCCGTGGGCGCGACAATGGTGCGCGCGAGCGTATCCGCCAAGCACACGGCAATCGCACCTCCCAGCGCGGACGCGGGAATCAGGAGGCGGTAATCCGAGCCGAAAAACATGCGCATCACGTGAGGAATCAGCAGGCCCACGTATCCGATTGCGCCGCTTACCGACACGGCAAGACCTGTGAGCAACGACGCGCCGACGTAGACTACCAGCTTCACACGCGCGACGTTCACGCCCAGATGGTGCGCTTCGCGCTCGCCCGTGAGGATGAGATTCAGGTCCGATGCAGTCGTATAAATGGCGCCAATTGCGATCAGCAACACGATGAACAAAAAGCTCAGGCGCACCGTCGGCGGAGTGGCCAGGTCGCCCATCAGCCAAAAAGCCATGCCGCGCAAATCGCGGCCGCTGAGGGTGGTCATCAAAAACATGATGATCGCGGACAGAAACGACGCGGCGATGATTCCGGCGAGCAATAGCGTGGTGCTGTCGAGTTGGCCGCCGCGGCGTCCCAGAAAATAAACGGCGGCGATGGTGAGCAGCGCGCCCACGAAAGCGAGCGCCTGCATGGTCCAGGGGGCGCGCGGAAACCAGGCCAACGAAAAAATCGCGCCGAGCGCCGCGCCGCTCGAAACACCGAGCACGTACGGATCAGCCAAAGGATTTCGCAGCAACGCTTGAAAGGACGCGCCCGAAACGGAGAGAGCCGCGCCTACCAGGACTCCCAGCGCGATGCGCGGCAAGCGCAGTCCGAAAACGATCAGCCTATCGGAAGGAGGAATGCTGCTCCAGTGCCCGATGGCGCCGCGCAGAAGCGTCTTGACTACGTCGGTCACGGCGATGGGGGAGGCTCCCACTTCGAGCGAAAAGACCACGATTGCAAACAGAATTGCCGCGAGCCCAGCGCAAATCCACGTGATTCGCTTGGGCGTTAGCGGGCGCACAGCGCACCCTCCAAAGGAATTGTTTGCCACGCGCGAGAAACAGAGGTATGGCCGGTGTTGGATTTTTCCGGTTGCGCGAAAACATCCGGATGCAACTCGCGCGCGAGCTGCTCGATGGTATCGATGAGCCCCGGCGCAGGAACCTCGATTTCCTCGCTGACCACCGCGATGTGTCCGTCGCGCACTGCCGCAAGTTCCCGCCAAGCAGGCTTGCCACGAAGCTCATCGAGATGCCGCGCAATCGCCGCTCGAACATCCGGCGATGCGTCCGAATCATCATCGCTTTCTCCGCCCATGCGGCCTTCCGCGTAAACGATGAAATCGGGATTGAGTTTCACGACTTCTTCCATGCTGATCTGCGGCCAATTTTGTTTGGTGTGAATCACGGATTCCGCTCCCGCCCAACGCAGGGCATCCGCAATGAATGTGCCGTCGCCAATCGAAATGAGCGGATTCTCCCAAACAACAAATAGCGCGCGAGCCGGTTCAGCGTTTCTCAGTTTTCCTTTTAAGGCATACAAACGCTGCCGTAATTTTGCAACCAACGCGTCGGCTTGCGGCGCCGCGCCGATCACTTCGCCGATATCCGCAATCGATCGCAGCGTGCCCTCGACCGTATGGGGGTTGGTCGTGTAAACAGCGATTCCCAAATGCGCAAGCGCGTCCACCGTCTTGGCGAAGTTAATCGCCGTCGTCGCCAGCACAACGTCAGGCCGCGCGCCAACGATCGCTTCGAGGCTCGGATTTACGGGCATACCGATTCTTGGCTTCGCTCTCGCTGCCGCGGGATGCTCACTGTACTCCGAAACTCCCATGAGCCGATCCTGCGCACCAAGCGCATAAACAATTTCCGTCAAGTTCGGCGCAAGGGTGACAATGCGCCGGACTTCTATGGGTACTCCTACGCGCCGGCCTGTTTCGTCCACCATGCTGCGCGTTTTTAATTCCGACGGAGCTTCCGGCTTCGCTTGCGCCCGGGCGCTTGCCGAGCAGGCTGAGCCGCAAATCAATGCGAACACTGCGCATGCGATCCCGAACTTCGTCAAGAAATTCGTCAAGAACATCGTCAAAAACTTCTTCACGTTCTTTGTTCGCCGCATTTTTCCTTGCGCAATAAAAAAGCCCCACGAGAGCCAATGGGGCGTATGGCCGCACTCTTTCTCGCGAAGAGTGGAGCTTTGCGCGGCTCGCGCAAGTTTCCTGACTTTCGACCCTCGGGACTTTCGCTGCGGCGCCGAATCGCGCGGCATGGCGAATTCCTGAGTTGCGTGACGCTGCTCCGCGGTTTTGCCGCGGCCCTTCCCGGCTCATCGTTCGAGCCAGTGAGGATTCTCCAATCAGCAGCGCCGGCCGAATCACAGTGGCGGGACCGTGGCCGATTTTCACGGCCTTCCTTTACTTTGCCCTCAAAACCGTCCAGTGGACTATTTTCAAGGGCTCATCCCGCGAGCCGGCTGAATTTTCCGAATCCGAGTCTATGCGCAACGCGGCAGCGAGTCAAACAAGTTGATGCGCGTGAACTTGGTCAACGATTCTTCCACTTGGGCGAGCGCTTTTCGGCAATGGCGCGCAAACCTTCGCTGGAATCCTCGAGCGCGGAAAGTTCGTTGAGAAACACGGCCATCGATTGGCGTACGCCCTCACGCAAGGAAAGCCCCATGGAGCCCAAGATCGCTTTCTTGGCCATCGTGAGCACGGGCCCGGAATGCGCGGTTACTTGCTGGCTCATTTCCTTCACCGCGGCTTCGAGTTTGTCCTCGCTCACCAGGCGATTCACCAGCCCCAAGCTTTGCGCGCGCTCCGCGTTGATCACTTCGCCCGTCAGCACCAATTCGAGAGCCCTTTTGGGTCCGACGATGAACGGCAGGATGGCCGCGCCCAGCGGCGGAAAGACGCCGAGCTTGATTTCCGGTTGCGCGAATTTCGCGCGTGGCGTGGCGACAACCAGGTCGCCGAGCGCGGCCAGCTCCGAGCCGCCTCCGAAGGCCGGCCCATTCACCACCACAAGCAACGGCTTCGCGGTATCGAGCATGGCCGCGAAGGCGCGCTGGAACGCGTCGAGAACTTGGAAGGCGCGCCGCGGCGTATACTCTCCCAGCTCGATTCCTCCGCAGAACGATTGAGACGCGGAGTCGAGGATGATCAGCTTGACGTCGCCGCGTCCTTCGAGAGAATCGATTCCGGAAGCAAGCTCGGCGAGCATGCGCTCATTCAGCATGTTGTGGTCGGGACGGTCGAGCGTCAGGCGGGCCACTTCGCCTTCGACGCGAAAACGGATAAACCGGAACTCGTCCGGCTTGGGCGGCTCGGGCGAGACGTTTCCGCCAACGACGCCGCGAGACGTTTTGGGCTCAGCGACACGCATGGATGATTCCTCCGAGAGTTGTGAAAAGGCTACGAAGAATCGTACCGCGGAAGCGGACGGCGATTAAGAGCGGGTTTACACTCCGACGCGGAAGGGGCAACCCCATCCGAGTTTTTCACAGGACTATGTGGAATTCAGCGGCCCGTGCCATTGACTCCCGTGACGCAGAGGCAGAAAATGCTGCTCACGCCAGCGAAATGCCGAGGGCAGAAGCCAAGCGGCAATCCGGTTTTTCCTTGCGTGCGAATCGGCCGGAAGGCGAAACTGTTTTTCAGCGACAATCAGGCAAAAAGAAAACATGCAGGGCCAGACCAGCCTCGAACGCCCCTTACCCTACAACGCGGAAGCGGAGCGCAGCGTCCTGGGCGCTGTTCTGCTCGATAACCATAGCCTGAACGTGGCGGTGGAAAAAATAAAGGGGCAGGATTTTTTTCTGGATCAGCATCGGCGGATTTTCGAGCGGTTCATCGAAATGGCCGAAGCGCAGCAAGCGATCGACTTGGTCACACTGAGCGAATGTCTGGACCGGCACGGCGAACTGGAGGCGGCGGGCGGCCCGGCTTATCTTTCGCAGTTGATGGACGGCCTGCCGCGCGCGACGAACGTCGAACACTATTCGCGCATCGTCAAAGAAAAATCGATCCTGCGGCAGTTGATTCACACCGCGGACCTGATCCAGCAGCGCGCACTGGACGCAGAAGAAGATGCGGACGCCATCCTCGACAAGGCGGAGTCTGACATCTTCCAGGTGGCAGAGGAGCGCGTCCGCGCGGGATTGATCGGCGTCAAGGAACTGATCAAGGAAAGTTACCCGCGTCTGGAAAAAATGATGGAGCAGGGGCGCCGGCTGACGGGCGTTTCCACCGGGTATCTGAACCTCGACAACGACACAGCAGGGCTTCAGCCGGGCGAGTTGATTATTCTCGCAGCGCGCCCTTCGATGGGAAAGACTTCGCTGGCGCTGAACATCGCGGAGAACGTGGCGCTGGCCGATGAACCGCGTTCGGTGGCAATTTTCAGCCTGGAAATGTCGAAAGAGTCTCTGCTGCTGCGGCTGCTGGCCTCGCAGGGCCGCGTGGATGCGCATAAATTCCGCACGGGCCACTTGGGCGCCGAAGATTGGGCCAAAATTGGTCCGGCGCTGGCGCGCCTGGGCGATGCGCCGCTGTGGATCGATGACTCCGCATCGTCCACAGTTATGGAAATGGGCGCGAAAGCGCGGCGGCTCAAACGCGACAAGGGGCTCGATCTGTTGATTGTCGATTATCTGCAGCTCATTGCCGCGCGTGGCCGCTTCGGCAATCGAAACGAGGAAGTGTCCAGCATTTCGCGCGCACTGAAAGGGCTGGCGAAGGAATTGAAAGTGCCGGTGCTGGTCCTGAGCCAGTTGACGCGCGCGCCGGAGCGCGAGGATCGCAAGCCGCAATTGGCCGACCTTCGCGAATCGGGGGCCATCGAGCAGGACGCTGACGTGGTGCTGTTCATCAGCCGCCCCGGGTTTTACAAGACGGACTTGCCACCGGAGGAGCGCGCGAAGTGTGAATTGATTATCGCCAAGCAGCGCAACGGCCCCACCGGCAGCCTGGATTTTGTTTTCATCGACCGGCACACGCGTTTCGAGCAGGCCGCTCCAGACTCCTTCCGGAGCTTCCCCGAGTAACAGCGCTCTGTTTTCCTTGCCGTGCAGCGGAATTCCGCCCATTCCGATTGTTTACTAACGCTGCGGTGCGCCGCGAAATTGGCGTGCAGCAGGGCATGGCGCGAAGTAGGCTTGTGGTTTACCCCGATGACGCCGCGTATTCAATTCGATGGCCGTCCCATTTGGGCCGAAATTTCCCTTGCGGCCATCGCCCATAATCTCCGGTTGATCCGCCGCGCGGTGGGCCGGAAGCGCAAGATTCTGGCCATCGTTAAGGCCAACGCGTACGGACTGGGCGCGGTTCCTGTTGGCAAGGCGCTTTCGCGCCTGGGAGCCGACGCGTTTGGCGTCACGTGCTCGCAGGAAGGCATCGAGCTGCGCGAGGCGGGAATTCGCGAGCCAATCGTGTTGCTGACCGGCTTTTGGCCCGGAGAAGAGCAGCGCATTCTGCGGTACAAGCTAACGCCGACAGTCGCGCGGCTGGAGCAGTTAGGGTTTCTCGAGCGCGCTGCTTCAAAGCGGCACGGCAAAAACTCGCGAAAGAAATTCCCGTTTCACCTGAAGATCGACAGCGGCATGAACCGCCTGGGCATCTCGCCCGATCGATTGGGCGAATTCGCCCACGCGTATGCGAATTGTCGGCATCTCGAGATGGCTGGCACGTTCACGCATTTTGCGTCGTCGGAAGATTTCCGCACGCAACAGAACGAACAGCAGGAACGCGTCTTCAGCGAAGCACTGGCGAGACTGCGAGCCGCCGGGGTTTCTCCAGGGATTGTTCACGCAGCCAATAGCGGAGCCATCTGCGCGCGTCCGGCGACTTGGGCGGACATGGTGCGACCCGGCGCAGTTCTCTATGGCTACCATCAAGGATTCGAGCCGACCGATGTGGCGGCGGAGGTGCGGAAAAAATTCCCGTTAAAACCATGCTTGAGCCTGCGGTCGCGGATCATCTCCCTGCGTGAGATTGCCGCGGGAGAGAGCGTGGGGTACAGCGCGCGATTCGTCGCGGAAAGGCCTTCGCGCATCGCGGTAATCGCGGCAGGGTACGCGGACGGCATTGTTCGCCAGCGCACGAATCGCGGCTGCGTGATCGTCAAAGGGCGACTGGTTCCCCTGGCCGGGGCGATCTCGATGGACCTTTCCATGGTCGACGTTACGGATGTGCCGGATGTGTCGGTCGGCGACGTGGTGACGATTTACGGCAGCGATGGAAATGTATCGGTGGAAGTGGACCAAGTCGCGCGGCAGATCGGCACGGTGACTTCGGATCTGTTGTGCGCGCTGGGGCAGCGCGTTCCGCGATTTTATTTGAGCTGAGGTTTCCCGCGAGGATGGAACAGGTGTATACTCCAGGCAGATCTTTCATATTTTCATAAATCAATTCATTCCGGCGCTTGTGCAGCTTTCTATCATCCAACCGGACCATAGCCGTTGCAAGGCGGCCTAGATTGAATTCATAGTTCATAAGGGCTTTTCATAAAAAGGGGCCACGATGAACCGCACTTTTCATCCATCCGGGCGTTCTTCCGCTTCCGCAAACTCAGAAAATCCGCAAGTAAAATCCGTGATGCTTTCAAAGGCGGAAAGCCACGGGGTAGGCGGTTTCTGGGACATGTTGGCGATCCGTTTTATTTTTACGGCGGTCTGTGTCGCCGCGGGTTACCACTTCCGGCCGTTTAGTCTGTCGCATTTGTTTGGGTCAATCACGGGCCTGGCTTTTGCCGTGGCGGTCATTCTTTTCGAAATTCGCCTGCGGCGCGCAAGTCTGCGGCGACTGATTGGCGCGGTCATCGGCTCCATCTTGGGCATCCTGGGGGCTTTTTTGACCACGCTAGTTCTCGTCCACACAACCATGCCCGAGAGCACGCGATCCTTCGTCAGCCTGGCGGTATTTCTGATCATGGCGTACATCGGCCTGATCGTGGGCGCGAATAAGGGGGACATGCTGAACCTGCAGGCTCTGGGCGGGCTTTTCGGAACGGAGCGGAGCTCACGGCAGGTTTACAAAGTGCTCGACACCAGCGTCATCATCGATGGGCGGGTGGGCGACATCGCGGAAGCGCACTTCATCGACGGAACCGTCGTGATTCCGCAGTTCGTGCTGCGCGAATTGCAAATGGTGGCCGATTCGGCTGATCCGCTGCGACGCCAGCGCGGGCGCCGCGGCTTGGAGGTCCTGCAGCGCTTGCAAAAAATGCCGCATCTGGACGTTCAGATCGCCGAAGACGATTTCCAGAACATCGCCGAAGTGGACCTGAAGTTGATCGAACTGGCAAAGCGCTACGACGCAAAAATCATTACGAACGACTTCAATTTGAACAAGGTCGCGACGCTGCAGGGAATCGAAATCTTGAACGTGAACCAATTGGCGAATGCGCTGAAACCCGTGGTTCTGCCCGGAGAAATTATGCGCGTTTTCATTCTGCGCGAGGGCAAAGAATACAATCAGGGCATCGCGTATTTGGATGACGGCACAATGGTGGTGGTGGATGGCGCGCGCAAAATGATCAACAAGACGATCGATATCTCGGTGACGTCCGTGCATCAGACCACCGCGGGGAAAATGATATTTGGGCGCTTCGATGATCGTGGAGAGCAGTCCGCGCACCGGCCGGCGCAAGGAGCCATCGCACCGCTGGAATCGGTTCCCAGCCGCCCGCCAATGCCCGAGGGGAAGATTGCAGACGTCGCCGCGCCGAGCGCGCCCAGCGGCGGAGGCGAGCGCCCGCCGCGACCCTACGCGCCGGACACAGGCCACTCCTGATCGGCAAAGCTGCGAAACGTTGTTTCTGCGAGGATGTATTTATCTGCTGTCTCGAATGCGCTAGACTCTTCACTCCCTGATGAATCGAATCGCAGCCATTCTACCCGCCGCAGGACTGGGAACCCGCATGGGTTCGGAAGTCCCTAAGCAATTCCTGGAGCTGGACGGGGTACCCATCGTTTTGCTGACGCTGCGGCGTTTGCTGGAATGCCATGCGGTGTCGGAATTTTTTATCGCCACGCGCGGGGAAGAGGCTGACTCGCTGGAACAGCGGCTATCGAAAGAAAACCTGGGAAGCGCCGTGCATGTAGTCAAGGGCGGAGAAATACGGCAGCAATCGGTAGGTAACGCCCTGGCGCAAATCTCCGCGGAGACGGAGCTGGTGCTGGTGCATGACGCGGTGCGTCCTTTCGTCACCCGCGAACAGGTCGAGCGTGTTATCGCCGAGGCCCGAGCGCGTGGCGCCGCGATCCTTGGCGTGCCGGCGATTGACACGATAAAGGAAGTACGGCGCTCGAGCCTGCCGCAGGACGTTGCTTTGATTTCAGCGACGATTCCGCGCGAGAAAATCGTTCTGGCGCAAACGCCGCAGGGCTTTCAGGCCAAGCTGCTCAAGGAAGCTTTTGCGCGGGCCGAGCAAGATGGCTTCACGGCATCGGATGAAGCTGCGCTGGTAGAGCGGCTAGGCCACGACGTGTACGTTGTTCTGGGCTCCGAGCGCAACATCAAAATCACGAAGCCCGCGGACATGGATCTGGCGCGCTTTTACCTGGAACAGGAACGGCGCGGAAAATGAACATGTTCGAGAAATTCGACGAGGAGGCGCGGCGGTGCATTTTCATGGCGCGGCTGGCGGCGAGTGTCGACAAATCAAAGACCATTGGGATGGCGCAGCTTCTGGCGGGCATTCGCAAGGAAAATCCCGCGCTATTCCGAGGGATGAATTGGCAAAAGATTGCGCTGCCGGTGGCGCGGCTTTCGCCCGAGGATTTGCACCGCGTGAGCACCGCGGAGAAGGTAGTGGAGATTCCCCTCGATGGTAAGGCGAAGCGTGCGCTGGAGGCGGCTCCGGAAATCGCGAAGAAGAGCGGCAGCGAGCGGGTCACATCCGCGCACTTGTTTGCGGCGGTTCTTTCCGTTGACGCCAAACTGAGCAAACAATTGCAAAAGGCGGGATTGAGCAAGGAGAGCGCAGAGGCAAAGTTCAATAAACAACGCGGTGCGGCCGGCACGAAACGGGTGGTTTCGCGGTCGGGGATCGGCTACGACCTGCATCGACTGGCCGAGAAGCGCAAATTGATGATCGGCGGCATCGATGTTCCGTTTGAGAAGGGAACGGTAGGCCACTCCGATGGCGACGTGCTGTGCCATGCGATTTGCGACGCACTGCTGGGCGCCGCGTCGATGGGAGATATCGGCACACATTTCCCGGACACAGACGAAAAATGGCGCGGCGTTTCGAGCCTGGTGTTCCTGCGCCAAGTGCGCCAGTTTCTCGAACGAAAAAACTGGAAAATCGCTCATATCGACGCCGTGGTCATTGCCGAGAGGCCGAAACTGGGGCCACATTTTCCCAACATGCGCGTGGCGCTTGCAAAGTCGCTGGGCATTTCGCCCGAGCAAATCAATTTGAAGGCCAAGACTCAGGAAGGGTTGGGTGAAATTGGCCGCGGCGAGGCGGTTGCAGCGTATGTCATCGCGACAATCGAAAGCTGAAGCGAATTCGGCGATACGTTCCACGTGGAACATCTTCTGCTGCTGTACAATTCGGACGTGAGAGCCGAATCTTCCCAAGAGCCGCGCGTCGAGGTTGTAAATCCTTTCTCCGCAATGGACGTCGAGGGGATTCTGCGCGAGCGTGGATGGCTTGCCGCGCAGGCGACGCCGGAAATGGGAGAGTGGATGCATGATGCCGCGGAATGGCTTGGCCTGCAGGTCGCGCTTCATGCTGCGAATGAAGGGCGCTCGGCGCTGACGGAGCTGCTGGCTTTGATTTTCTCGTATGACGCAGCCAAACTGCTCGAAAACAGAGACAATCAGGCCGCGATGGCTCGGGAAGGCGCGCGCGACGTGATCCGCGAGCTTGCCAACCGCGTGCTGGAGGGCGGCGCAATCGATTCGGAGCGTTTCCGAGAAATCGTCACTGCGCTGAAAGGAATTTTCAGCTCACACGGGCGCACGATCTTCCATCCGCTGCGGCTGGCCCTCGCGGGACGCGCCGGAGAAGGCGAACTGGATCGTGTGATTCTGCTGCTGGATCGAGCGGCGAAGCTCCCGTTCCCTATGTCCGTAAAAGGCACGCACCAGCGCATGCTCGAATTCTGCGCGGCGCTCAACTAAGCCATGAATCATCTTGCAGGAATCCACGCGGTCGAAGAGGCGCTCGTTGCCGGGCGGCCGCTCGATCGGATACTGGTCGCACGCGGACAAGGTGGCAGCCGAATTCAGAAGATTCTGGATTTGGCGCGCTCGCGCGGCGTTCCGGTGCGTTTTGAGGAACGGGCGCAACTGGATCACGCCGCCGGCTCAGAACGCCACCAGGGAATCATGGCTTTTGCCGCTTCCAGCGCCGCGGTCGAGCTGGAAGATCTGCTAGCAGACGCGGGCGCGAGCCAACTGCTCGTGCTCCTGGATGGCGTGGAAGATCCGCACAACCTCGGGGCCATCGTGCGGACCTCGTTGGCGGCAGGCGCGGCGGGTATTGTGATTCCGGAGCGTCGCGCGGCCGGGCTGACGGATACAGTGGCGCGCGTTTCCGCAGGAGCGCTGGCGCATCTGCCCGTGGCGCGCGTGAAGAATCTGGCGCGGACGATGGAGCAGCTTAAGGAAGCGAATTTCTGGGTGATCGGCCTCGATGAGCACGCGGAAAAAAGCTACACCGAAGTGGACTACAAAGGGCGCATCGCGATTGTCATGGGAAACGAAGGCGCGGGGCTGCACGAGCTGGTGCGCAAACGCTGCGACTTCGTGGTGTCGATCCCAACCAGCGGGCCGGTGGGCTCGCTGAATGTTTCCGTGGCGGCAGGCATTGTGCTGTTTGAAGCAGTGCGCCAACGCAGAAACGCCGCGCCATAGGAAACGCAAGCTTACTTGTCGTATTGAATCAAAGAGAAAACTTCCGTGCCGTTGAGTTTTTCACGGCCCTTCAAGAAGCTCAGCTCGACGGCAAATGCCGCGCCAGCAACTTCGCCGCCTAAGCCGCGAATCAGTTTTACGGCTGCCGCAGCAGTGCCCCCCGTGGCCAGCAAATCATCGCAAACCAACACACGTTCCCCGCGCTTGACAGCATCCTGATGGATTTCGAGCTTGTCTGTTCCGTATTCCAACTGATAGGTAACTTGCTCGGTTTTCCAAGGCAGCTTGTTGGGCTTGCGTATCGGAATAAATCCGGCGCCGAGCCGGAAGGCCAGGGCCGGGGCGAAAATGAATCCGCGGGCCTCAATGCCGGCAACGACGTCGATGTGTTTGCCGACGAACTTGTCGCACAGTTTTTCGATCAGCGAGTGAAAGCCCTTTTTGTCCTGCAAAAGCGTGGTCAAATCGTAGAAGAGAATTCCCGGCTTCGGATAATCGGGCACTTCGCGAATCAGTTTCTTGAGTTCGTCCATGCAGCGGATTTCCTTTCACCAAGCGCCGTGTTGAATCGAAAAATCGTGCGCGTATTTCTCCTCGATGGCTGCTTCTTCGTCAAACACTTCGGTGACCGACGAACCGTGCGGCCCGCGTTCGAGCTCATGCCGGAGGGACGCAAGCTGCGGAGCGGAACCGATGGCATAAACCTCGACGCGGCCATCGCGAAGATTCCTGACGTAACCGGCTAGGCCTATTCGTACTGAAACTCGCTGCGCGAAGTATCGATAGCCGACGCCTTGCACTATACCTGCAACATAAAACAGCTTCGCGACCTTTGCTTGAGGCACTTTGCCGGTCCAGCCAGTTTCAGCACAGGAATTCTACCAAAGCTGCGCCGATTCGCTACAGGGTTCTATGCAGGAAGACTTGCACATAAGACGAAAATCTTTGCATTTCCTCACAAGATTCAAAAAGGTACAGCTATAACTTGTTGATAAAAGGACTCTTAGTTAGGCAATAAGCAATCAAGATTGGACTGTCACGTGCATCAGTGATGTAGCACGGTTTTGTGTCCAAGGAGAAGCTTATGAAGCTGCGCTACCTGCTACTCGTTGCGGTTGCTTTGATCATTCCGGCCGGATTTGCAAATGCTACGCCAGCCGGCGATCCTTCGGTCATCATCAACCGCTCTCCTCTCGACGCGACGCCGTTCACGGGGATGTTTAATGTAACGCTGGACGATGATGGCGGAGCGAACGTGACCTTCGAGAACGCGCTCAACGTCGACATCACCCAACTTACCGTACAGTTTGAGGTTCCATTTCCAACGGGCGTGAACACGTGCTCGAGCGATATTTTTTCGAGCTGCGGCGTCAGCTTCGTGTCCATTAATGACAAAACCGACTTCGTGACGGAAGACTTTGTTTTCAGCGGGGGAGCGATCACCCCCGATGAGAATTTCTCATTCTCGGCAGCCGGATTTACGGGAGCGAATCCCAATGTTTTGATCTCTTCAACGCCGGAGCCGCGAACAATTGTTCTGCTGCTCACAGGCGGGCTTCTGCTGATCGGTTTCGGCCGCAAGTGGTAAGAAGAGCGTACTTCTGAAGATCTAAGGCTTGTTGCTGGAGAACTGCTTTATCAGCGCCACGAATTTTGGATTGTTCCGCAGGTTTTCCAGCTCCTGGTCGCCCGAAGCGTAATCCACCGGATAATGTTTTTCGAATGCCTCGCGCAGGGCCACCAAGGCGCTGTCCTGGCGATTCAGAATTGCCTCAATCTCCGCCTGATCGTAAATGTAATCCACATTGTTCTTGGCCAGGGAACGAGCGCGGCCGATGAACGTGTTGGCCTGTTGCGCGTTGCCGATTTTCGCGTAAGAGAGCGCGATTTGCGCCATGGTTAGCGCACTTTGGGGATTGGTTTGCAGTTCCTTGTATCCCAGAGAAATGGCCTGCTGATACGTGGTGCGAGCTTTGTCCTGCTGACCTGCCCAGCGATACTCATCAGCCAGATTGACCACCACCTCGGAATCGTTCGGGTTGAGCGCGACAGCCTTTTCATAAGCAGCGGCGGAATTCGCATATTGCTTCAGGAAAAAGTAAGCCGTGCCGAGATTTGAATAGGTAGTCCAATACGGCTCAATCTGCAAGGCCTTCTGATAATAGGAAATGCAATCCTGATATTTGCCCTGGCGAAGATAAATGTTCCCGATGTTTTCATATCCGGCGTCGATGTCCGGCGCGAGCGTGGTGACCTGACGAAAAGCATCGAGCGCTTTGGCGTAGTCGCCCTGGTCAAAATAGGCGCTCCCGATTTCGTCCTGGTTATTCCAGAAATAGGGATTGAGCTGGATGGCCTTCTGAAAGGATTGTATGGCCGCCGGAGCGTTGCCGCTCTGCAAATATGCCTCGCCCAGCAGGCGATACGATTCATCCGAATTAGGCGCGAGCGCCACGGCACGCTTCAATTCCGCGACCGCTTCGTTGTACTTGCCTGTGGCGTTGTAGGTGCTGCCCAGAACGAAATGAACTTCTGGCAAGTTGGGGCTCAGTTGTTGAGCTTGCTCGGCCGCCGCCAGCGCTTTGTCCGTCCAGAAACTGTCTTTCTTTATGCCATACATTCGCAGGCTCGCGTCGGCGATACCGGTGTAGGCGAGGGCGAACGAGGCATCTTTGGCCACGGCCTGGCTGAAATAATCCAGCGCTGACTGAATGTCTTTGCTTTGATGGCCGCGCAGAGCGTTGCGCCCTCGAAGATACAAGTCGTAGGCGGCAATGTTGTATGTGGGCCGGGCAGCGGCGCGAGCCACTTCGTCGCCGGTGGGAGTGACGTCCAAAGCGGTGACGAGCTGATTGTAAATTTGGTCCTCGATGGTAAAGAGGTCTCCCGTGACGCCATTGAATTCCTTGCTCCACAGCCGCTCGCCGTCCGCGCCGTTTTCCAGATTGATGATGATGCGGATTTTGTCGCCAGAGCTTTGCAGCACACCTTGGACGAGCAGGTTTGCTCCAAGGGCATTGGCGATTTTAGGCAGAGACTCATTCTGATTGGCTTTTGCCGACGCGTCGGCCGACGTCATGCGAACATCCTTCAATTGAAAAAGTTTTGCGTAAAGCGCTTCTTGCACGCCCTCGGCCAGGTACCCGACTTGATGCGCATCGCCGAGGACTTGCAACGGCAGCACAGCGATAAACCGGCCACTCGAAAGCGGGGGGACGCCCGGCGGAGCGGCATTCGACGCCGCTGTGGGAGCTTGCCGGCTTGCCCGGAAAATGTGACGAACCGAGGGAATCGCCAGAAGAGCTGCCAAGAGGATCGCCACCGCAGCAACGATCCACCAGTGGGTGGCAACATCCGGAAGGATTCCATGTAAGCCTTTTGCAGCGGGCGTGACGCGCGCGGCGCGCAAATCAGCGAGAATCTCGCGGGCATCCTGATAACGGTAGGCAGGGTCGCGCTCCAAACAACGCAGGATGATGCGCGCCAGGTAGTCGGGCACTTCCGGATTGATCTGCTGGGGATTGGGAGCCTTTTCCTTGACGCGGCGATACATGATCTGTAGCGTCGAGTCACCTTTGAACGCGTCCTCGCCGGTCACCATCTCAAACAAGATCAGGCCCAGCGCATAGATATCCGTACGCTTATCCACCTGGCCCGCTTCCACCTGCTCCGGCGCCATGTAGCGGGGCGTGCCCAGATACTGGCCCGTTCGCGTCATTCCGCCAGCGCTGGATTCGAGCGACTTGGCGAGGCCAAAATCCGAAATGTAGACGTGGTCACCCGCCCCCATGAGAATGTTTTGCGGTTTCAAGTCGCGGTGCACAATTCCTTCGGAATGCGCGGCGTCAAGCGCTTCGCAAAGCTGCTGCGCGATATTCTGCGCGCGCTCAATGGAAAGCTTTCCGTGGTGCAAGAGATGATGAAGATCCGGGCCGTCGACGAAGGCCATGGAAATGAACTTCACGTTACCGGCTTCGCCCAAATCGTGAATGCGCAGGATGTTCTTGTGTGAAATGCGGCTGGCGAGCAGCAGCTCTTGTTTGAAGCGCTGCATGGCATTGGGATCGCTGGTCAGTTCAGGCTGCAACACCTTCAGCGCGATGGGCCGGTCGAGCTCCTTGTCGTAAGCCTTGTACACGCGGCCCATGCCGCCTTGGCCAAGCATCGATTCAATTCGATACCGATGGCCCAGCTCGTCGCCTGCCTCAAGAACGCCATAAGGGGTCGCGGCGGATCGAGCGCCCGTACGGGCGGCAGAACCGGAACGAGCGGAGGAGGACACAGCGTGTTGATCTGAAGTCCTAGAGGCTGACGAGTTGGGAGCGGCCGGAGTAACGTCCAGCGTACCGTCGGCGTCCAGGTCTAAATCAAACGAAGAGCCGCACTTAGAGCACGCGGATGATTGTTCCGGATTTTCTGTTCGACATTGCGGACAGATCACGCTTGGCCTGCTCTTTCCTCATGTGCCAGAGTTGTGGGATTATCCCCCAGGCGGTGCGCGCCTGCAAGCCTAGGGCGTTCGCAAGAGGGCTTTTCCGCATCTAAGCGGGGAGAAGATGATCCGATTCATTTCTTTAGGGATTTTCGTAGCGGCTCTCATGGCCGGCGGGGCTATAGCCCAGGCGCAGACCACGGGTCCAATTACGCCTCCACCCACGTTCGAACTCAAGCATATCCCCGTCAAACCGGAGCCGGCCGCTCCGCCCATTCCGGCGGAGCAAATCATCCAGCGATTCACGCAGAACGAAGACTTGAACAAGAAAGCCTACGATGCGGACACGCTGGATCAGAGCGTGAAGGTCGAAGAGTTGGTCGCGAACGGGGGATTATTTGAACTGAATGGCGAGCAATATACAAAATCCGATGGCGAGCATGATGAGAGAGTGCTCAAGCCGCCCACTTCCAATTTGCATTATACGGAGTTCTCGCTCGAAGACGTCAAATTCCTGGCCGGCCTGCGGCTCTTTTTCCTGACGACCGAAGAATTGCCTCAATACAAGCTGTCTTACGAGGGCAAGGAAAAGCTCGATCAAATTGATACGTTCATCTTCCGAGTGCAGCCGAAACAGCTTATCAGCAAGCCATTATTCGATGGCGTGGTGTGGATTGACGACCAGGATTTCGCGATCGTGAAAAGCTACGGCCAGTTCGTCACAGATACGGGAAATTTTGCGGGCAGTTTTCCTTTTCGGATGTTTGACGTCTATCGCGAGAATATCCAGGGGCATTTGTGGTTGCCCACGTACATTCGATCCGACAGCGACGTTAAGGCGCCGCAAGGCACGGTTCCGATCCGCTTGGTGATCCGTTCGTCGAACTTCAGGCCCAATGCAGCCGCTTCACCGGCCCCTCCTACAAAGCCGGCCGGGCCGGGCAAAACGCGCTGACCTACAGAGCTTTGGCGGCAGGAAGCAGCACTTCCGGCAAGTCTGTTATGGATTTGAGCAGCATGCCCGGATGCGCGGCCTTCAACTTGGCCGAGCTAGGAAAAGGGCCGATCACCCCAACGGATCTGACTCCAGCAGAATGGGCCATCTCGATGTCTTCGGGCGTATCGCCCACGTAAACGCAATCCGCAGCTTTCATGCGCATACAACGCATCGCCGCACGGAGCGGCGCGGGGTGAGGTTTTCGACGAGGAGCATCCTCGGAGCAAATACACGCCGGAAACAGGTCCTGAAGTCCAAACTGCCGGAGCTGCCGGAGAACGCGCTTTCGGTCACCGCTGGTGACCAGCCCCAATGCGAATGTGCGGCTGAGTTTCTTGAGCACGGCACGCGCTCCAGGCAACAAACGGGGATTCTCTTTGCGATAAGCGCCTGCCCAGAGCTTGTCAGCTAGATCCCATTGTTTTCCGGGAATTTTTGCAGCGCGATAGACACAATACCAATCCGGTGAATAGTGGCGGGCGAGCTGGCGGTCGGAGAAATTGATTTCGAGGGCGTGGAACATGGCCCGGTATGCTCGCGTATCGGCCCGAAAGGAATCCAGCAGGGTGCCGTCCCAATCGAAAATCACCGCGCGCGCGGAGATGCGTTGCAGCTTCACGGGAGAAGACTACAGAAAGGACCGCAGAAACTCTAATGAAACCCGTTAAGCGAAGGAACTACGTCATCGCGGTCGAAATCGATGTCATCAAAAGACGCGGCGAAACCAAACCATCCGGGCACATCGCAATCGTCGATACGAACCACGTGAGCCGCGGTTTTCAGGCGGACGCTGCCTCGGCCGAGAGGACGTTCGATCAATGCGACTTGGAGCTCAATGGCTGTTCCGGGCTCGATATGGCGGGGCGCCAAGAAGTAAATGCCGCTGGAGCTGATATTTTTTGTCACCAGGGTGACAGGAGCTGGTTCTGACCGGCCTTCGATGCTGGTTAGTTGCAAGGGCAAACTGAGGTAGGCTCTCGGGCTGCGCCTCCGGTCTTCCGCGACACTTATCGCGTGAGTCGGAACGCGTAAGAACGTTCTGTGGCGCAGATCTGGCTGGACTTGATGAACTTCTCGAGCTGGCGCCTCCGCTGAACTGACTGAGAGGTGTAGTTTCGCAAGTGCCCCCATGTAGATGCCCCCAAGTCCCGGCCTTCCCCAAGCCGAGAGGGGCAATATGCCTTGGGAGCCTATAGGGCGTCAACCATGTCAAGACAAAAAGTGTCCTGTAACTCAACAAGGACTCCATAAGCCCAAAACGTCGAAAAGGGCGCCGGACCAGCCAAGATTTGACTGCAAGAATCGGATAGATATTGTTTCCGGCATAGAATATTTTTGTTTCGTGGACATGAGCAAGCCAATGAGTATCGCTAACCGCGCAAATCGCACGGCGTCATCGCGCTATTGGCAAGCCGTGAAGCAACGGCGCTCTGCCGCTGATGGGAGCTTTGTCTATGCCGTGCGCAGCACGGGCGTGTATTGCCGGCCGTCGTGCCCGTCGAGGAGGCCACGCGCTGATCGCGTTATTTTCTTTTCAGGCCCCCGGGACGCCGAACGTGCCGGCTATCGCGCCTGCCGGCGATGCCGGCCACAGCTTTCGTCTCCACAAGGAGAGGCCGCGCGGCTGGTGCAGCGAATCTGCCAAAGAATCGACGAAACGCTAGCATCGGACCCTGAGGCACGACTCACTTTGGTCGAACTGAGCCGCCCGTTTGGCATGAAGCCGCACAAAATGGAGCGGTTGTTTCAAAGAATACTTGGTATTACGCCACGGCAGTTCACCGACGCGCAGAGGATGACGCAATTGAAATCCAAACTTCGCAAGGGGGAAAAAGTGACCACAGCAATGTATGACGCAGGTTTCGGGTCGAGCAGCCGGCTCTACGAGCGCGCTCCTGGGCAAATGGGAATGACCCCGGCGGCGTATCGCCGCGGAGGCCAAGGCATGGCCATTTCCTATACCATCGCGCCGTGCCCACTGGGACGGGTCCTGGTAGCTGCCACGCAACGCGGCGTAAGCGCCGTTTATCTAGGCGATTCGGATGAGCCGCTCAAGAAGGCGCTCGCGCGGGAATATCCTCGCGCGGAAATTCACCAGGACGCCGCAGGAATCGGGCCATGGGTCCGAGGGATCGTCCGGCACTTGCGCGGGCAGGAACCTCATATCGATCTGCCTTTGGACGTCCAGGCGACGGCATTCCAGCGCCGCGTTTGGGAGGAGCTGCGGCGCATTCCTTACGGCTCTACGAAGTCGTACGCGGAAGTGGCCCGCGCGATTGGTAAGCCCAAAGCTATACGAGCCGTGGCGCGAGCTTGCGCCACAAATCCGGTTTCGATTGTGGTGCCGTGCCATCGCGTGGTGAGGGAAGACGGCAACCTCGCGGGCTATCGCTGGGGTTTGGAGCGCAAGAAAACGCTTATCTCCAGGGAAAGAAGCCTTGCCCGTCGTGAGAAGCGTGCTTCATAACGCGGAATTGACACAACAGATTACGGGGTCGACGAACTAGGCGTCGGGGCGGACTCTTTGCGTGCCCTTCGGCCAGTGGGGCTTAAATCGCGAGTCGGGTATCTCCGGGTTCTTGGAAATGTTCGCGTAGCGAATGATGAAGTAATCGTCTGTGCCAGTTTCGAAAAACTCCTGTTGGACCGGCAACCACGACGATTCGTCGAGCCACAGACGGATTCTGGCGATCTGGTTACGCGCTGCCCCCGCTTTCGGAGTCAGCTCCAGCAACGCCGTTTTCTGGCGATCCAGAAGCGGCTCACCGATCAAAGTAATCAAAAATCCCCTTTGCAGCTCGCGGCCTGAAGTGCCGAAGCCCAACAAAAGAAACTCATTTACCAATTCGCGATGCTTCCCCAGATTGTATTCCTCGACCTGTTTCAATCCTGGCGTATACACAAAAATCGTATCGCCCGATCGCAGAATCGTCCTCGGATCCGGCTCTTTCAAATCGAGCCGCATTTTGTCGCCGCGAACCCACAGGGTCCCGGTTTCCGTCGACTTAACATTGACGACCACGGTGACCTTCGTTCGCTCGACGTCCGCGGTAAGGCTGCGAAAATTCGCTGCTTCGCGGTTCAAACTGTCGAGCACGGTTTCCAGTGTAAGGGTTCCGTGAGCCTGCAGCCTAGCCGGCGCGGCCGAAGCACTCATGGCCAGCGCGACACACGCTGCGATGATGGCTGAAACAATCTCCTTGCCGCACATATGTAGTTTCCTCAACGTTCACCGGAAAAATCCGCAAACATCATAGCATGCAGAGATGCATAAAAACGGGGCTGAGGAGGCCTGATGCGAGCGGGGTTCCCGAGGAATGTACGTCTAACGCTTCACTTCTACTTCGTAATACAGCAGAGACCCGTCGCTCCCGCGGACCGGCTGGATACTTCGCACCTGAAATCTCCGCCCTTTGAGGCCTTCCACCGACTCACTGAGGAGCTGATGAGTTTTCTCTTCGAGCTCGTTCGATTTGACGGCTGGCTGAGCGCTGCCGAACAAGCCCCGGTCCAACCGGTAGGTCTCGGTATGCGTGCTTGAGTCCTGAGCGATGAGCGTAACTCCCGAAGCGCTTGCGAAACTGTTTTCGGGTTGATCGTGGAACCAGCGGCGCGGGGTGATCAAGACGAACATCACGATGACCACAACCATGACGTCATATGGCCAGCTACCACGCTCATGCGACCAAAAAATCGTTCCCCACGCTCGCCGCAGCAATTTGCGCATATCAATTGACGGAAGCCCCGTCCATGACCACACCATCGCGCATATGCAGCACGCGATTTCCGTACGTGGCGGCTTCCGGATTGTGCGTGATCATGACGATGGTCTGCCCCAGATCCTTATTGAGCTGGCGCAACAGTCCGAGAACATTTTCGGAGTTTTTCGTGTCCAGATTTCCGGTTGGCTCATCCGCCAGAACAATTTTCGGCTCATTGATGATCGCTCGCGCCAGGGCGACACGCTGCTGCTCTCCGCCCGATAATTCCGATGGCCGATGATGCAAACGGTCGCTCAGTCCGAGCATTCGCGTCACGACCTCGAAGCGATGCGGATCGAAGCCGTCTCCATGGATATGCTGTGCCAGAGCAATATTACCCCTGGCATCAAGCGTCGGCAGCAAATTGAACCGCTGAAATACGAAGCCGACCTTGTGCCTGCGAAGCAGCGTGCGGGCTGCATCTCCCATGGCGGCCAAATCGTTGCCATCGAGCAATACTTTGCCGCGGGTCGCGCGCGCGAGGCCTCCCATCACGTGAAGCAATGTGGACTTGCCGCAGCCCGACGGGCCCATGATCGACACAAAATCTCCCGGGAAGATTTCCATATCCACGCCGCGCAATGCGGCGACTTCCAGCTTGCCAGACTGGTAGACCTTCCAGAGATTCGTGCTCTTCAGTATGGGTTCCAAATGCGCTCCGGCGGAGGATTCGCTCTCCGCGCCAAGAAGTCTATGCCATTCGCCACGACGATGATCCGATGCGGCAGCGGGCAGGCTCATTCATATGCCAGCGCTTCCACAGGATCCTTGCGGCTGGCAATCCAGGCGGGATACGCCGCGCCCAGCCACGCTCCCAAAATTGCAAGGGAAGCAGCACGCACAAGCCACATGGGCGAAATCAGAATTGTCAGCGTCGGAAAAACGCCAAGGAACAGCGCGCGGGCGCCATAGCTCATGGCGATTCCGAGCACGATTCCCGCCACGCATAAAGCCGTTGTCTCGCTCAGGATCACACGCACGATGTACGTACGCGAGGCGCCCAGCGACTTCAGAACGCCGATTTCTCGCGTGCGTTCAATGATTGTGGTGTACATCGACAGGAGAATCACCAGAAAACCGATCGCCGCGGCCAGCGAAATCATGGAGCGAATCACAGTCTGAAGCCCTGGAAGATTCGACGAAGTCATCAGTGAAAGATAATCGCGCAGCGGGCGCACTTCGTAATGCGGCAAGAGCTGATTGATCGCGGACATCACCTTGGTGGTTTGCTCGGGACGATCGCACTTGACGAAAAACACCGAGGCTTTGTCGCGCGCGCCAGCCAAATTCTGCAGTGTCGACATCAATACGAAAAGCCGCGCGCCTTTTCCGTGCTCGACGATGGCCGCGACATGGAAATCATGTCCCAGGACGTGCAGCGTGTCGCCGACTTTGACTTTGCGGCCCTTGGCGTACCAGTCGTCCACCAAAATGTCGTCGGGATTCTGAAGGTCATGCCCATCGTGGAAGACAAAGCCGCCCGAGACTTCGCGGAAACTGTCCGGATCAATGCCATAAATCAGGTCGAGGCTATTCGTGGAATTGAATTGCAGAAGCACCGGCGCGACGGCGTGTACGTTCTTGAGTTGCGCCAGCCGCTGCCCGATCTCGATGGGCATAGGCGCGCCGCTGAGCGCCATGAAAATGGAAGCGGAAGGCGGCTGCACCATGATGTCCGCGCCGATTCCTTCGATGCGTTTCGCCGTGTCCGACAACATGCCGGAAGTGAGGCCCACGACCATCAAAATCAGCGTGACTTCGACGGCGACGGCAATGATGGTGATGAAAGTCCGCACCGGGCGGAACATCACGTTTCGCAAAATCATCTGGCGGATCACGGCTGGGCTTCCTGGCCAAGGCGCATCAGTTCGGTACCCGCCGGCTGAGCCAGATGAAATTTATCGGCGCTGATGGTTTGGTTGAGCGTCAGTTGGGTAATCACCACGTCGAGCCGGTATTCATCGACGGGCCGGGAAATCAGAATGTCACGAGGGTAATCGGCCGCTCCGGCAGGCCGCCAATCTGTCATTTGTATGTCGGACACAATCGTGCCTTGCTCGTCGTAGATTTGCATACGCGCAATCTGCAGATTCACGCGGTCGAACCACACTTTGCGCTGCAGCTCCCACCCCTGCGAACCGTTCCTAGCCACCGTTAGCACATAATACCGCGCCGGGGGCGCGTCGACTTCCTCCAAAAGCACCGGCTCATTCTGCTCAATGCTCGGCCAAATGAGCGCATCAAACAGATGCTGCGGGCGAAGGTTTTCGATCGGCCGCTTGGCGGTGCGATGCAAGTCCGCAGGCCCCTCGATGAATTCATTCTTCGAGGGAATGTACATGTGGAAGCTCTGCCCATCACTGGCCATATCGAAAATGTCTTTTGCAACCACCGGCGCCTGGCCGATCACACGGATCGACGCAGGCCGCGCTGCCAGGATATAGCCGTTGACTTGGTGATAGTTCTCGATCACGCCGCTCAGCGCGGAGCCCGCCGTTGGCGACATTCGCACCGCAGCGTTAACCGTCTGCACCGCGGATGCTTCGCGATTGTAGCGGTCAATCAGCTCCGGCTTTGTGGCGCTCAGCGCGGGCTGGACAGCCGCCGGTACAACCACCGTTTTCCGGCTGACCGCGCAGCCTGCCGCGAGCGTAAACATCGCAAAGGATATAACCCACGAGAATTTGAACCGGATGTCGCCCGCCCCCGAGAAAACGCAGAGTATCGAATCTAACAGCCACCTCTCGGAGTGTCAACGCAATGCCGTCCGGAAGCGCCCTGAACGCCTTCTTCCGCAAGCTACGGCGCGGCAGAAGTGGTACAGGCACAACCCGCGAAAAACGAGCTGGTTTAGGGAAATTTTAGGCGGGAACAGGCAGGGGTTGATTCGGCTCAGATGCTCCCGTCATCGAAAGCAGTAAATTCCGCAAGCGAGAGCGGTCTTCCAATTCCATTCCAACCGTTTCCACTCCGGCCTGATTGGACTTCACGAATCGCACCAGCACATCCAAGCGAATCGGCCGCATGCCGGATGAGATGCACAGGCGCGCGGGCGTGCCGACAGAAAGCTGGACGTTCCCGCTGAGCAGCCCGCCCTCCAAACTGAGAACCTGCACGGCCGGCTGATACTTTCCGCGCTGCGATTGGATCACGGCGGGCATCGGGCGAATCATTCGGATTCGCTCATACCGGCGGTAGCGCACGAAATCGTGGTCCCGTTTCGCGTCCAGCGGCGCCAAACCCAACAGCCGCGCGTTCAAGCCTGAGCTGGCGAGAAGCGCCGGCGCGCGTTCGGGATCGATTTTCACAAGCGCTTGAGCGGCTGCCAGCCGCATTTCGTGGGGATAAGTCCAGCGCCAGGCTCCCTTGGCCTCCACAAAGCGCAACAAGTCTCCCTCCATACCCGGAGCGCGAAGCCGCCCCAGCGCTTCGATGGCCTTCACTCGGAGGAAATCTGAGCTGTCCGGCAGCGATTCGCCTTTCGCAACGCGTAACACATCCGGCGCGACGGTGACGTCGCCGCACATTCCAATCTCATCGAGCGCCATGGGCACAATCATGGCGTCGAGGCTTTCCATCATGCGCATCAGCGTCCGCCCACGCTCGGGTGCTCCCGCAATGGAAAGCTGGCGCAACGCTTCGTCATGCGCGCTTCGTTCGCCTGAACGTATGCGCCGAGGCAACAGCTCCTCGACAACAATAGGCTCCACTCGGCTCAGCAGTCCTACCACGCGGACGGCGCTTCCTACCGGCGCAAGTTCCAACGTTTGCCGGAGCTGCACTTTGACCGGTTCGCCGATCGCGCGAGCCATCGCCACTACGTTTTCCCGTTCCGAGCCGCGCGTGACCCGCATCAGGCGGCTTGCAAGCTGCGCGGCCGCTGCATCCGGGGCCCGGCGAAGCACTTCGACAAGCTCCGGTCGCGGCGCTGAATCCTTCAGGCCTTCTTCGATGAATTCGGGAATACGGTTGTGGATGCCGATGCGCGGCCCGAGGCTTCTGGTCCAGCTCGGTCGCGATTTCTCGAGGACCGTCAGAGTGTCGAGAGCGCGCCGCACTGCGGGGAATTCGCTTTGCTCAGCAGCCTCCTGGCTGAATTTAACAAACGCGGCGCTGAGCAAACTCTGCAGTTCGGCGTCACGTTCGCGGGAGAGCTGCTCTCCGATGGCGCGCACTGCTTCATCCAACGGCGCGCCTCCCGCACGAGTGTAAATATCCGCTATCTGCATCATCCCGTTGGCCGTTTCCCTCCGCGCATCCGGGTCCAGATGGCAAACGCCGCGGGCGTACTGCATGAGAATTTTCTCCGCCGCCGCCGTATCTCCGCGGCGTTGCTGCTCTTTTACGTACTGCTGAATGTTTCTCGCTGGCACGCGCCAGCATTCCGGCGAAAGTAAGACATTCTGTTTCCTGTCTTCGGAAACGGAAGCCCAGAATTGCCGATACAGAACATCGGTCAAGGAGTCCGCCGCGATGCCTTGCTCTGCCAGAGACGCCCTTGTCCCCACTTCTATTTCTTTGCCTAGCTTGTCGAGGAGTGGGCGAACGGCGCTGGCGTTGATCGCGCCGCTTTCAAAGCGCTCCGTGGCGCAGCGAATCGCGACATCCGTCGACAGGCGATACCATGCAGAGTTGTCCAGCGTGCTTGGACGAAGCTTGAGAATCACTTCTGCAAAGGCTTCGCGGAATACGGACTTCGCATTCGCCGGAAGGACATCGAACCGTTCCTTCCATTCGGCGCCATTGCTAGTCCCTTCCTCCGAGGCGGCCGTGGTCGTCGTAACCACGTTCATTAGTTCATTGATCTCTTCTCCTGTGAGCAAGCGATCGGCGGCGTCTTGTCCGTCCCAGTGCGCTGTGCCCACGAGCTCTTCGCCGAATTCAAAGGATTTGAAACGCCGCACGCGCCGCGATGCTTCTTCGGCGCCAATCATCTCCGCCAGCTTTGCTGGGTCGCGCAGCCAGTTCTGCGCCGCGTCACTGGCTCCGTTGCTTGCCGGGACGAAACGAAGCTCGTTGATGCGAATCCCGCGCTGTGAGGACTCACCCGTTGAATTCTTCAGGAAGGTGCGCAGGTTGGATGGCTTGACGCCCGCCCCCGCGAAGGCCCTCACAAAATCCCCGAACGAATCTTCAGACACCTCAGGCGTGAACGCGATGCTGGCGATTCCCGCGTTCGTGAAAATCTGCGCCAGGCTGTTCTCTGCGGCTGTGGATTCGAGAACTGCGCCATCCAACACGAGTTTGCTCCCAGAGGTCCCGACCATGAATCCCGCCGGGCCGGCCGCTTCGATCGCGGCTTTCAATTCTTTCCATGTGTCTTGGAACTGGGTCGCGGACCGCGCGTGATGCAAGCCGTACAGGCGGGCAAACTTCAAGAGCGCATTCAGGCTGTACACAAAACTTCGAGAGACGGAGACCAAAGTCTCGCTAGTGCTGGGCATGCTGGAGACCTCGAACGCTCCATCTATCGTGCCCTCTGTTTAAGAGATCGGGAATGGTACCGCCGTACCAGCGTGCGCATTGTGTCAACCGCCGATACGGGGAGTCGGTGAACTACCTAAATAGCAGATTGTAAAATACTTAGCTTGACCTAGACGGCCAAGCGTACTTGGATTTCCAGACCCTTGAGGGTTGGGCGCACACGCCGGACGACCTCGCTGGCCCATAGACTGTCGCTCAGCACCACCACCGAGCCATCCTCGAAATTGCACACCGCGCAGAAGAAGTAGCTCGGGTACGCGGAATGGTAGGCGTCGACCCCTTGGCGGGCCAGCTCGTTCTCCAAGACCCCATCAGCGGTGTCGAGCCGGCTTCCCGCGCGCATGCCGAAAGTCTCCGCTTCAAACCTCTTGAACAAGTCATGGAGAGCGTCTGCCTGCAGCGATGGGATAACCATCGAGCGTTTCGAGGCTTCGCGATATTCGAGCTTTCGCGTCTGGCAGAATTCGCGTACACGGTCCAGATGGCTGAAGAAATCAAGCACCCACGGCTCATTCCCTGCAATGGCAGGTAGCGCCATGCTCCACACCCGCGCGGCATCTTCTCCACGCACCGGTTCCCGGTCCGCTCCTTCCACCAAATCGAGGCCGACGGCGCGCACGTCTTGCCCTAAATCCAGCGGTTCCGCTTCCAGCGCAATCATTCGGCTTCTGCCTGTCCTTGCGGAAAACGCTCGCGAAATTCCGGGGATTGCTTGCGGATTTCGAGCCAGTCGAAGAATGCGTCTGGCTGTTCCAGCCAGACGGAAAACCATCGCGCCACTTCTTCTTTCTCCTTTCGCTTGATTGCGTCCACTTTGCGGTTCCGGGAAATCATTTCCGCGCGCCTTCGCCCGAGCCGGGCAACTTCGAGCACTCGCGCTTCTCCGGCGCGCGAACCTTCGGTTTCAAACTTCCGCAGCAGCTCGTCCAGCCGCACCAGGCATACTTCCGCCTCTTCCAGCGTTGCGAAGTGCAGCAAGTCCTGAAACTCTTCTTCGTACTGCCCTTCCGGATCAACATGCACTAAAAGCACAACGCGCATTTTAGCTTCGGCCAGCACGTCCGCGATGTAATCGGTGGAGGTCTTCCCGGCCTCGCCCCGTTCGGCGATCAACTTGCGCCGGATTTGCTCGATTTCCGCCGGCGTATAAACCGCCTTTTTCAATTCACGCGCCGCAGACAAAATCATTTCTTTCTTCGGCGGCGATTTTTCGCTGGTCATTGCTGGCTCCTCGCCTTCTTTTTCCGGCCCGCCTGCCGCGTCACGCTCCTGTGTGCATGGACCGGCGGCGGTGGTTCTGGAGGCAATCCGGCGAGGATGCGTTTATATTTCTGCACATTTCGGTTGTGTTCCTCGAGCGTGTTGCTGAAAAAATGCCCGCCTGCGCCGTTCGCCACAAAATAAAGATAATGCGTTTGCGCGGGATTGAGCGCCGCGCGCAGCGATGCGTCGCCAGGATTCGCAATGGGCCCCGGCGGAAGCCCGCGATGAAGGTAGGTGTTATAGGGCGACTGTACGTGTAAATCCTCCGCGGTTACCTTTGGCGTGGGCTTCCCGGCCAACTCGAGCGCATATTGCACAGTAGG
>JBAQYT010000011.1:0-15517 GCA_049787175.1 Candidatus Acidiferrales bacterium | reverse complement strand
ACACGCCCCGCAATTGCGCGATCGGCTTCAACAGCCCGTCTGACTTCTGCAATCTTAGACGCACACCCCGCGAAAAAGGTGTCGCGGCCTGCGCCGCGTCGTTCTTGATTTGTTCTGCTTCAAGAGGGAAAAATGTCGCGGCGGTTTCCTGTTTGCCCGTCTCGACCGTCAGAACAAAATCATCTTTCTCGTCCGTCGCATAAAGCTTCCACGTTGCTGGCTGCGGCTTTGGCACTTCCGCCCGCGCGTTTATTAGCTCCGCCACGTCAGCCGATGGAGCGGTGCCTTTCCATCCCTTGACCGCGTTATTTACCGGCAGCGTTAGCGAGAGTTGCGCCTTACCCGGTATGCACATTTCGCGGCAGATAAGCCAGTCAACTTTCGCACTAATCGTTTCCGTTCCGCCACTCTTCAAATTCGACGGCACGCTCAACGGCGCCATCAGCAACACCTCGTTTTCATATCCATAATCCACAATCGACGGCGCGGTTAGTTTCTTAGGCGCAGGCCATTCGATTGCTCCAACACGAAATCCCGCGGGCAACTGCCATTCCATCTTCGGCGGCTCACCGGAGTCGCCCGGATTCACCCAGTACACATGCCAGCCCTTTTCCATCTGGAACCATACTCCCACCCGGATGTGGCTGCCCGGAACCAGGCTCGCACGATTCGACAAGAGCGTCAGCACCGTGTGTGGCCCTTGTGCATGCTCCTGCGCAAACGTAGGGGACAGCAGAATCAGCACCGCCAAAATGCCCGCAACCGCTGGCCAAGTTGCCAAGAATTTGAAATTCCGCTCCATGTATCGCATACGCGCTTTGCTTGCTTTTTGGATGCGCAAAAACAAAAAGGCGGCGCCAAAACTCCGACGCCGCCCGGGAATCACGCAGTTGAACCGCGATTAGTAAGCCGCGAGCTTCTCCATTCCTGCGACGATTTTATCCGTGTTGACCATCCACGCGTGCTCGAGCGGCGGCGCAAACGGAATCGCAGGAATGTCCGGACCGGTGATGCGCACGATCGGTCCATCCAAATCCTCAAACGCCTCTTCCGCCACAATCGCGGAAATTTCACCGCCGATTCCCAGCGTGCGCTTGTCTTCATGCACGATCAAGCACTTGCTCGTGCGCCGCACAGACTCGAGCACTGTTTCCTTGTCGATCGGCGAGAGCGTGCGCAAATCGATCACTTCGGCTTCCACACCGTTCTTGGCCATCTTCTCGGCTGCTTCCAGGCACAGCGTCGTCATGTAGCCGTAAGTCACGACGGTCATGTCGCGTCCTTGCCGCCGCGTCTCGGCTTTGCCGATGGGCACGGTGTAATCGCCTTCGGGCACGTCGCCTTTCGCGGTGCGATAGAGCTTCTTGTGCTCAAAATAAAGGACCGGATTCGGATCGCGAATCGCCGCGAGCAGGAGTCCCTTGGCGTCATAAGGCGTCGACGGCATCACCACTTTCAATCCGGGCTCGTGCACGAACCACGAGGCGTTTTCTTGCGAGTGATAGAGTCCGCCCCCCGTGCCCCCGCCGCAGCATATGCGCACCGTCAGCGAGCATCCATATCCGCCCGCGCTGCGGTAGCGAATCTTCGACGCCTGCTGTACCAGCGACTCCATCGCCGGCGTGATAAAGTCAGCGAACTGAATTTCCGCAATCGGCCGCAGCCCCACCATCGACGCGCCAATCGCCGACGCGATGATGTTACCTTCCGCGAGCGGCGTATCCAGCACGCGCTCCTCGCCGAATTTATCGTAAAGCCCTTGCGTCGCTTTGAAGACGCCGCCCGAAAGGCCGATGTCTTCGCCCATCACGAAAACGCGTTCGTCTCGTTCCATCTCCTGCGCCATCGCTTCCGTGATGGCGTCAATCATTGTTATCGTGCGTGCCATTTTTTCGCGGTCCCCTTTTATTCCTGCGCCCAGACGTGATCCGCCAGCTCGGAGGCGTCCGGATACGGGCTCTGCTCAGCAAACTCGACGGCTTCGTTGATTTCCTGCGTGATTTCTTTTGCGATCCTGTCCTTCAATTCGTCGTTGAGGAGTTTCTTGTCGCGGAGAACTTTCTCGAAAAGCGCTACCGGGTCGCGCTTCTTCCACGCGTCCACTTCTTCCTTCATGCGGTACTTCGCAGGATCGATTTCCGAATGCCCGTACCATCGATACGTCTTGCATTCGATGAACGTCGGCCCTTCACCCGCACGAGCGCGCGCAATCGCTTTCGTCGCCACGTCGTAAACAGCCATCACGTCATTTCCATCCACGACGATGCCCGGAAAGCCGTAAGCCTTCGCGCGATCCGCCAAATCCTTGATCGCGGTTTGCAACCGCAGCGGCACCGATTCCGCCCACAAATTATTCTGGCAAACGTAAATAATCGGCAGCCGGTGAACGCCGGCGAAGTTCAGCGCCTCGTGAAATCCGCCCAGGCTTGTCGCGCCGTCTCCGAAAAACGAAACGACGACTGTGTCGCGCCCCAGCCGCTTGAGCCCAAACGCCACGCCTGTCCCAACCGCAAGCTGCCCGGCAATGCTGCTCGCCGGGGTAATCGTGTGTATCGGTGGATAGCCCATGTGCGCCGGTGTCGATTTTCCACGGTCGGGGCTCGTTGCTTTCCCAAAGAGTTGCGCAAAACACAAATTCAGAGGAGCGCCCTTGATAATGTTCGAGGTCCAGTCGCGATGCGACGGTGCAATCCAGTCATCCTCGCGCAAGGTGTATGCCGCGCCGACCTCCGCAGCTTCCTGCCCCACTCCTGAGTAAAAATTCCCCGCGTACTTGCCCTGCCGGAAGAGGATGCGCGCTTTTTCGTCGCACATCCGGCACTTCACCAGCATCCGATAAAGCCCGAGCATCAGCTCGCGGCCATTTTCGCTTCTTCGCCCGTTTTCGCTCTTTTCGGTATCAAGCTCGGCCACGCCCCGGCCACTTTTGGCTGCCATTTCTTCTCCTATTATTCTGCGGATAAAGTAGACAACCTAAACTATAGCACGAATTTTCACACTGAATCCGCTTCCTGCTTACTCTGACGCGAATTTCCAATCTTGCGTTTCCTGCTCTATGCGGATTTCTCGCGCTGCCAATTTCTCAATCAACTCGCGGTCCGCTTCCAGAAAATCCAGTTCACCAAGTTTCGACGGCTCGACCCATTCCACTTTTTCGAATATACGATTCTCGAGCGCGCCTGATTCGATGTGAACTTCGAAGAAAATCAAGGCGATCCTCTCGCTCATCTGCTCGTATTTGTGTTCTGTCCGGAAAACCTCCTCTCCGATCCTTGCCCGCACACCAAGCTCTTCATTCAGCTCGCGCTCCAGCGCTGCCTGTGGCGTTTCGCCGGGCTGAACTTTGCCGCCCGGGAATTCCCATTTCAGCGCGAATTTGCTTTTGCGGCTCCGCTGGCACGCGAGGATACGCCCATCGCGTGCGATAATCGCCGCCACAACTACCACGGCGGATCATCCTGTGCGGCGCATGTGCTGAACGTGAACGCGTAACATTCGAGTCCCGCTTTGCGTGACACAACTTGAAGCAGCCTCTGCTTTATTCCAGGATTCCGAACCAGGTTGTACATCCGTGGCGAATCCACATTGACCACTGTCATTCCTGCTCCATCGCGGGTTGCGTCTTCGCCCAATTCATCCGCTTCCAGCGGCTTGCCTGCATGCAGCAGTTCGACAATTTGCGGTTCTCCATTCGGCGCCATAACAAGATTCACTTCCTTCCCGCTGTAATAGAGCAGCACAGAGGATGGCTTAGTTTCTGCCGCCGATTTTGCGCACTCGTCACGGCTGAGCCACGCCCCGGAAAGATAAACCGTGTCTGCATCGATTTTCTCCGGCAACGTGTACTCGCCGGCCCGTTCCAAATCATGTTCAGAATTCTGATTCAGGAAACCTGACAGGTTCCCGAGCTTACCGCGCTTATTTCCTAGATAGAGCTCCGGCGTTGTCCGGTAACACACCGCGCCAGGCTTATCCGTATCGCGCACGGGAGCCATCACCGCCGGGAATTCAGCGCTCGGAGTTGTCTCGCGCAACAGCATTTGAATCGCTTCTTCCGTGCTACCGTAATCGCCTTCGCCGAAATGAAAAAACCGGATGTAGCCGTCCTTGTCGATTAAATATTTCGCAGGCCAATAACGGTTCGCATATGCGTGCCAGATGGCATATCCATTGTCCAGCACCACAGGATAGCGAATGCCGAATCGCTCCACCGCCGCGCGCACGAATTTCTCGTTCGCCGCAAAAGAAAATTCCGGAGTGTGTACGCCGATGATCGTCAGACCTTTCTCGCCGTAGCGTTTGTGCCACTCCGTCATATACGGCAGCGTGCGCAGGCAATTCGCGCAGGTATAGTCCCAGAAATCCACCAGCACCACGCGCCCGCGCAGAGCGCGCAACTCGATCGCCGGCGAATTCAGCCAAGTCGCGCCAAATTCCGGTGCGTGCACCTTGCCCTTTTCAATTTCCATGTCGCGCCCGTTTTTCCCCTTGTTGCAAACGCGTGGCCGCCAGCTCCGGATGTATCACGCGCAGCAGTTCCTCCGCGCCACGAACCAGCGGCGGCCCCGGCGTATTCAGCAATTCATCGCGAATCGCGAACACCCTGCTCTCACGCACAGCGCTCACATCCCGCCACGCGGGATTCGCAAAAGCTTGCTCGGTTTTCGATTTTCCTCCGGTCGCGGCCCATGCGAGTACGATCACTTCAGGATTCGCGCGCGCTACGTCTTCGTCGGCAATGCGTTGTCCTGCGGGCACAATCATGACCCCGCCGCAAATACGCACCAGCTCCGCCACCCACGCCGGTGAGCTGATTCGCGGATGCGGCCACGCCTCGCAATACACGCTCGGCCGTATCTTCGCGTGCTTCGTCAGTTTCCGCAGGCGCTCGAAATTCCTTCGCATTTCGCGAATCAGCGCTTCTGCTCGGGCGGCCAACTGCACCACTCGGCCCAGCACGCGAATATCCGCTTCCACGTCGGCAAGGCTTCTGGGATTGAGTGCCAAGAAGGGAACGGGCAGCGCCAAGATTTTCTGCACTGCTTCCGCCTTGAACGGCACAGAGCCAACGATCACCGTCGGCCGCAATTTCATTAGCGTTTCTGCGTCTCCGCCAGCCCCTAACGACCAGCAATCTCCCAGCTCCGGCAAGCCGCTCACATCCGCAACGTCCTTGCACCACTTGCTCACGGCGACGAGCTGGCGCCGGGCGCCCAGCGCCACCAGGATTGAAGTCACACTCGGCGCGAGCGACGCAATTCTCTGCCTGGATTGTTGAGCAACTGGACTCATCTAAGTTTCGATTCTATCGACCCGCAAGGTTTTGCGCAAAGCGGCACGCATCGGTTATAGCGCAGATAAGGGGTTAGTGGACCAGCCAGAAAGGCGTAACTGGTAAGAACGGGGGACGAGGGCAGGGAAAACGTGAACCAGCGCGCTTGTTAGAATGTAATGCAAACGGTCGGGGGCATGTCGCAGCTGGCCTTCGCTCCGTAGCGGGGGAGACGCGCCGCAAGTCGCAAGCTCATGCAGAATGTAGAAAATCGACAGATGGAGCAAGCCACTAACGAGACGCGCCCGGACGGGTACGAAAACGGAGTTGCGCTGGAGCGAGGCGTGACTGCGAGACTGCCAGGGCCAGCAGGACCGAGGTCCGTACAGAAAGCGGAAAATCGGCACATCGAGCGACTGGTCAGCGTTATGCGGCCTGTCGCGTTGCTGCTCGCGCTCTTCACGCTGACAGAAATGGCGCCGGGATCCGCAGGCCGGGACGCGGCTCTCTTTCTGTGTGGTTACCTGGCTCTCGCTGTGGCCGTTTTGCTGATTGAGCGATTCGCTCATCTTCCCAAGTTCTCCTTTCCACCTGAGGTCGATGTGATTGGGCTTGCGGTGTTCATTGCGCTGACGCCGTCGCTTTCCTCATTTTGGTTTTTCTATTTGTTTGGTGTTTTTGCGATGGCCACGCGAGGCAGCAAAAATGGGGCTTCGTTACACCGCTCGGGTCGCGGCAGTCTGTTCATGAGCGATGCAGCTTTGGTGAGTTGCGGAGCGGCTATCGCAGTCGTGATTCGCGCGGTGTGGCTCGCGCCTATGGGCTCCGGAGTTCTGCAGTGGATAGGGCTTGCAACCACGACGTTTCTGACGGGCCTATGCGTGGCCTGGCTTGGAATTCGCGAGCGGACGGTTATCGCCGAAGATCGTTTCATCGAGCTGCTGCTCGGAATGGTTCGCGTTGAAAAAGGATGGGGGGAATCCGTACGACTGCTGTTGAGCGAGCTAACGCGGGAGTTCGACTGCCAGTGCGCCGTGCTGGTGATTTGCGATGAAGAGATCGAGCGATTGTTTACCTGGAAAGGCGACCAAGACCGCCGGCACGTCGTGCCGCCTGAAGTTTTACCGTTGTCGAAAATGGGAGCGTATCTTTCGGAGGACCTTTCGCAAACGGTCTGCTGGAATTCGCTCGAAGGGCGAGCACGAGGATTTGGCTGGGAGCGGGAGACGGGTGCGCTCGCAAGGAAACTCGAAACGCCGGCAGCGAGCGTTCGAGAAGAGTTAGGCGCGCAATCTGTCGTGGCAGTGACAATCCTTGCGCAAGGGCATCCGTCGGGGCGCATGCTGCTGGTGAACGGACGGCGGGGATTTACACGGCGGGACTTGCGATGGTTCGAGCGGCTTGTGCGACATTTGAATGTTCCACTAGAGAATGTTTTTCAACTGCGGCATCTTCGCACGCGCGCCGTCGAGGCCGAGCGCAGCCGCATCTCGCGAGACCTTCATGATGGTATCCTGCAAACGCTGCTGAGCTTGAATATCCAACTCGGTGTTCTGGAGCGCAAGGCTTGCCAGGCGCCTGTGGCTGCGGCGGAAGACATTGCCGCGCTGCGCACGACGGTTCGCCAGGAAGGCGAAGACCTGCGGCAGATGGTGAAGGACTTGCGTCCGCTGCGAGTGGAAAGCGCGGACCTGCGGGAAATGATGTATGGTTTCGCGGAACGGTACCACAATGAATCGGGATTGGTGGTGGATTTGTTTTTGGAAGAGAACGATCTACGCGCGCCGGACCGGATTTGTCGTGAGGTATTCCAGATATATCGTGAGTCACTCAATAACATAAAAAAGCATGCGCATGCCAGCCACGTCGTGGTAAAACTATGGCAAGACGACACGAAAGTTTTTCTGGTTGTCGACGACAACGGGCAAGGGTTCAGTTTTTCGGGGAGATTTGGAAGCGAAGAACTGGATCGGCTGCGCCTAGGTCCGATCTCGATAAAAGAGCGGACAAGAACGGTAGGGGGTGTCCTGACGGTGGAATCGAACCCAGGACATGGTGCGCGTCTGACAATCGAAATCCCCGTAATTTGACGAGCTGAAATGACAAAAGGGAAATTGCCTGTCCGTATCTTGATCGCCGACGACCACGCCATCTTTCGCGACGGTCTACGCAAGCTTTTTGACGGTACGGACGAGGTTTCCATTGTCGGCGAAGCCTCGAATGGAAATGAATGCGTGCGAATGCTGGCGAAGTTGAAGCCGGACATTTTGTTGCTGGACTTACGGATGCCGGAAAAAGACGGGCTGGCCGTTCTCGAAGAGATTAACTTCGATTCGGTGCCGACGCGCGTGATCGTCTTGACGGCGGCGGAAGATGACCGGGACGTGGTGCGCGCGATGCGGCTGGGTGCGCGAGGCGTGGTACTGAAGCAGTCGGCGAGCGATTTGCTGCTCAAGAGCATCAAGAAGGTTCACGACGGAGAAATCTGGCTCGACAACCGGATGACCGCGGAGGTCATTGACGCTTTCAAGCGTTCCGCGGAGACCGGGCAGCGGCGCGATAAGCCTTTGTTGAGCGACCGCGAGAAGGAAATCGTGCAGCTTGTAGCGCAAGGATTTCGCAATCGGGAAATTGGCGAAAAACTTTTCATCAGCGAGCAAACGGTGAAGAATCATTTGCACAATATTTTTGACAAGCTGGGCGTGTCCGACCGCCTGGAGCTGGCCCTTTACGCGATTCACCACCGCCTGATCGATCAAACGTAGAGAGCAAACGCAGCGGGCAAATGTAGAGCGGATTCGGACGATTTTTTCATGTTTTCTTACAAGATGGTTTTCGGCAACGCCAACCGTAGTGCATCTTTGGGTCCGCCGGAGTTATCTTAAACAACAGAGTGTAATGGCTGAGGAAACGCAGGCGCGAGTATGTCCCCACTGCGGGAATCCGCTCCCGGAAGGACAAACGGAGTGCCCGCAATGCGGCAATCGTTTGGCGCTGTTGCTTCGGTCGCGAGAGACAGTGTTGTCGTTGTGCGCGGTGGCTCTCATTGTTTTCTTCTTTCTCACCGGCATGATCACACAAAGCTATCACCAAAAATTGGACGCGCTGGGAAGCGAGTGGTTTGCTGCGGGCCAACAGCAACTGAAGGCTAATGACGCGGCCGCCGCGCTGTCTGATTTTCATAATGCCCTGGTCTACCGTCCTGATGACGCGCAAGTGCAATTTCAACTGGCCCAAGCACTTTCCGAGGAGGGGCGGAATGAAGAAGCGCAGTCGTATTTGCTCGGGTTGCTCGCGCATTCCCCTTCAGACGCGCAGGTGAACCTGGCGCTGGCGCGCATTGCGGCGCAGTCAGGTTCGGAGACGGACGCTTTGCGCTATTACCACGGCGCGATTTACGGTGTTTGGCCGAAGGATGCGGAAACGAATCGGCTGAATGCCCGGCTGGAATTGTGCCGTTTTCTGGTTGGGCGTGATGATCCTTCGAGCGCCGACGGCGAACTGATCGCCCTAGAATCAGAAATTCCCCAGCAGCATGGAGCGCCCTTGCATGAACAGGCGGGAGAACTGTTTATGCAGGCCGGCGATCTGAATCGCGCCCTAGGGGAGTTTCAAAGAGCGATGCAGGCGCCGCGTCCACCACTGGGAGCCATTCGCGGGGCAGGACTGGCGGCGTATCAGATGGGAGATTTTCAGTTGGCGGAGCGGTATTTGGACAGGGCTCACCGGGAGAAAAGAGACAATCCTGAAATGGATGCAGCGCTGGAGACGACAGGGCTGGTATTGGCGTGGGATCCAAATGCGCGAGGCTTGACGGACACGCAGCGACGAGCGCGAGTGCGGCACGATTTGGCGCAAGCCGTTTCACGGGATAAATCTTGCGCCAAGAGCAGTGGAATGGATTTATCGAAGATGGGGGAGCAAACGGCGCAAGATAGTGAAAAGGCAGGAGCGAGCGAAGAAACCGGAACAATCCCAAAGGGGGATTTGGCTACGGAGTACATGCAGACGAAAGGGTTGCAGGCCCGCCTTTCCGATCGCAATTTAGCGCGGCATCCGGAAGAACTGGATGCGGCGATCGATCTGATTTTTGCGATGGAGGCATCTGCGGCGCAGAAATGCGGAGAGCCGACGGGCCTCGATAAAGCATTGATTGTTCTGGGAACATACCGGCAAGGCGGGGAGAGATGAGCGAAACCGCCAGCGCGGAGACAATCCCTTCACCCGTTGCGACTCCGCCGGGGGGATCGCAAGGACGCCAAATCGGGCGGTTCGAGCGGCTGTGGACTTCGTGGCGGCGCAAAGCGCTGACGCTCCGGGAAGGCCAGCTTTTCCTGCTGCTGGCCGTAATCATCGGATTGTTTTCCGGCTTAATCGTGGTGTGTTTTCGCGTGGCGATCGACTGGACGCGATTCTGGCTTCTGGGCTCGTCGATGGAACCGTCGCCGCTGCGCGTTTTGCTGGCGCCGACGCTCGCTGGGTTTGGCGTCGCGTTGCTGGTGATTTATGTGTTCAAGCGATCGCGGGGCAGCGGCGTCAATCAAACCAAAGCGGCCGTTTTCATTTTTGATGGATATGTTCCATTCCGGACGGTGATTGGAAAATTCATCACCTGCGCGCTGGCGATCGGGAGCGGACAATCGCTCGGACCAGAAGACCCGTCACTGCAAATGGGAGCAGGAATCGCTTCCACTCTGGGGCGAGGTTTGCGCCTCTCGCGCGATAAACAACGGTTGCTCGCTCCGATAGGAGCCGCTGCGGGGCTGGCCGCGGCATTCAACGCACCGATTTCGGCAGTGATCTTCGTTATCGAAGAAATTATCGGCACATGGAGTGGCGGGGTGCTGGGCGCTGTGATTCTTGCGGCGATTGCCAGCGTGGTTGTGATGCGCGAATTTTTCGGCAGCGCGCCAATGTTTCGCGTACCGACGGTCGAGTTTCGCAGCCCCATCGAGCTGCTCGGCTATGCGGTGCTGGGCGTCATCAGCGGAATAGCGTCGCTCGCGTTCCTGAAATTCATCGCTTATCTTCGGCCTCGACTGCGGCAACTGCCGCGGTGGACGCAATTCATTCAGCCGGCGGCAGCCGGACTTCTGATTGGCGTTATCGGGATCTGGCTCCCGCAAGTCATGGGTAGCGGTTATCCGATCATCGATCAGGCCCTGCACGACCAGTTCCTCTGGAAGACGCTTCTGCTCCTTGGCCTGTTCAAGATATTGGCAACCGGGATTTCCTTTGTGAGCGGGACGCCGGGCGGAATGTTCGCGCCGACGCTCTTTATCGGCGCCATGCTCGGAGGCGCCGTGGGCGGGTTCGAGCACCTGCTGGTACATCGGCCACAGGAATCGATTGCCGCGTTTGCGTTGGTGGGCATGGGGACGTTCTTCGCCGGCTTCCTGCGCGTGCCGATCACTTCGGTTTTCATGGTGCTGGAAGTGAGCGGGAACTATTCCATCATTGTTCCCGCCATCCTTTCGAACATGATCGCGTACTTTATTTCCCGCAGATACCAGCATGTGGCGCTGTTTGATTTTCTGGCGCGACAGGACGGGTTTTTTTTACCTTCCATCGAGGAAATGCGCGAGCAGACGACGCTGCGGGTGGAGGATGCCATGCGTCCGGGCAATGGAATTGCGTTTCGTGAGGACAAGGTAGCCGAGATGTTTCGAGAGGCCGAGTTATCTGCACCTCCGCAACTGTTGCTTTGGCGGCGAGAAGGAGGTTGGAGAATCGTGGCGCGCGAGGACCTGCGCCAATTGACGCCTGCTGCTTCCAGCGATTTCGAGATACCGTCGAAGGGGCCCTTGCCGCAGCTTTATCCGGATCAGCATCTGGATGAAGCCCTTCGGATTATCGGGGACTGGCCGCTTGTGCCGGTAGTCAATCGTGCAAATGTTGAAAAGCTAGAAGGTGTTCTTTCGCTCGACGATATCCTCCACAAATACCGTATCTCCTGAATTTTCCGAGGGATGGATGACTAGTACTTTGGTACGGGCAAAAGGCCGAAAAAAATGAGCCTTGCAGCCTATTGAGTGCCAGGACGCTATCCGCCTATTCTGTCTTCCAGTACAGAAGCGGAAGGTGGCCCTTGGCACAAAAAGAGCGTAGGTCGACGCGTCGTTTCCAGATGAGGTTGCCGCTGAAAGTTCGTTGGACCGGCGAAGCCTCAGTGGGCGAGGCCGCAACGGAAACGAAAGAAGTCAGCTCGCGCGGAATATACTTTTTCCTTCCCAAGGACCTGAAAAACGGGGCTCCGCTGGAAATCGTGATGACTTTGCCGCACGAGGTAACGCTGGCCGGGCCGGTGAAAGTTCGCTGCCTGGGGCACGTGGTGCGCACAGATTCCGAGCGGGAGCAGGACATCGGTGTTGCCGCCGCGATTGAGCGATACGAATTCTTGCGCGATGGAGAAGCCTCGTCGCTTAACTAAAGTTCTTGCCCATTTTTCATTTGGGTAGGAAAACCGGCGGACGCGGGTCCCTCAGCCTCGTCCGCCGGTTGGTTTTTTCCGTGAATGAAAATCGTTTCGCATCGGCCTCGCAGTCACAGCAGAGCCAACCGCGTGGAATCGCTCTTTGATGTGTTTAATATGCCCAAAATGGGCCGACGCCTGCGGGCGTATTCTGACCGTCGATCGCCGTGTAAACGTTGAGGCCGTAAAAGAACGGCAGACCCCAGTCGAAAACACCGGAAAATGGTCCAGCCAAGCCGTTAAATACGCCGTCTGAGTTGTCCGCCTGGTTGTCAAAGAACGAGTCGGCATTTGCCACCGTAAAGTTGACCTGGCCGGATGTGCCATTCGAGAAACCTTCATTGGTTGCCGAGAAGGCCTCAGGGCTGGTCGGGCAGTAAAATTCATCATCGAGGTCCGCGCACTCTTCATTTACCAAATCCGTGTTCGTTGGATCGAAGTATAGGGCATCCGAACCGCTGTCGAGGAAGCTCGAATCGGTATATGGCAGGCCTTCAAACTCTGTTGAAAAGTTTCCGGAGGTAGGGTCCACTGAATAGACCGTCGCACTACCCATTCCGTTGTTACTTTCGGTGCCGATGCCGAAAATCAGATAGCCGGTTATACTTGTGGCAACGGTATCTGCCGGAACCGCAGGTAGCTCGACAATGACGCCGTTATTGTCCACCGGAAACATCACAACCGGATTGACGACTTGCGCAGAGAGAGCCTCGGATGTCACTGCGCAGTTTGTGTCCGATCCTCCAGGGCACGAGAAGTAGTAGCCCGTATTGGACACCCCAGTCAGAGTACAACCATTGCCGCAATCCTGCGCGAAGAGACCTACGCCCAATATGCCGTTCGCGCCCAAGGCCGCCAAGCTATCTAAACCGCTGAAGGTGGAGCCATCGCTACAAGACGGAGTGGTCGGTGCGCCCGTATCCGGATAGTTCGGCGACCCCAGCACCTGAATTGGCACGGACTTCGCCGCCTCCCCTGAGATGGTCAAGTCCGCCGTTTGCACAGGGCCCCATGTGAAGCCTGACGCAAAGGGAGCGCACTCGACGATTGGGTTGCCACTCGAGTCCGTTTGCTGGTTCAACGAAACTGTTGTTAACGCTGAGGAGAGAATCCGCAAGCCGTAGGAACCAGTATCCACCAAGATTCCATTGATAGTTTGACACTTCGACGTGCTTCCCGGGGAACAGACGGTAACGCTCGTAAAGCCGCCATTTACGTACGGGGAGCCCGTCGACGCTGCCGGTCCGGTGTTGACAGTGATCGCTGCAACATTTGGCCCGGTGGGCGCGGTGGGGCTAGGCGGCGGAGTAGGCGGAGTTGTTGTGGGAGGAGCACCCGAGCCCGAACAGCCCACGGACCACAGCAGTAATGCGCACGACAGCAAGGCGATGAATGCGCGTGAGGGGTTCCGGCTCATCGGATTTCCTCCATCTGAACTTCTGGCGGCACCATGCTAGGCACGTAGACCTTTCCAACGAGCCACCTCATGTGTCCGGCCATTTCCACGACCAGTCCTGGCCGCTTGATGACGAGCGGGCCGCGGCGAATGCGGCGACTCCGCGCCGCTTGAACGGCTTGCGTGAATGTCGTGAAGTAAGTTCCCAATACTTGCTGAAGGTCAGGCCGCGTGGAACCTTGCCAAGTAATGGCGAAGACCTGTCCGTTGGATGAAACATACTCGCGCAACAACAGTCCAGTTGGCGCCTTGACTTCCTCGATGGTATAAACGCCGTTCTTGGTCGCTTGGAGTGTTCCCTGCAGGCGAGCCTTGTCGGCCCGCACGGATGCAATGTCGCCGCCCAGAGAAGCTTTCGCTGGAAACGGAATGGCAAGGAACATAAGTGCTGCCGCGACTGTAAGCAGAATTAGTTTCACGGAGTCATCTCCCCTCGAGATCTATGATGCATAAGCACAGTCATCAGTGGTTTTTTTCGCTGGGGCACAGTTTCATTTTGAGCACTCCCTTGGGCCAGAACAAGCCGGAAATACTGCTTTGGCACCACTCAATAACTACTTCTTTCCGCAGAGTGGAAAAGTTCCTTTTTATTTCTTGTTGATTCCGAGCTTATGCATAGATCCCACGACATCGCCGTTTATCAGGGCACGCCTCCTGTTCGGCGCTAACGCGCTTCAACGCAATTTGCTTTATGAAAGCGGCGATGCGCCGAGGAGAAAAAGAGTCGTAGATCTCTTCATGAAGAATTTCACGCTAAGAAGGTATTCTTCTGTGTGAAACTGCAAAAGCAATTATGACCCTTACACAGCCATTTCTGCCCATGGAAGTTGCAGCGAAGATCGCAGTGTCTCTTGGGATCGGGCTTCTCGTCTCGCAGCTTGTACGGTGGCACTCATCGTTATCGGAATTGCTGCTTTGATTCTCACGCACAGTCTCCATCCGTTCAACCGCTTGTCCTGAATAATAGTTCACCCCATCGGCTTTGCCATGCGAGCTTGCAGCTACTGCGCCGTGAGCGGGCTCGAGGTGTATCGCAAGAGTTTGGTGATGCTCTTACGAAATCCTTAGGCTGCGTTTACGACTTTCTAAGGCCGCAGCCTGCATCGTTGTTCACGTGATTGCGGCTGTCGCGCTCTATAGGCGGCGCGGCACCGGAGGCGAGAAGAGGTCGTGGGTAGCATCAAGTGAGGTCGTTAGGACGATTCAGCGGGAAGCACAGAAAGGAAGGTTTTTCATGCTCAAGTTTCGGACGGTTCGCGCCGCACAGTTGACGCTCTGCGCGGCGCTTGCAGCGGTATGGTGCATGCCATGTTTTGCACAGGATGCCAGCTCGACTGCTTCCCCAGGGCAGGGAACTGGCGCATCGGATCCGCAGGCCGCTATCCTCAAGGAACTCGATGCAATGAAAAAGCGCATTGCTGAGCTGGAAGCGGAACTGAAAAAGGAAAATTTACAAGAGCAGCAATCGAAGAGTACAAGTACGCCGCCAGCAAAGACGTACAGCCACGCCACTGCTTCTGCAGCGCCGCCTTCGGCCCAGGACGGTGACCCGTCGGCAGTGACGGCGGGCGCGGCCCAGACAACGAATAGAGATGCGGTCTCAGTGCCGGCGTCAGATTCCGCGCCTGCAGCTACGGGGACAAGCGAATCTTCGCCCGTGACGTCGACAGCACAGGAGTCGACGCCTGCGTCTCCCGCCGCTACCCAAAAGCCCGCGAAGATCGCTCCCTTTTCGGACCATGATTGGACCTGGCTCAATGGCAATCCGCGCACGGAGACTCCGGCCTTCGACTCGAAATTCTTCACGCCTGAGATCCGAGCAGACACGACCTATACCTACGACTTCAATCATCCCTCGGACCATTCCATGGGCGGATCAAGCGAGATTTTTCGTTCACAAGAAGTGCAATTGGAGCAGCTCGGCGTCGGCGGAGACTTCCACTATGACGATGTTCACGCGAGGCTGATGACGCAGTTCGGCATGTACTCGGTGACCACGCCGCGAAACGACGCCAGCCCCGGAAACGGCCAATGGGACCTTGCCGATGCCTATCGCTATATTTCGGAAGCGTACGGCGGCTACCACTGGGATGCGCTGCATGGAGTCAACATTGACGCGGGTATTTTCATGTCATACATCGGGCTTTTCAGCTACTACAACTTCGACAACTGGGCTTATCAACCGTCGTATGTCTCGTCGAACACGCCGTGGTTCTTCAATGGCGTGCGCATTCAGATTTTCCCCACAGCGCATTTGAAAATTGAACCGTGGTTCATCAATGGATGGCAGGCATACGGCTCGGCCAATCACACGCCG
>JBAQYT010000083.1:0-13128 GCA_049787175.1 Candidatus Acidiferrales bacterium | reverse complement strand
CTCTTCGGCATCCGCATAATCCAGGTCGGCCACAATATGACCCCATCGAGCACTCCCGCATTAGCCATCAACTTCGTTCACTGATCCGTGAAGGGATGTCCGCCTATCCCGTTTTTTCCTCCAGACGTTGTCGTCGATGACGCTGTTGGGTGTATCCTGACGCACTCCTTTGGAGGAGTTTCCCATTCGAACTTACCGTCTCGCGCTTGTTGGTTTCGGAAACGTCGGCAAGGAATTCGTCCGCCTGCTTCTCACAAAAGATTTGGCGCTTCGACGAGATTATGGAATCGCCTGGAAACTCACAGGCGTTGCCTCCCGGCGAATCGGTTGGGTGGCTGACGCAAACGGCCTCGACCCTGCCGCCGCGCTCGATCATCGATGGCCGCAGGCGCAAGCCGCGCAGCAGCCCGCAAATGTCCGCGACTGGCTCGCCGCCGCGCACGCCGACGTGCTCTTCGAAGCAAGCTCGCTCGAGCGTCGCACCGGCCAGCCTGCCATTGATCATCTGAAGGCAGCTCTGGAATCCGGCGCGCACGCCATCAGCGCCAACAAGGGCCCTGTCGTGCATGCTTATCGCGAATTGCGCGAACTCGCCGCGGCTCGCGGCCGCAAGTTCTTTTTCGAATCCGCCGTCATGGACGGCACGCCGATTTTTTCCATGTTCCCGCATTGCCTTCCCGCCGTCGACCTGCGCGGATTCCGTGGCATCTTGAATTCCACGACCAACGTGGTGCTGACGGAAATGGAAAAGGGCGCGACCCTCGAAGCTGCCGTAAAGCGCGCCCAGGAAATCGGCGTCGCGGAAACCGATCCCTCCGACGATCTCGATGGATGGGACGCCGCGGTCAAAGTGGCTGCGCTCGCAATTGTTTTGATGGGCGCCGAAATCAAATTGAGTGACGTCGCGCGCGAAGGCATTCGCTCCCTCACTCCGGAACTTGTCCGCGCAGCGCATTCCGCCGGCATGCGGTATAAACTGGTGTGCAGTGCCGAACGTACTGCGAACGGAGTTCACGCGCGCGTGCGCCCTGAAAAATTACCGATGGCGGATCCTCTCGCCCAGCTCGAAGGGACAACGTCCGCCGTCCGTTTCGACATGGACGTCTTTGGCCTTTCCATCATCGAACACAAGCCCGGCGTCATTGCCACCGCATACGGCCTATTCGCGGATTTTATTCGTGCTGTGAAGCCTTGAATTCGGTGCCATCCTTCGCGAAAATCAGAAGGTCACAATGAGCACACCAGTATCCCGCTCGAATGCTCCGCCAGTCGCGCACGCAGCGCCCGCGGCACCCTCGGCGATTGACGTGCAATGGGTGCGCGCGCAGTTTCCGTCGCTGCAGCAAACCGTGAACGGCCACCCGGCTGCCTTTCTCGACGCGCCTGCTGGCACGCAGGTGCCGCGCAAAGTGATCGACGCCGTCCGCGATTATTTCAAAAATTCCAATGCCAACACTTGCGGTGCATTCGCCACCAGCCGCCGCACCGACGCCATGATCGCCGGCGCGCGCGCCGCCATGGCCGATTTTTTCAATTGCGATCCCGCCGAAGTTTTCTTCGGTCCGAATATGACCACCATCACCTTCGCGCTCGCTCGCGGCATTGGCCGCGATTTGCAATCCGGCGACGAAATCGTGGTCACCACGCTCGACCATGACGCCAACGTGGCGCCCTGGCGCGCCCTCGAAGAACGTGGCGTTCTCGTCCGTCAAGCCGGCATTCGCGAAGAAGACTGCACTCTCGATCTCGAGGACTTGCGCCGCAAAATCACTTCACGCACCAAGCTTGTCGCCGTCGGTTACGCTTCAAACGCTGTCGGCGCCATCAATCCCGTGAACGAAATCATTCGCCTTGCGCACCAGGCCGGCGCGCTCGCCTTCATTGACGCTGTGCATTACGCCCCGCACGGCTCGATTGATGTCCGCGCGCTCGATTGCGATTTCCTCGCCTGCTCGCCTTACAAATTCTTCGGCCCGCACATGGGCTGCATTTACGGCAAGCGCGATCTGTTGATGCGATTTCGTCCCTATAAAGTGCGCCCCGCGCCGGAAGCGTTGCCGGATCGCTGGGAGACTGGAACGCAAATTCACGAAGGCCTCGCCGGCGTTACCGCCGCCATCGACTACATCGCTGAACTCGGCCGCCGCTGCGATCCATCAGCTGCCACCCGCCGCGCCGCGCTCATCGCCGCGCATCACGTCATGCGCGAATACGAAATGACCCTCGCAACGCGCATGATTCGCGGCCTGCTGGAAATTCCCGGCCTGCGCTTCTACGGCATTTCCGACCCCGCGCATTTCGACCAGCGCGTTCCCACCTTCGGCGTGCGCCTTGCCAATCGCACGCCTCTTGAGTGCGCCAAATTTCTTGGCGAGCGCGGCATCTTCACCTGGGACGGCAACTATTACGCGCTCAATCTCACCGAGCGCCTCGGCGTCGAAAAAGACGGCGGCCTGCTGCGCATCGGCCTCGTTCATTACAACACCGCCGGAGAAGTCGATCGCCTCCTCGAAGCCCTGCGCGAACTCGCCGGCTCGCATTAGGTCAAGTTCTGCCAGTTTCGTTTTCGCTCCCGTTCCATGTATTCTGGCGCTGCGTAAAATTCGTTGTGCTGACGAGGCGAGATGGCGGACACAACTTTTCCAGCCCCTATCATGGAGCTCACGCAGGACGAGAAAGCCTATGCCGGCCTCGCGCACGCCTTGATGATGGGCACGTGGTGGATCGGGCCGCTGGTGATTTATCTCACCAAGAAAGAATCGCGCTTCGTTGCCTTCCACGCGTTACAAGCGCTGTGGTGGCAAATTATCTACACAGTTGTCGTTTTCGGTGGAATGCTCATCTTTTTCGTCATCGTCACGGTCACGACGTTCTCGATGTCCCGGCAACCAAATGTGCCGCCGCAGCCTCCCATCGCGATTTTCTTCCTGTTTCCTTTCGTATGGCTGTTCATTATGGCTGCGGCTGCCATCACCTTTACCCTCGCAATCATGTATTGCCTGAAAGCAATGCGCGGCGAATGGGCCGCCTATCCTGTGATTGGCCGTTGGGCGCGAAAGGTTGTTGGGTTCTAAAATGTCCAGACGCCCAAAACCAATCGTACTCACTGTCCTCGATGGTTGGGGCTACTCGCCGGACACCAAGGGAAACGCCATTGCCCTCGCGCGCAAGCCAAATTATGACGCGCTCCTGCAAAAATTCCCCAATGTGCTGATTCACACTTCCGGCCCTTTTGTCGGCCTGCCCGATGGGCAAATGGGCAATAGCGAAGTCGGCCATCTGAATATCGGCGCGGGCCGCATCGTGCAGATGGACATTACGCGCCTCGACGCAAAAATTGCCTCCGGCGAATTTTTCAAGGAGCCGCTGCTCCTCCAAGCCATGGAGCGTGGCCGCGCTCATCAACTTCACCTCATGGGCCTGGTCAGCGATGGCGGCGTGCATTCGCATATCAACCACTTGTTCGCGCTGCTGCAAATGGCCAAGCAGAACAAAGTTGAGCGCGTTTTCGTCCACGCTTTTACCGACGGCCGTGACACCCCGCCGAATTCAGGCATCGGTTTTTTGCAGCAGCTCCAGCAAAAAATGAACGAACTCGGACTGGGGGAAATCGCCACCGTCAGCGGACGTTACTACGCGATGGATCGCGACAATCGCTGGGAACGCGTCCAGCGCGCCTACGACGCCATGGTCCACGGCCGCGCCGAAGCAAAATTCCCCGACGCTGTCTCCGCATTGAAAGCGAATTACGAAAGGCTCGTCACCGACGAATTCATCATCCCCGCGGTCATCACGGCCGGCGACGGGTATGGCAGTTCCTCGTCACCGACGGCTACCATTCGCGACGACGATGCTGTGATCTTCTTCAATTTCCGCGCCGACCGCGCGCGCCAGATAACTCGCGCTCTGGCCGAGCCGGGCTTCAAGGAATTCGCCGACAACGCCCGCCCGCGAAATCTCTTCTTTGTCGGCATGACTCAGTACGAAAAAACCTGGCCGTGGCTGCGCTTTATTCAGGGGCCGGAAAAGCTCGAGCACATTCTCGCGCAAGTCTTCGGTGAGATAGGGTTCAAGAACCTGCGCTGCGCGGAAACCGAGAAGTACGCGCACGTCACCTATTTCTTCAATGGTGGCGTTGAGAAAGCCTACCCTGGTGAAGAACGCATTCTTGTTCCTTCGCCCAAAGTTCCTACTTACGATTTGCAGCCGGAGATGTCCGCTGCCGGCGTTACCGACGCTGTCGTGAAGGCCATCAATAAAGGAGATTTCGACGCCATCATCATGAATTTCGCCAATGCCGACATGGTTGGCCACACCGGCAAAATCGAAGCCGCTATCAAAGCAGTCGAGACCGTCGATGAATGCCTCGGCCGCATTCATAAAGCCCTGGCCCCTCGCGGCGGCGCGTGGATCATCACCGCCGACCATGGCAACGCGGAAATGATGATCGATCCAACCACCGGCGGCCCGCACACATATCACACCACCAATCCCGTGCCCTTCGTGCTGCTCTGCGAAGACAACCAAGCCCGCTTGCGTCCGGGCGGCTCGCTGCGCGACATTTCCCCAACTCTTCTCGGCATCCTGGGCATTCCCGCGCCGAAAGAAATGACCGGCCGCGATCTTCGCGCTCCATCTCGATGAAACGCACAACGCCGGAAGAAACGAAGCTGGTAATCTGCGTCTGGCACAAATTTACCCTTTGGCAGCCGCCGCCCCAGTTTGCCGCGAGCATCCGCCTCCGCTGGCCTGCCATGAATGTTGTGCATTTGCCGACGTATGAGCGCGTCCTCGACGAATTGCCCGACACGGACATTCTTGTGGGCTTCTCCCTGCGCCGTGAACAATTCGCCTATGCCAAGAAATTGAAGTGGATTCACGCCACGGCCGCTGGCGTGGGACAACTCATGTACCCGGAACTTCGCGAAAGCGGCATCGTGCTCACCAACGCGCGCGGCATTCACTCCATCCCCATGTCCGAGCACATCCTCGGCATGATCATCGCCATGGCCCGGCGTTTTCCGGACGCGTTTCGTTTCCAACGGGCAGCGCACTGGGCGCAACAGGAAATCTGGGCCGCGCGGCCGCGCGAATTGAAGGGCAAGATCCTTTTGATTGTTGGTTTCGGCTCCATCGGACGCGAGCTGGCGCGCCTCCTGCAGCCTGTAGGCATGCGCATCTGGGGAATAACGCGCTCTGGTCGTGGTGATGCTCAGCTCGCTGAGCGCATCCTGCCAGCGACGGAACTGCAACACGCGCTGCCGAAAGCCGACTTTGTCATCCTCGCTGCCCCTGAGACCCCTGACACCCGGCAAATGATTGGCGAACGAGAATTGGCCTTGATGAAGCGGAGCGCCTATCTATTCAATGTTGCGCGTGGCACGCTCATCGACGAGGCGGCGCTGATCGCGGCGCTTCACGCACACCAGATTGCCGGAGCGGCGCTGGACGTCACCGCGGAAGAACCGCTTCCGCCGGAGAGCCCGTTGTGGAAACTCGACAATGTCTTCATCACGCCGCACATCAGCGCGGTCACCGAGAATTTATGGCTGAGGCAGGGGGAGCTGCTCCTTGAAAATCTGGAGCGCTGGTTCGATGGTCGCGAATTGCTGAACCAAGTGGATCTGCAGCGAGGCTACTGAAATCTGCGGCCTAATTGTCGCCGGCTAATCGCTCGCGGCCGCATTCGCCGCCTGGTATCCCGCGCGGGCATAGACCACCACCTTCTTCATTTTTCCTTTTTTGTTGGCAATCATAAAAGGTTGGCCTTTGTCATCCACAATATCCACGCGGATTTTATGGTATTTGCCGTCGCGAGCCGCTTCTGGCGGAATATAGCCCAGCGAATATTGGTTGCGCAGGAATTCGACCAAATCCGTGAAAATATCCGGCATTTCACCCGTGAAGCGTGGAAACCATGCCACGCCGCCCGTTAACTTCCCAAAGTAGTCCATCTCGTTCTTTGCCTGAAGGTAACCGATCGGTTCATTTCGCCCGCTCTGTACCATCGGCATTTCTGCCGTGCCAACGCAGAACACCGTCACGTTGGTCTGCTTCAGTGCGTTATACGTCTCGTCCAGTGTGTGTTTGCTGAATGTGTCGACCCCCGTGCTCGCGAGCAAAATCGCCTTTTTCCCTTGCACGTCCTTCAGTCGGTCGAGCGTTTCGATCAGCGCGTCGAATTCATTCGCTTCGCTGAACCCCGGGATAAAAAGCGTCGAGATGGCGTACTTTACTTGGTTCATGTCGTGGGTAAAATCCACAACGATGTGTGACTTCAGATCGTACGTCACCAGGGCAACCCAGTCATCCTTTCCCAAATGGTCGGTGAACCCGTACGTGAGGTACGGCCCGATTTGTGCAAGATATGGCCCGAAGTGATTGCTGAATTCTAGTAGGATCACGATGGTGATCGGCGCCGTGTTCGGTTGGAAATTTGTCACCGGCTCGGCTTCATTGTCGTCAAAAATCCGGAAGTTCTGTTGCTTCAACCCTGTGATGATGTTTCCGTCTTGATCCGTGACCACCGTATTCACCTGCACCAGTTGTGATTGCACCGTGATCGAATACTGCGGCTGCTGCTTCTGCTGCGCGGGCGGAGGTGGCGTTTGCGGCGTTGATTGCGGCGGCTTGATGGGGCCCTGTGTCGGCAGTTGTGCCAGCGCACGCGGTGGCAGCGCTATGCTTCCTGCTACAACCGCCGCCAAAGCCGCGCAAAACGCGGCGGACGGGAACACGGCTCTAAGTCGCATCGAGCGGGAACCTCCGGCTAATTGGATGGCAAAACGCGCCACAGGGATGGTCGATTCTTTAGCAACAGCGCTCCTCGCCGCGGCGAGACACCTCGGAACCGCATGATAGTATCAACTTGCTGCTCTCATTTGAAATTTTCTGCGTTTCCCGAGGAGTTTACATGCGACGCAGTTTCTTTGCCATCTTAACGGTCACGCTTACATTGTTAATCGCTCCACGAATTTCCGCGCAATCTCAGCTTCCGCAGCAGACCGGCGCCCCGCAATCCCCGTCCATCGACTTCACCAAGCTCAATCAAGACGCCCTCGGCTGGCTTCAGGGCCTGATCCGCATCAACACCGTCAATCCTCCCGGCAACGAACTCGTGGCCGCGAAATACATCGCCGACGTTCTTCAGAAAGAAGGCATTTCCTCAGAAATTGACCAGAGCACTCCCGGCCGCGGAATTCTCATCGCGCGCCTCTCCGCAACCGCCGTTCCCGATCCTTCGCGCGCCCTCTTGCTGATGGGCCATTTGGATGTTGTCGGTGTCGACAAATCCAAATGGCAAGTCGATCCCTTCGGCGGCGTCATCCAAGGTGGATACCTTTACGGCCGCGGCGCCATTGATGACAAAGGAATGCTCGTCGCCGAAATCGCCGTCCTTGTCGCCCTCAAACGCGCCAACGTCCCGCTCGATCGCGACGTCATCCTGCTCGCCGAAGGCGACGAAGAGCAGGCTGGCGAAGCCGGAATGAAATTTGCCGTCGACAAGTACTGGCAAAAAATCGCCGCTGGGTTCGCGCTCAATGAAGGCGGAAACGTGACCCTCAAGGACGGGAAAGTCCAATACGTTGGCGTGCAAGCGGCGGAAAAAGTTCCTGTCAATGTCATCGTGACCGCCAACGGCACTTCCGGCCACGGCTCGGTTCCGCTGCCCAATAATCCTATCGTCCTTCTCTCCAGCGCAATCTCGAAAATCGCCGCGTATCAGACGCCGTTTCAACTCACACCCGTAACCGAAGCCTATTTTGAACAGCTCGCCACGGTTGAAGATCCCGAAATCGGCAAATGGATGCGCGCCCTCAATTCCCCGGTCCGCGCCGACTTGGCCGAAGAAAAAGTGGCTGCGGCCAGCCCGGTTTGGAATGCCATGGTGCGCGACACCATCGCGCCCACCATGTTGCAGGCCGGCATCCGCCCTAACGTGGTCCCTTCCGAAGCGCAAGCCACGCTCAACATCCGCCTCCTTCCTGGAAATTCCATCGACGCTCTGCTGCTCAAATTCAGGGACATCGTGAACAACAATCCGCAGATCACTTTCCACGCGGATACTTCCATCGGCGAAGCCGCACCCTCCTCTTCGCTCGATAGCGCGCTTTTCAAAACCATTCAGCAAGCCAGCAGCGAAGAGTTTCCGAACACCCCGGTCATACCCATGATGTCCACCGTGGCCACCGACTCCACGGATCTTCGCTTGCGCAACGTGCAAGCCTACGGTTTGCTTCCTTTTCCTCTCACCGACGAAGACGCTCTGCGCATGCACGCCGATAACGAACGCATCCCCCTCGATTCATTCAATAAGGGCATCGAATATCTCTACCGCATCGTCGCCGATTTCGTCGCCGCGAAGTAACCGCGCCGTGAAGTACCTGTAATTCTGGAATGCGCTGCCGGAAACCGTCTTTATGTTTCTGCAGTAAGAGATCGGTTTTTCTATTGCGTCATTCCGACCTGTCCCGGACGATTCTGCGGGACGAGTGACGTTTTCCGGGAGTTCGCTTTGCGGGTGCCCCATCCTTCGCGCCTTCTGCGAAGGGTGGGGTCCTTGCCTTTGTCTTATGTTGTTGTCGTCCTGAGCGCAGCAAAGCTCTCGCCGTAGCTTTTGCTTGGTAGCGCAGAGCCTCGTTCTTTGAGGTTCTGCGGGTGCCCCATCCTTCGCGCCTTCTGCGAAGGGTGGGGTCCTTGCCTTTGTCTTACGTTGTTGTCGTCCTGAGCGCAGCAAAGCTCTCGCCGTAGCTTTTGCTTGGTAGCGCAGAGCCTCGTTCTTTGAGGTTCTGCGGGTGCCCCATCCTTCGCGCCTTCTGCGAAGGGTGGGGTCCTTCGAGGAATCTATAGTTGCCTTTTACTAGCACTAGCCACTCGCCACTAGCCACTAGCCACTGCTCCTAATTCACCCAATTATCCGGCGGGCGAGGCGGCTCGTCGCCGTGCCGCCGCTTATATACTTCGAACTTGCGAATCAGACGCCGCCGCTTCCAATCCGAAAGTTTGTTGCGATAGCCATACAGATACGACCCGCGCCGCAGGTAAAGATAACCGACCAGCATTCCGCCCAGATGGCACACGTGGCTGACGTTGTCCCCTCCCGCGCCCAGCGTCCCGAAAAACTCGATCACTCCCATGATCACCACGTAGACCCGCATCGAAATCGCCACCGGAAACGGAATCAGCAGCACGCGCTGATGCGGAAACAATATCGCCGCTGCCAGCAGCACGCCAAAAATCGCGCCCGATGCGCCAATTGTCGGAGTCAGCGCGGTATTCAAACCCCGTGGGTCGAGGATTGTTTTGACGATCACGTTGATCACGCCAGCGCCCACGCCGCACAGAAAATAATAAATATAGAAGCGCTTCGCCCCCCACGCCCGCTCCACATCCCGCCCGAACATCCACAGCACAAACATGTTGATCAGGATGTGCCAGATGCTCTCATGCAGAAACAAATAGGTGAACGGTTGCCAGAGGAATCCGTGCGTGACATACCGCGGCACCAGCCCGAAATAGACCAGCCAGAAATTCCAGCCGGCAGGCCCAAAGAACGCTCTCGAAAGTTCCTGCGCGAGGAACACCGCCGTGCATGCAATCACCAGAAATTTGATCGCCGGCGTGACCGACCAATCCCAATCGAACTGAAACCCCGTGCTGCGTGTGGAATAGCGGCTCATGGCAAGTCAAGCGCAGTCTATGCGCCAATCGCCCCTGAGTCAAAGCAGCAGAAGGTCTCTATTTTGGCGGCTGGTCAGCTTAAGCGCGGTTTTACTTGGCTTATGACGTTTTGAACTTTCGTTTCGAGCTGGTTCCAGTATTTGTGGTGTTGCTTCATCGGGGCTATTCGGATTCGCATTTTGCAGTAGTTCAAAGCCCACGAAAGCTCACGTTCATCCTCGTGCTCAATTGCTGCTTCGATTCTTCTGAGCTCTTTAAAACGCGTCACGTGGCAGCGTCATTGTGGGTTTCTCGTTCAATCGAATAGTGTCAGTCCATCTTCTTCCGCGCGAAATAAAACTGCGTCGCGCCCAGAATCACGAACATCACCACCGCAAATAGGCGATAACTTGCCAGCGCTCCCAGCACTTGCGGCCCAATGTGCAAAAAATGCTCCGGCAGGAAGTGGTATTTGAAGTTCGGGTCTCCAAACAAATAAATCACAATTCCCAGCAGGCCGAAAATCCCGCCGCCTGCAATCAATCCGCTCGCGTAAAGCGGCCCCGGCCCGATCTCGCTGTCCGCGCTGCCCCTGTCTTTTAATCCTCGTTCCGCTAGCCAGCGAATCACGCCTCCGGCAAAAATCGCCATGGTCGTATCAATCGGCAGATATGCGCCCGTCGCCACCGGAAGCGAGCGTATTCCCAGCAGCTCAATGGCCACCACCAAAAACACGCCGACCAGCACCAGCCGCCACGGAAGCTGCCGCTGTAAAATCCCGTTGATCACCGTGGCCATCAGCCGCGCCTGCGGCGCCGAAGCCTTTTCGCTGCCGATTCCGTGCACCCATTGCACATCAATCGCGTGCGCCGCCGGATCGTACAAATAATTCCCGTCGGGAACCACGTGCGACCCGATCGCGTTCAGCAGCACATAATTTTTCCCGCCGTGTTCGAAGCTCTGTTGCTGCACGCTCACGCCCGACGGCAATTGGCTGATATTCACCGCGATATTCGCCGGCTTATATTCTTCGAGTCCCACATTCATCAAATTCAGCGTCCCGCCCACCACGAACACCGAAGTCATCACCCCAATCATCAGTGCCAGTTGCTGCTTCGAAGGCGTCGCGCCCACCAAATATCCCGTCTTCAGATCCTGCGAAGTCCCACCCGCATTCGATGAGGCCACGCATACCACCCCGCCAATTGTCAGCGCCAGCGCCGAAAACGCCGCGGCCGTCCAATGCGCCACCAAAAACATCGCGCATGTCGCCATCAGTGTCGCAATCGCCATTCCGCTGATTGGGTTCGACGAATTTCCGATCAGCCCGCAAATCCGCGACGACACCGTCACAAATAAAAATCCGAACACCACCACGAACACCGCCGCGATCAGATTCGAAAACAGCCCTGTCTTCGCTCCCGGAATCGGGCGAAACGTCAGCAGTGCCCACATCATCGCCACCACCGCGAGCGATCCAATCACCACGATTTTCATCGAAAAATCGCGGTCCACGCGGCTCACCGCCGTCGTCACTGCATTCACCGCGCGGCTCTTGCGAATGTCTTTCAGCCCCGCGCCCAGCGCCGCAATAATCGTCGGCATCGTCTTGAACAGCGTAATCACACCCGACGCCGCCACCGCTCCCGCGCCCATCGGCCGTATATACGCCCGATACAAATCGTCCGGCCCCATCTGCCCGATGGGAATCAGTCCCGGGAAAAGCGGTTGCGTCATCAGCGAGCCGAAAAATTTAATCGTCGGCATCAGCACCAGCCACGAAAACACCCCGCCCGCAAAAAGCAATCCCGCCACGCGCGGCCCGATGATGTACCCCACTCCCATGTATTCCGGCGTGATGTTCGCCCGTATGGACGCGCCCGGCAGCCAATCCGGCCGATACTCCGGCGTGTCTGGCCAGAATCCCATCGTCTCCATCAGAAACGCATAAATCCCGCCCAGCCCAAATCCCCAAAAAACGCGCCCCGCGAACGACCCGCCTTTGTCCCCCGCCACCAGCACGTCCGCGCACGCCGTGCCTTCGGGATAAAGCAAATTCCCGTGCTCCTTCACGATCAGTTGCCGCCGTAACGGAATCATGAACAGCACGCCCAGCCATCCGCCCAGCAGCGCCAGAAAAAAGACGCTCCAGTATTGCAGCGGAAACCCTAGAAAAATCAGCGCTGGCAAAGTGAAAATCACGCCGCCCGCGATCGACTCGCCTGCCGACCCCGTCGTCTGCACGATGTTGTTTTCGAGGATTGATGCTTTGCCGAACGCCCGCAGAATGCTGATCGAAAGCACCGCGATGGGAATCGAAGCCGAAACCGTCAGCCCTGCGCGCAGCCCCACGTAGACCGTGATCGCGCCGAAAAACAATCCCGCAAAAATTCCCAGGATGATCGCGCGTCGCGTGAACTCCGGAACGTTTTTTTCAGGGGGAATGTACGGATGGAACTCACCCGGCGGTGCGATCGAACTCCACGGTTTCAGGGTTGCTGCCACTCCTTACCTCCGCCCGCGCCGCAACACAATTGCATTCGTAGGGGCGACCCTTGGGTCGCCCGTCGCGACTCCTCCGGGTACGCAGCCGCTGCTCCCGCCCGCCTTTGTAGCGGCGGCCGTCTGCCACAGGCAGGCTCGGCGATGCTTTGCCAGAGCGCCCGCAAGGTAACACTAGATGCCACGCAGAGCAACACAAGCTAGCCACGCTTCACCTGGCGTGAACTTTCTTTCCAGCTGGCCTGCCCGCGATGTAGCCATCACATTTCGCGGCTTTCACAACTTCGGACACTACCGAATAAAGCTACAGAGGCCCAAAGGCATCGGTCGTTTCATGTGACTACTGGCTGCTGGTTCCCTAGACGAACTCTCGCCAGCATCGTCGGATCGTCGAATTTTACTCCTATCGAATGTCTATATAAATGGCCTGGTTCTATAACCTGATTTTTGTCCATTTTTTGAAAATTGGCCTGGTTGCTTCGTCGCGCCGCCACTCCGCTCGTCCTATAGGGTATGTACAAAAATCCGCGTTTTTATTGGCTTTTTTGAAAAATTGAAAACTCGCGCGTGCGAAAATCATCAAAAAGGGCATTTTTAAATGGCCTGCTTCACCAGGCCAATTTCGACTCATTTTTGCCCGCGGAAAAAGACAATTTGGCCTGTTCTAGTACCAATCATGTTTTGCTTTTCATTCGCTGAGTTCCTTACGACAGGCGCTCCCGCACTTTGTCACTCAATATTTTTCCGTCCACTGTTTTTCCTTCCAGCTTCGCTCGCGCCGCTTTGATCACCGCGCCCATTTGTTTCGGCGAATCCGCGCCGGTTTCTGCGATTGCATCTTCGATCGCGCGCAAAACCTCCGCGTCATTCGGAGCAGGCGGAAGATAATTTTCGATGATTTTGATTTCGCGCGCTTCCTTTGCCGCCAAATCGTCGCGTCCGCCTTTGGTGAATTGCTCGACGGAT
>JBAQYT010000275.1:0-2624 GCA_049787175.1 Candidatus Acidiferrales bacterium | reverse complement strand
GGTTACGGGACGTCCCGCGGAGCGGAAGACGCTCCTCCCGCCGTGGGAACGATGGCCCCGAATTTCACATTGGGCTCGCAGGACGGCACGCCCGTGAGCCTGAACGCATTCCGCGGAAAATGGGTCGTGCTGTACTTCTACCCGAAGGATTTCACCAGCGGCTGCACCATCGAGGCGCACAATTTCCAGCGCGATCTCGCGCAGTACACGGAGAAGAACGCGGTGATCCTCGGAGTCAGCGTGCAAGACGCGGATTCTCACAAGCAGTTCTGCGCGAAGGAAGGGCTGAACTTCAAGCTCCTGGCCGACACGAAGAAAGAAGTGTCTGCCACCTACGGCTCGGTGATGAGTTTCGGAGTGATGAAGCTTTCCGCGCGCCACACTTTCCTGATTCGCCCGGACGGCGTCATCGCAAGAGAATATATGAAGGTCGACCCCACCAAGCACAGCGAGGAAGTGCTGGCCGCGCTGACCGAGCTTCAACGAAAATAACCGGCAATGTAACTAAATTTCTACGACCTGTAGCCGCGGAACGAATGCGCGCCGATTCTGTCCGCGGCTGCTTTGCGTCGAAGGCCAGGATGCCTTACCTCCTTCTCCCGCCATGCAAAGGCTCAAGCAATTCGCTCGCGATATTCCGGAAAGATAAGAGCATCGTGTCAAGGATGCGCCGGAAGGCCGTTCCCTCCGCGGACGATAGCATTTGACAACCCTGCTTTAACGAGATGGGCAAACTCTCCCGGCATCATGGGCCGGCTGAACAAATAGCCTTGTCCTTCCGCGCAATGCTGCGCCTGCAGATATGTCCTCTGTTCTTGCGTTTCGATGCCCTCGGCAATGACTTGAAGATTAAAGCTTCGCGCCATGTCGATTATGGCTCGGATGATTGCAGTGTCCTTTGAATCGATGGATATTCGATTGATAAAGGTTCGGTCAATTTTTAGGACATCCAAGGGGAACTGCTGAAGATAGCTCAGGCTGGAATAGCCGGTGCCGAAATCATCGACGGCAAGGCGCAGTCCCATCGTTTTCAACTCTTGTAGTGCGTTACCCGTGGATTTGACATTCTCCATAAGCCCGCGTTCGGTGAGTTCGAGTTCCAGGTATCGCGGTTCCAAGCCAGTTTTCGAGAGGGTTGCCTGGACCCCTGCGACAAAACCTGGATTGCGGAAGTCGGCATCGCAAACATTCACGGAAATAGGTAATGGCGATTGTCCTTGCTCATGCCAGGCCATCGCTTGTTTGCATGCTTCGCCCATCACCCAACGGTCGATCTGGATAATCAGACCACAATCCATGGCGACGGGCACGAACTCGGAGGGAGGAACAAGCCCTCGATCGGGATGCTGCCAGCGTACCAACGCCTCGACACCTGTAATTTCACCCGTGTCGAGATTTACCTTCGGCTGATAATGCAACAAAAACTCCTCTCTCTCGACAGCGCGCCGCAAGCTCGCTTCGAGAGATTGGCGCTTGACCGCCTCTCGATTCATTTCCGCCTTGAAGAACTGAAAACAATTGCGGCCGGAATTCTCGGCGCGGTACATCGCCGCGTCCGCATTCTTGATCAGCGTTTCCGCATCCTCTCCGTCTTTCGGGTAGAGGCTGATGCCGATGCTGGCGCCGATATAAAGGCCCTCCCCTCCGAGGGGATGAGGTGCGTTGAGCGAAAGAAGAATTTTTTGAGCGCTGGTCGGCGCGTCTTCCTCGCAGATGAGGTCCGGAAGCAGTATCACAAATTCATCACCGCCCTGACGGCTGACGGTATCGGAACGGCGCAGCACATTTATTAATCGCTTGGAAACGGACTGAAGAAGCTGATCGCCTACGGCATGTCCCAGCGAATCGTTAATGTTCTTGAACTTATCCAGGTCCAGAAAGAGCACGGCAATCGGTCTCCGCTGGCGGCGAGCCAAGGAAATCGACTGAGCGATCCGGTCGTTCAGCAAAATGCGATTGGGCAGGTTCGTGAGGACATCGTACTGGGCAGCGTGACTCATTTGCAGCGACATGGCCCGCGCCGCGCTCACATCATGGAAAACGATGACTGCCCCAATGACGCGGCCGGCCCGGTCGTGGATCGGGGCGGCGGAATCTTCAATAGGAGATTCAAACCCATCCCGGCGGATGAGAATGCAATTCGGCATGATTCCAACCGTCTTATTTTGGCTGATGGCCATTTCCAAGGGGTCACGAACAGTCTTGCGCGTGGCGCCATCTATAATATGGAAGACTTCCGAGAGCGGTTTGCCAGTGGCTTCGGCGCGGCCCCAACCGGTCATGGCTTCCGCAACCAGATTGAGATAAGTGATTGTGCCGGAACTTTCGGTACAGAGAACGGCATCGCCAATCGAGTTGAGCGTGACTATGGCGCGCTCTCTTTCAGAAAACAATGCATCCTCGACGCCCTTGCGTTCGATGGCGTTCTTCAGCGCACGCGGCAAGGAATAGCTATTCAAGTGGTCCGGCAGGAGATAATCCTGGGCCCCACGCTCTACGGCTTGTTTCGCGAGCATTTCATCGTTATTGCCTCCGGCGATCAGAATCGGAATGCTCGGCGCGGCGGCGAACAGCTTGTCAAACGTCTCGATCCCGCTACTATCGCGTAACGACAGCCCGAGTAT
>JBAQYT010000273.1:0-19849 GCA_049787175.1 Candidatus Acidiferrales bacterium | reverse complement strand
TGTTGCCTCCTGTTTGGAGGCCCTGATTCTACCTAATTGAGGTGTCCAGTTTTAGAGGGGAGCACTACACGACCGTCTGAAGATGGGTTCCTTAGACACGAGTCCAGCAGAAACTCCTTTGCTTCCTCTAGCTACTCCAGAAGACATCGGCGGAGCCAATTAATTTGTTCCGGCGCTTTCGAGTGCCGACGCGGCGGCGTTGATCGAATCGGCCTCCTTCTGCAAGACTCCCGCGACGATGCCGATTTCCTGTGCGGCCTGTTCCCAATTTTTCTGCTCGATGGCTTCGCGAACTCCGGGAATGGTTTTCACGCCGTAGCCGGTGTAAATGCCCGGAGCGTAAAGCTGGTGCTTGTACCACGGCCGCCCCGGCAGCCCCTCCTGACTCAGCAGATCGCGCTCTGTCTTGATAAGGTCTTGATCCACAGCTTGGAAAGAAGTGCCGGATGCGGAACTGCCCTGCTGCGCCTTGTCAAATGCAGACTGGTAATGCTCGGCGCTCTGCTTCAAACTGGCCACCGCAGTATCCAGCGGAGAAAAATCGAGTGGCTGGGGAACTTCTTCCATTGCCGGCGGAACGAATTTCTTCGTAGGGTCGGTGGTCGCGGTGAAAATGCCGTCCGTTATTTCCTTGTTTTGCCATTGGATTTGGCTGATTTCAGTTTTGTCGAGTTTTTCCAGCTCGGAAACGAAACGGCCGACGGCATCCGAGAGGCCGGTAAAATCCAGTGGCGGCACGTCGGAATCGGCCAAGCGCATCACCGTAGTGCCCACCGTTTGCGACAGTGTCCGGCCGTATTGCTCGGTGGGATCGTCGAAATGCGAATACCAATAGAAGTCATCGTAAACGGAATGGTAGATGCCGCCACCCGCCTCGCCGCCGAAGCCGTAACTAATCGACGCGATGCCGTCGTGATCAATGAAGGGAGAATAATCGGAACCCGAGCCTAAATCGCCAAGGACGAAATTCTTTTCGGACTCGAGCTTCTGGCGTTCTTCGAGGTTTTCCGCGCGCGCCAGGCGAGCTAGTCGCATGCGTTTGCCGACAGAAATTCCCTTCTCCGGGTCTTGAATGTCCTCCGCGACATTATTCACAAGAGACTCGAGCGAGTGCGAACCCTCCGCTTCAAGATAGCCCCGACCGTTCACGTCGGAATTGATGTAGGCCACAGCGTGAGTTGCGAGTTCGTCACCGTGTTCCTCGACCCATTCCGTCGAACCCAAAAGGCCGGGCTCTTCGCCATCCCACGAGCAATAAATGATGGTGCGCTTGGGACGCCAGCCCTGCTGATAAAGCTCACCGAAAGAGCGGGCTTCTTCCAGAAGCGCAACCTGGCCCGCGATGGGGTCCTCAGCGCCATTCACCCACCCATCGTAGTGATTGCCGCGAATGACCCATTGATCGGGATAAGTGGAGCCGGCGAGCTTTGCGATCACATCGTTTACCGGCTTCAAATCCCAATTGAATTGCAGTTTCAGGTGAACTTTGGCGGGGCCTGGGCCGACGTGGTAAGTAATCGGGAGAGCGCCGCGCCAGTCCGACGGAGCGACCGGGCCGCTCAGCGCTTTCAGAAGCGGAAGAGCATCTCCGTAGGAAATCGGCATCACGGGAATGTCCTCGATGGTCTTCGCTTCCTTGAGCGGCAGGCGCTTGGCGTGCGCGTCGGCGCCAACTCCAGGAGTGAGAGGATCTCCGGGATAGATTTCCATCTTCTCCACGCTGCCTCGCTGCACGCCCTGATCCGGGCGCCAGGGACCTTTGGGATAAACATCGCCTTCGTAATAGCCGTCATCCCGCGGGTCGGAATAAATCAGGCAGCCAATCGCCCCGTGCTCGTATGCGAGCTTCGGCTTGATGCCGCGCCAGGAATGTCCATAGCGCGCAATAACAATGGCGCCTTTGACGGAAATGCCCATGCGAGCGAGCGTGTCATAGTCTTCGGGCACGCCATAATTCACATACACCAAAGGAGCGGTGACGTCGCCATCGGGAGAATAGGCGTTGTACGTGGGAAGCTGTTCCTTTTGCTGATCGGAGGTGGGATCGCCGGGTATAGGAGGCTCTTGTATTTTGGCGACGTAACGGGTGGGCGCGACCATTTCGAGCAGGCGAAACTTCGGCGTGGGGAAAAGAACCCGGAAGGTTTCGATGTGCGCGTCCCAGCCCCATTTTTTGTACTGAGCGAGGATCCATTCGCTATTCTGCTTGTCGTACGGGGAGCCGACGTGGTGCGGACGAGCAGCGAGCAGCTTCATGTCCGCGATCATGTTGTCGGGCGAAGGAATCGCGCGGAATTTCTGTTCCCAAGTCTGTTCATCGGACGATGAATTGCCAAAAAAACCAGCGAGCTTTGCCTGTTCCTCTTGCTGGCCAACGGTAAGAAGCGGCAAGCAAAGGATCATTCCCAGTAAGAATGGGCTCAGCAGAAATACCACACGACGCATAAGGCCTCCGTGAAAGAGATAAACAACAATCCCGCAAAAACTCTAAGGTGTTACGCCGCCATAATGCGGTATGCGGTCCGACGCGACGTTCTTATACACCACGCCGCCCTTCATCACAAATGAGACTCGCCGAACCGCGGTGATATCCGTGAGCGGGTCGCCATCGAGCGCGATGATATCCGCCTGAAGTCCCGGCGCGATGGAGCCAATTTCGTTTTGGAGACGCAAAGACTCGGCAGCAAGCGAATTCGCGGAAATGAGGGCGGCCATAGGATCTTGGCCACCGTCGCGCACGCGGTCTATCAGTTCCTCAGCGTTGCGGCCGTGCGCGCCGGCGACAGCGTCCGTACCAAAAACAATTTTCAGTCCAGGAGTTTTCAGCGCGCGATGGTAAAGGTCCGCATCCAGAGGGAGCGCTTGCTTCATCTGCTCGAAACCAGATTCGGTGTAGTTGCCGATGCCGAGGAAGCGCTTTTCATTATCGAGATAATTCTGGATGACGAGGCCGACTTGAGGATCAAAATAGGTTTTGTGTTGAGCCATCAAGCGCAGATCGTCATCGGTGGCAAAGGTGCCGTGCTCGACTTCCGTGCAGCCGGCGAGGGTGGCCATGCGCACCGAACCGCGATAGGCGTGCACCAGAGTGCGGAGGCCGCGCTTTTTCGCCTCGCTGCATGCGGCATTGAGCTGATCCTGCGAGAGCGTAGGGCCGCCACCATCGCGAATGCTCTGTGACGCGAAAATCTTGATGAGGTCCGCGCCGTCGGAGGCGACTTTGTCGACGTAGGCGCGAATTTGGTCCGGAGTACCCGTGGCGGGGCCGCGTCCGAAAAGAGGCCGGAGCGCGGTGAGAATGCGCGGGCCGGGAATTTCGCCGAGCTTAATCATGTCGCGCAGCGGTTTGTCCTCCGGCGCGCCGACGCTTTGCACGGTGGTGAAACCACCCATCAGAGTAACCCAGGCGTTTCCTTCCGCTGCGAGCTCTGCTTGCCCGGGAGTCTCGGATTTATCTTCGGCGCGTCCGTTCGGGCCAAAGTGATACGTGATGTGAACATGGCAGTCGATCAAGCCAGGAAGAACCGTGAGGCCACGGAGGTCATAAGTGACCGGACCAGCATTGGCGTCAATGCGGACGATTTTCGAGTTTTGAATGACGATGCGCGTATTGTGCAGGACATTGCCGCGACCATCGAGGACAGTGCTTGCGGCGATGACGATGGGCTTTTCCTGGGCGGAGACGCAAAGAGAAAAGGAAAGCGCACCCAAAGCGATAGCGAGAAAGCGGAGAATTAGCGTCACGTCGCACCTCGAAGGCCGCGTGTTATCACGGTGGGAGCGCATGAGTCAACCGAGAACACACATGGAGAGAACAATCCGGCGCAGCGAGGAGGATGAGATGGAAAGGTGGAAGCCAGACGAGGGAAGCATAAAAATCGTGCCGCGGATAACCGACGCCGAGCACGAGACGGAACTGAAATTAGCGGTTAGAAAGGACGGAAACGACCGCAATGTGAAAAACGCGATTTCAGTCCCGATTAGAAAACCTTTTCTCTTTTGTTTTATATAAGTTACGAAAAGCGGACTTGTGTTTTGTGTACCGATTAGAATTTCTGGCGAGTTAAGTCTTTGCTTTCTGTGAGTTAAGCTCGAATTCGGCACCCAAGCCGGTTTTGAAATCCCGGCTGCGAAACCATCCTCCACAGCAAGCCCCTTAGAAATACAAAAGCCACCAAAATGGTGGCCTGCGGGGCGAATCGCCCCCACAACACAACAACATGTACCACTTTATAACTATTCAGTCAAGGAAAAAGAGCCGAAACGGCGGCTTTATCTAGGTCATGGGGGGCTTGCCGGGACGAGGCACCTAAGATATAAGTCGGGAAAAGCGACCAGAGTACGGAAGACTATAAATGCAAGAGAGTCCTGAAGATTATCTGAAGCGGCTGCGCGGGTATCTGGGAGACAGCGATCCCATTGCAGTGCAGACAGCGACGCCAAAAAAAATTGCGAAGCTCATTCGTGGAGCGCCCAAGAAGAAATTGACACGACGGCCGTCTCCGGGAAAATGGAGCGTGGCGGAAATCATCGCGCATCTTGCCGATGATGAACTCGTTGGCGCATACCGAATTCGCAGAATCCTGGAACGGCCAGGCATGCCCATCGAAGCTTTCGATCAGGACAAATGGGCGGAAACGGGCCAGTACGCAAAGCGGGATGCGAAGAAATCGCTGGAATTGTTTCGCGCGCTTCGCGAGGCGAATTTGGGTTTGTTCAAGCAGATCGGCGGCGCACAGTGGGAAATCTACGGAGTTCATGCGGAACGCGGCCAGGAAAGCATTCGCACGATCGCCAGGCATTACGCCTGCCACGACATCAACCACATCAAGCAGATCGAAGGAATTCTGGGCAAGAGCAAGGGTAGGTCCTCAAGACGGCGAACCTGACGGCGTAACCCTTTTCGCACAGGGTGCGCGTTTCGCCTAACTGCCGCTTCCCGTTAATGTTAACTTAGGACATCGCCTCTGAGGAGCACGGTGTGTCTGAATCATTGCCATCGGACGATGCGGCCGTTCAAAAACGGCGAAGCACGCGAATTGCGCAGTCCGTGCCCATCACGGTCAGCGGTGTAGATGCCCTCGGGCAGGCGTTTAAGGAACGCACTTCCACAGTCTCGGTCAACTGCCACGGCTGCAAATACCAATCGAAGCACTACGTTCCCAAGACCGCACTCGTAACCATTGAGATTGCGCGCGCAGAGTCGGACGCGCCACCGCGATTGGTGGAGGGGCGCGTAGCGTGGGTGCAACGCCCGCGGACGGTTCGCGAGCTTTTCCAGATCGGCGTTGAGTTTACGGTGCCCGGAAACGCGTGGGGCATTGCCTTCCCTCCCGCGGATTGGTTCCCCCTACCGAACGAGCCAGCGGAACAACTTGGGGCCGGGGCCATTGAAATTCCAGTGCCACCAGCGAGCGAAGCGGCAACGAAGAAAAAAGAAGAGATCGCTCCGGCAGCGGCGGCGGCAGCCGAGACAAAGAGGACTGTAGCGGGGAATGTCCCGGTGAATGCGCCAGCAAGCGAGAGCAAGGTTCACGTGCTCCCCACACCTGCATCACGGGCACACGAAACAGCGCACGAATCGATGTCCGCTGCGCGGCAGATGGCGCGACTACTGGCGGAGGCCAAACAGCACCTGCGGAGGTCGATGCAAAGCGGGGCGGCGGAGGCTGTGGCGCAGGAAGTCCGCACAGCGCGGGAGCAAGTAGAAACACAACTGCAGACCGCGGTGAACGAAGCAGTCGAGGGCTCGGTGGCGAAAGCCGCGGAGAAATCCGTGCAGGCCGCGGTGCAGAGCGCGGTGGAAAATTCACTACAACAACTGGTGGAGCGAGCCACGCAACAGGTGGTGCAGAATGCGCTGGCGGCGTTCGAGCAGGCGCGCGAAGCGGCTACTCCCAAGGCGGAGGAGCTGGATTCGAGAGTGCGCGCAGCAGTGGAGCGCGTGGTCGAAAATTCGGCGGCGAAGCTGGCGGAACAGGCGATTCAGGAAAGCGTTCACCAAACGGTTGAGCAAGCCGTAAAGCAATCGATGCAACAGGCAGTGGAGCGCGCGACGGCGAATTTGCCGGTGGCGCGGCCGACGGTGACGGCCATTGCGCCAAACGAGGAAACGCTGCGGCAGTTGGATGAAGCGGCGCATGAGCGACTGGCGAACTGGCGCAAGGAAATTGAGGATGCCGCAGGCGAAATGCAGGAAAAATCGCTCCAGCGGCTGAATACCGAATCCGAATCGGCGACGCAAAAGTGGCGGACGGAGTTCGATGCGGCGCTCGAAGGCGCGTCGGAGCAGATGAGCGCGCAATTGAATCAGATTTCGCAGGCGGCGACAGCGCGCGCGGAGGAAGAAATTTCGGCGCGCAGCGCGTCACTGCAAACCCTGATGAATGAAGCAGCAGCGGAGGCGCAGAAAAACCTGGAAGCGCTGTGCATGGGACTGGACGAAAGGCAGGCACGCGCTGCGTCCGCCGTGGACAAGGCGCACGAGGCGGCACGGCGAGCGGAGGAGACTTCGTCGCAGATCGAGGCGATGTCGCGAGCGACCTACGATGACGCGCAACGGAAGCTGAACAACTTGCTCGCCACGCAGGCGAGCGAACTGGACCGCCGGGCCGAGGAGCTGATCAAGGAAAAAACAGGCGAGCTCGAAAAGCCGATCCAGGAAATCGCCGACGACGCGATGCGGCGAGTGGCGGAACAGGTGGAGCAGCAGCTCGCTCCGCATTATCAACGAGCGCAGGAAACGGGAGAACAATTGGCCGCCGTGGGACGGCAAGCCCAGGATGTGCTGGAGGGATTCCGTTCGCAGATGCATGACGTATCGGAGAAAGCGCTGGAGTCGTCGCTCGAACGCATGCGGCAGCAAACCGCGGACTTGCCAGTGGACTTCGAGGAAAAATGCCGCGCGGCGCTGACGAAGGTGGAAGAAGAACTGGACGCAAAGACCACCGAGGCTTCGCACTCGACGTTCGAGGCTTTGTACAAGGCTTCGGAGTGGTATCAGAAAAAGGCGCAGACAAACATGCAGAGCGCGCTCGAGAAAATGCTGGAACAATCGACGGGCATGATGCACGAGCGGGCGGCAGAACTATCGAGGGTGTTCGCATCGGAGCTGGATCATTGCAGCCGCAGCTATGTGGAACATGCGCAGGGGTTGATCGAAGAAAGCGCCAAAGACGTGAAGGAACGGACACGGGAGCAATTGACAGAAGCGGCGCAAACGACCGCGGCGACCGCGATCGATGAGTTGGGCCGGATTGCGCAGGAGAGCCTGGCGCAGTTCGAGCAAATCGCCAGCGCGTCATCGGAGCAAGCGCAGGGGGGAGTGAGCCAAAAATCCGGAGAGGCCATCGCGGAATTCAATGCCCAACTCCAGCAACGACTGACCGAGGGCGTGGCGGACGTGCGCCGGAACCTCGAAGAGCAGCTGAAGCCGCTGGTGGACGAGTTCCGGTCAAGGCGGGACGCCGAACAAAGCGCGTGGCTCGAACGAATGAAAGGGACCGTGGAACAATCGATCGAGCAGTACAAGGAACGCCTGGAGAACGCATCGAATTCGTGGCTGCTGGCGTCGGCGACGACGCTGGGGCAGCACTCGAAAGGCGTCCTCAATACGCTTTCGCAGGCGGCGGAAGAACGGCTGCGCGACACGTGCGCCGATGTGTTTGCCAACCTTGGCGAGACACTCCGCGCGCGGATGCTGGGAATTTCCTCCGACGTGGGCAACGATAAAAAGCCTCCTGAAAAGAAGTAGCCAGCCGTTTCGTTCGAAGCAACCCGTTTCCTCCTTCCGAAGCATATTTCAGGCGTTGAACGTTCGCGAGGACATCCCGGTATAATGCTGCGCATGGCCAATCGCGCGTATGCAAGCATCTGGAGCCGGTTCCCTTTTCAGACGAGCGGCCGGGGTTCACGGAGCTAGTGATTCGGGCGGTAGATGTGACGGAAGCGCCGATTTTCGAGCAGGATTTGCGATCGGGCGAATACGGAGCGGAGGTGCTGGCGGATTTGGCACGCGAGCATGCTCATGCGGATTGCTCGTACGAAACGGGAGCATTCTGGGATTTGTGGACATGGGAAGAATCGAATGAGCGATGGGTGCAGAAGCCGCAGCCTTTGGACATTATTTGCTACGGCAGCGATTTCGACGAAGGAATTTGGAAGGACCAAGGGCACTTTCTTGTAGACACAGGGTTTGAGCATTTTTTCACGGGACACGCGGGACTCCTGGGGTTCCGGCGGGGACATGCGGAGCCGGTGATGGTTCCTGACGAAGCGAATTTCGTCGCGGTGATGTCGCAGCCGGAGAATCTGCAGATGTATCAGGAAAAGACCCGGGAGAACATACGCAAACTTTACGATTGGATGGCGCGGATTGAAACGGCGATCCCGGTGGAGCGCTATCGGCTATGGTCGGAGGGAGAAGAGAATTTTGAGGCGCGGATGGAAGAAATTCTGGCGGCTCGGTAGCGTGGCGGGTATAGCGAGGGCAACGCTTGCACTCGGGTTTGGTAGGTGTGAGCGCGGAACAGGCTCGCGGCATTGCTTCTGCTGATTGACTCAGCCGGGACGAGACGCGTTTGCGCGCCAGCGTCAAGACAGGACAAGGGTTGCAACTAGCCGATTCGTGCGCGCGAGTGACGGAACTTTACGGCGGGCCGGAATCGCGGAGCCCTTCCGTACGGGGCTCGCACAAGCTAGAATTACTATTATACTCCTTCGACTGGGCCCGGGAGGATGCGGCGCAGTCGCTGGCATCTGCAACGCATTAGGGAGAATATGAGAAAACTGTCTCTGATGGCCTTGCTGTGCGCGGTCTTAGCGGCCGCATCTTGCAGCGATAGCGGGCATCCAAGTACGCAACAGGCAGCGGAGCCCGCAGCACCGGCGGTTCCGCCGCAGGTGCAACAAGTCGCGCAAAAGCTGTTCGGGTTGGAAACCGACGTGATTGCGTATGGCGATCTGGCGAAAAACGACCAAGAGGAGGCGTTGATCGTCAATCGGGTGAAGATTACGCCGGAGACGATGGCGCCTGGATTGTTGGTGACGCGCGCGGCGATCATCGAGAAGGAAGGGACCTCGTGGAATGAATTGCTCCTGTGCGATGAGCACCTCAAAAACCCCAAGGGCTTTCTGGGCGGGCAGCCCATTGCGCCCGTGGATGGCTGGCGTGTGCAAAAGGAAGAAGATCCAAAGAACGGGCTAGAACTTTATCTCACGCCGCTGCATAAGCCGGCTGGTGGATACATACAGACGTACGAGATTCGTTGGAACCCGGCCGTGAAACGTTACGAGACGATGGACCGGAATTTTCAGAATTTCTTGACGGAGTTGCCGAGCCTGGAGCCGGTCGACGAAAGATAACGCAAGATAATGAGCGCAGCCGCACAAACCGTGAGCACAGTAAAGCCGGCTCAACACAAGCTGAAGGCATGGGCGGAGCTTCGGCGTCTGATCCCGTATTTAGGGCCATACAAAGGCGCGACAGCTCTCGGCCTGGTGACGCTGGTGCTCATGGGTCTGATTGGCGCGCTGCCTCCGTTGATCGTCGGCATGATCACCGATTGCCTGACGCGCGCCCCAGAACCGATGCCGAACCTCGTGGTAGCTTCGCAGGCGGGCACAGTGACGCTGTGGCACAAGGTGCTGAGGCCGATTCTCCACTTCTATAAGCCGGGCAGCGGGCATACGCTGGCGATACTGTGTTTGCTGATGGTCGGCGTAGTGGTGGTGAAGGGGATTTTTTCGTTCGCTTCACGCTGGATCCTGATCGGCATATCGCGGGACATCGAATACGATCTGCGGAACGATTTGCTGGCGCGGTTGGTGCAGATGGAGCCGGAGTATTACGTGCGGAATCGCACGGGCGACCTGATGTCGCGGTGCACAAACGACTTGGGCGCCGTGCGCATGGTGCTCGGTCCGGGCATCATGTATAGCGCGAACACAATCGTGGGGATGGCGGTGGCCATCGCGGTGATGATGAAAATCTCGCCGCTGCTGACACTGGAGGTGTTACTGCCTGTGCCGTTTGTTTTCATTACGGTGAGGTACTTCGGCACGGTCATTCATGAGTTGCAGGCGAAGATCCAGGCGATGCTGGCAACGCTTTCGGCCAAAGCACAGGAAAATTTGACCGGGATCCGCGTGGTGAGGGCCTATGGGCAGGAAGCAGCGGAGACGCGATCGTTCGACGAGGCCAACCGCCAATACGTGGGACAGAACATTCGCATGATTCGTGCGTGGAGCATGTTTTTTCCCGCCCTGCAATTGATCATTGGATTCTCGATTCTGTTCGTACTGTGGCAAGGCAGCCGCATGGTTGTTCAGAGCCGAATTTCACTGGGCGCGTTTACCGCGTTTTACTTCTTTGTGGGCTTACTGGTGTTTCCCATGATCGCACTGGGTTTCGTGACGAATATTTTTCAGCGCGGCGCGGCGTCAATGGCGCGGCTAAATTACATTCTGGACGGGGCGCCGGGCATTAACGACGCGGAGGCGCGCGGCGAGCATCAAGCGGCGATACGGGGAGACATTGAATTTCGCCATTTGACATTCACGTATCCGACGAAGCGGAGCGGCGATGGTTCTCAAGCCCCGGTGGATGCCAATGCGACCGGGGCGAGCGAGCCAGTGCTACGGGACATCAACTTGCATATTCCGGCGGGGACAACGACAGCCATCGTGGGTCCGACGGGCAGCGGGAAAACAACCCTGGCGGGGCTGCTTGCGCGGCTTTGGGAGGCACCTCGGGACACACTTTTCATTGATGGCAAATCGATCCGCGAATGGCCGCTGGCGACGCTGCGGCACGCGATTGGATTTGTGCCTCAAGATGCTTTTCTATTCAGCGAAACGATTCGCGAGAATATTGCTTTCGGAGTCGAGGAAGCGAATCTGGAAGCGGTGGAAGGTGCGTCGCGAATCGCGAATATCTCCGGCGATATATCAGATTTCCCGGGCGGCTACGAGACGCTCGTCGGGGAACGCGGCATCACGCTTTCGGGCGGACAAAAGCAACGCACAACGCTAGCGCGGGCGCTCATACGCGACCCACGGATACTGATTCTCGATGACGCGTTTTCGAGCGTGGATACGGATACGGAAGAGAAAATCCTGCAGGGGCTGGAGGAGGTGCTGAAGAGACGCACGACGATATTGATTTCGCACCGGTGTTCGACGGTGCGGGACGCGGACCAGATCGTCGTGTTGCACGAGGGTCAAATCATCGAAAAGGGCACGCACGAAGAACTGATCGGTCTTGGCGGGTATTACGCGGAGCTTTACCAAAAACAATTACTGGAAGAAGAGCTAGCCAGAGAATGAGCACGCATCACGAGGAAGAAAAACTGGGGCGCATTTACGACGCGCAATTGACGCGGCGGCTGCTGCAATACCTGAAGCCGTACAAGTGGCGCGTGTTCCTTGCCATCGGCCTGACGATCGTCGTCACGCCTTTGCAACTGGTCGGACCACGCCTGTTTGCCATGGTGATTGACCGCTACATAACGCCGGCTTTGGGCCACAAGATACCGGCAGCCGCGGCATTCCACGGCATCGTATGGATCTCGCTGATCTTCATGGCCACCCTGATTCTCAGCTTCACATTCCAGTACGGGCAAGTGCGCATCATGCAGTCCGTCGGCCAGCAGACGATGTACGATCTGCGCAAGCATATCTTCGGGCATTTGCAACGTCTGCCCATGAGCTATTTCGACCGTACGCCGGTGGGGCGGCTGGTCACGCGGGTGACCACCGACGTTGATGCACTCAACGATTTGTTCGCCGCGGGCGTGGTGGCGATGGTCAATGATTTCTGTTTCCTGGTCGCCGCGGTCGCGTACATGTTGAAACTGAATTGGAGACTGGCTTTTGCGGCGCTTGCCGTACTGCCGCTGATGTTGTGCGTGACATGGCTCTTCCGCAACAGCGTTCGAGAAGCGAACCGCCGGATTCGCACGGCGATCGCGCGCATTAACGCCTTCTTGCAGGAGCACATCAGCGGAATGCCGGTGATTCAGCTTTTCAATCGCGAACGTAAAGCACGCGAACAGTTCACCGAACTGAACCGCGCCTACAACGTGGCGTTCAAGGACCAGATCATGGCGTTCGCGCTTTTCTATCCAGCCATCGAGCTGCTGTCCTCCTGCGCGTACGGGCTGATCTTCTGGTTTGGCGGCCTGCGGGTGCTGATTGGGGGACTGAAGATAGGAATGGTGACCGCGTTCTTCATGTATTCGCAGCGGTTCTTCATGCCGATTCAAGATTTGAGCGAAAAATTCAACATTCTGCAATCGGCGATGGCCGCCTCAGAGCGCATTTTCAAGTTACTCGATGAGCCGCTCACGGTGCAGTCGGAGGCGAAAACCATACCGATAGAGATGCCGCGGGGCGAAATTGAATTCCGCAATGTGTGGTTCGCGTACCGAGGGGGCGAGAGTCCTAAAGAGGACGATTGGGTGCTGCGCGACGTATCGTTCCGCGTGGCGCCGGGGCAAAACGTTGCCATCGTCGGGCACACAGGCGCGGGAAAGACGACCGTCATTCAGCTTTTGCTGCGGTTTTACGACATTCAGCGCGGCGAGATACTGCTGGATGGAGTCAATATTCGCAACCTGGACTTGCAGGCTCTGCGACGGCTGTTCGGGATCGTATTGCAGGACCCGTTTCTTTTCAGCGGGACGATTGAATCGAATGTGCGGCTGGGAACAGAGTCGATTGGACGCGAGAACGTGGAGAGAGCGTTGCGGGAGGTTGGATTGGGTAGTTTTGTGAATTCCCTGGCGCATGGGGTGAGAACGGAAGTGACGGAGCGCGGCGCCACGCTTTCGGTGGGGCAACGCCAGCTCATCAGCTTCGCCCGCGCCCTGGCGCACAATCCGCGCTTTCTGATATTGGACGAAGCCACGTCTAGCGTCGATACGCAGACGGAAATGCTGATTCGTGAAGCGCTGGACCGTTTGCTTTCCGGGCGAACGGCCGTGGTCATCGCGCACCGGCTGAGCACCATTCAGCACGCGGATCGCATCCTGGTGTTCCACAAAAGCAGACTGCGCGAGGAAGGCACACATCAGGAATTGCTGGCGCGCCGGGGTATTTACTATCGTCTGTACCAGTTGCAATACAAAGACCAGGAGCTGCGAATTTCCGCTCCCGTCATTGAACCCGCCGGAACATCGCTGCCCGCGAATGATTGAACGCATATGGCATTTCGCGCCGACGATGGCCGCGCGACGGCTCGGCGTTGGCGGAGAATAGCAGCGAATGGCGCCGCCGCAAATTCTGATTTCTGCCGGCGAGGCTTCCGGGGATATGTACGCGGCGCGGCTCGCGACTGCGCTGCAAAAGCGGACTGGAGCCCATTTGTTTGGCATGGGCGGCCCGAGAATGCGCGAAGCAGGCGTGGAACTCGTGGCGGATGCTTCGCAGATCGCGGTGGTCGGGATTACGGAAGTGTTTCATCGTTTGCCCGCGGTCTGGCGTGCGTGGCGAACGCTGGAGCGTGAAGCGGCGCGAAGAAAGCCGGCGCTGGCGATCACGGTTGATTCACCGGGATTCAACTTTGGACTGGCGCGCCGGCTGAAGAAGCAAGGAATTCGCAACGTTTACTTCATCAGCCCGCAGATATGGGCGTGGCGGCCCCGAAGAATGCGCTGGATACAGCAGCGCTTCGCGCGTGTGCTGGTCATTTTTCCGTTCGAAGAAGAGATTTACCGCAGAGCAGGCGTAACGGTGGATTTTGTCGGGCACCCCTTGGTCGATTCTGTGCACGCGAAGATGACGCGGAAAGAGTTCGCGGCGCGGTTCGGCCTGGATGCGGAACGGCAAATCGTGGCGATCCTGCCGGGAAGCCGGCCGAGCGAAATCGAACGGAGCATGCCGATCATTGCTGAGGCGTGCGAAGGCATACAGAAGGATCATGCGGCGCAGTTCGTTGTGGCTGTCGCGCCCGGCGTAAGACGAGATATTTTTGAGAAGTACTCGCGAAACGGTATGCACTGGACGCTCGCGGAAGGAGCGACATACGAGGCGCTGGCGGCTGCGGATTGCGCGATTGTCTCAAGCGGGACGGCGACAGTGGAGGCAGCGCTGCTGGGGACACCGATGGTGGTGGTCTACCGGCTCTCGCTGCTGACGGCGATGATTGCGCGGAGGCTGGTGACGACATCTCTCTTTGCCATGGTGAATCTGATTTCGGGACGGCAGGTAGCGCCCGAGCTGATTCAAGAGAAGTTCACTGCTCCGGCGCTGGAAAGGGAGCTGCGAAGCCTGCTGGACTCGCGGGAAGCACGCGAGCGCCAGAAAAGCGACCTGGCGAGCGTGCGCGCCAAACTGGGAGCGGGTGGAACCATCGACCGCGCCGCAGAAATCATCGCGGCAATGCTTCCGTCAGACCCAGGCGGGCAACTGACCGAGGCTGTTTGATACTCTAATGAGCGGACATTCCATGACCATGAAAATCGCGAGCATTCGGGCCCTGAGCCTCGTTGCGCTGGCGGCGTTTGCCGCACCTTGGGCAAAAGCTCAACAACTTCCGAAATTCGATTTTGATGCTGTGCACTACGACGTGCAGGCTACTCTCCACCCGGACGAGCAGAGCCTAACGGCAGAAGCGAAAGTCGAGTTCGTGGCGAAGTCGTCTTCACGGACGATCCTTGTGGAGCTGCATCCTGATTTGCAGGTCGTTTCGGTGAAGCTTGCGAGCGACGGCCGGAAACTGGATTTCCAGCGTAACTCCTTCAATCCGCTGGATGTGGAAGTCACGCTCCCGTCGAACGCACAGCCGGGCATGCACGTGACGATTATCTTCGACTACACGGGGGCTTTTGCGAACGACGACGACAGCCCGACAAAAGACGTGCGGTTCGCATGGATCGACAGGACGTCGGCGTACTTGCTGCTGCCGGCGCGCTGGTTTCCACTGACGGATTATCCATCGAATCGATACACAGCGACATTCCAGATCACGGTGCCAGACAACTTTGCGGTTACCGGCACGGGCCAGTCGTCCACGCCCAACGAACTGCCTGCGGAAAAGGCAGGGGAAAGCGGGCAGGCCGTATACACATTCACTTGCAAGGATGCCGCGCCAGTGGGAACGTTTGTTGCAGGCAACCTGCAACTTGTGCCCGTGAATGCGCAGGGGTTGGCGATCTCGGTGTTCGCGCCGCCCTCCGCCAAAGCAAGCGCTACGCGTTACGCCGACGCGCTCGCCGATATGGTGATGCATTACTCGAATGAGTTTGGACCGCTGCCTTCACTGAATATCGTACTTGCGCAATTGCCTGATGGATCTCTTGATGGGTACTCGGCGCCGGGCGTCGTGCTGCTGAGCGCGCGCGCCTGGGGCACGACAGTAAATCAAACAGAGTTAGCAAGCCTGGCTGCCAGCCAATGGTGGGGCAATCAAGTGCTGCCTGCTTCATCGGCAGATACATGGATCACGGATGGCTTGGCTCAATACGTCAGCGCGATGTACATTGAGAAAACGCAGGGTGAGCCGGGCTTCCGTCGCGAGCTGGCGAACTACTCGGTCGGTTCGGTGATGTTCGAGGACACCGTGCCGATTTCGCAAGCACAGAGCCTGCAGCCATATTCGCAACAATACGAATCGGCGGTGGTGGACAAGGGCGCGATGGTGTTTCACATGCTGCGCACTTCGATGGGTGACGCCCCTTTTGATTCCCTGCTCCACGATTTCTATGAGGAGCACGCCGGAAAGACCGCGAGCATCGATGAATTTGAGAAGGCAGCGCAGGCAAAGCTTCCACCACCAAAAGCGGGACAGCCGACCCTAAACGCCGTGGCATTTTTCTCCCAGTGGCTAAATTCGACAGGAGTTCCCGAATTCAAACTGGATTACATCGTGTATCGCACGCCGAAGGGGTTCAAGGTTGTGGGAAAAGTGACGCAGCCGATCGAAACTTTCAACATGCCGGTCGAGATTCGCGTGGATACCGAAGGCAATGCGGTAACGAAGACAGTGCCAGTCATCGGCACAAACAGTCCCTTCTCCATTGACACATTTGGCGAGCCCAAGCCAGATGGGATTTCGATTGATCCGGACAACGACATCCTGAAAGCGAGCCCAAAGCTGAAAGTACGCGCGTTGATATCGCGCGGCGAGGGCTTGGCGGAGCAAGGAAAGTTCGCGGATGCGATTCAGCAATACCAGCAGGCGCTCGATCTTCAGACGAACAATTCGCTGGCGGATTTCCGCATTGGAGAAGCGTTCTTCTATCAGAAAAACTACTCCGCTGCGGCTGACAGCTTCCGGAACTCTCTCGATGGCGACCTTGACCCGAGCTACCGATGGGTAGAAGTCTGGAGCCATATTTACCTGGGAAAGATCTTCGATCTGACGGGCTCACGCGAGCGGGCCATCAACGAATATCAGAAGGCTGAGGAATTGAAGGACAATACCGGCGGCGCGCAGCAAGAGGCCGAGAAATACATGAAAGCTCCTTACAGCCAGCCACAAACGACAGCGGCGGCTCCGGCGACAAAGCCGGCCAATCCGTAATGCTGGGCGCGTTTAAGGCGCGGCGATTCCCTTCTCCTTGATTTTTTTCCACGTCTGCTCAAAGGTCGCAAGCGAAGACGCGTCGAACAGGACAAAGTAGATCCGCTCCAATGAAGTCGGACTCTGGAGATGCCTGACTGCCTCGGCGAGCATGATTTCAGCGCAATCGTCCATGGAGAAACCGGCAATTCCCGTGCCCACCGCTGGAAATGCGATGGTTTTGATGCCGTTTTGAGCGGCAATCCGAAGCGAATGAGCTGTGGAAGCACGGAGTGCGTTCGCTGTAGTGGCGCCGCCAAGCTGCATACTGGCCGCATGAATCACGTGACGCGCCTTCAGCCTGCCGCCCGAGGTGATCGCGGCGCCACCCACAGGAATCGAGCCAATGGCGTCGCATTCATGCTGAATCTCAGCACCGCCCTTGCGGCGAATTGCCCCGGCAACGCCTCCACCAAGCTGCAGGTCGTTGTTGGCAGCGTTGACGATGGCGTCGACGTCCATTTCGGTGAGATCACCTTGAAGCAGAACGATTTTCGCGGGTATTTCCGGCACGGTTCTACCTGTTGCAGTTCAAATAAAACCCGGACGGAGGAACTATGTTTTCGCGCCGCCCGCTGCATCCTTGTAATCGTATACCCCGCGTCCTGACTTTCGTCCCAAACGACCCGCTTTGACATACTGCTCGATAAGCGGGCAAGGACGGTATTTCTCGCCGAGTGTACGGTGCAAATGCTGCAGGATGCTCAAGCGCACATCGAGTCCAACTAGATCAACGAGCTCGAACGGGCCCATCGGATGATTGAGTCCGAGCTTCAAAGCCTTGTCTATATCGACGGCGGTTGCAACACCTTCCTGAAGCATGAAAAACGCCTCGTTGCCGATCATGGCGTTGATGCGGCTGGTCACAAAGCCGGGAGATTCGCGAACGACGACGACTTCCTTGCCCATGCGGCGGCCAGCCTCCACGCATGCGGCGAGCGTTGATTCCGAGGTTTCGAGGCCGCGGACGATCTCCAATAGCTTCATCTTTTGCACGGGGTTGAAAAAGTGCATGCCAATGCAATTCTGAGGATGGAATGTAATTGCGGCCATTTCCGTGACAGAAAGAGAAGATGTGTTGCTGGCGAAGATGGCGCCGGGCTTCGCGAATTTATCGAGCACGGTGAAAATCTCGAGCTTGGTTTCCATTTCTTCGGGCACAGCTTCGATAATCAAGTCCGCTTCCCTGCAGGCGTCCTGAACAGAACGAGAAGTAACGATTGAGGCCAGCGATTTCTTTTTTTGTTCTTCGGTGACTTTGCCGCGAGAGATGCCTTCATCGAGAGCGCGACGGATGTACTCGAGACCCTGCTCGAGTACGGATTCGGAAACGTCCTCGAGGACTGTCCGGTAGCCAGCGAGGGCCGAACAGTAAGCGATTCCACGGCCCATCGTGCCTGCACCGACGACAGCAACGGTCTTGATTTCCATTGTTTCTCCAGTCATCTGATTAGGATTGCTCACGCCATTTCCAAAGATGCAACTCAGCGGGACATTACGCGCGATGGGAAAAGGCGCGCCGCGTTGTCGTACAATATTTTTTGCTGCGCGGCCGCGGAAATCGGCAACGCACGAAATTTCTCCATATTGCCGCGAATTCCCGGAACTCCGGGGCCAGGCCAATCCGTGCCCCACAGAACTTTATCGGCAATTTCCTCGATGCGCGGGAAATACTCCATGAGGCGCTGCGGAGGGATTCCGGAAATATCCATGTACATATTGGGATGACGCCGAACCAGAAAAAATGCTTCGTTCATCCAGAGCGGGCGGCCGCCGTGAGCAAGGATGACGACCAAATTCGGAAAATCGATGGCGACGTCATCGGCGAGCATGGGCTGCGCGTAGACGTTTCGCGCGCCGGGAAAAATCGAGGTTCCGGTGTGAATCATGACGGGAATGCCATGGACTTGCGCGCGATCGTACATGGCCGCAAGAGGCCCGAAACCATCGCGATAAGCATTCGGGGCGAAAAGCTGATGCGACGGGTGAACCTTCAGCCCACGGATGCCCAGGCTGGCGAGACGGTCGACCTCCGCGCCGGCATCGGGAACATGCCTTGGATGAACGGAGCCGAAGGCCAGCAGGCGCGATGGATCCGCGGAGCAGTAGTTCGCGATCCAGTCGTTCACTTCCGGAGGGAAGCCGATGACATCGGGGCTGACGTAGTTGATCAGGCCGGCACGCTCGATTCCTGCTTCATCCAGAAATTCCAGGAACAACTTTGCGTCGGCGGAATAACGCTGAACGTCGGGGTAATCTTTGCGGCCCTTTTGAATTAAGGCCAGCGCGTGAGGCTTGAACATATGAAGCGGCTGGATATGAATGTGGATGTCGATGACAGCGCTTGCATCGGATGCCAATTATTTCCTCCCCCAATTCATCAGCCGCAACGGAAGCGCAAGAATTCTAGGAACCGTGCTGCGCGGCCCTCCAGACCTCTTCCAGCGCGCGGCGTGTAAACACACGAACCATATCGCGGCGATAGACGGGCGTGGAACCTGACGTAGTAAGCGGCTTTCCGGTCTGAATCGCTGCATGAGCAACTCGCTCGGCCAATTTGAGAGACCATTTCTGGCCGACGAGGGCTGCGCTTGCGTCGCGCACGAGTATCGGCGCAGGATTCACCGCGGACAGCGCTACGCGAGCGTCGCGACAAATGCCGGTCTTGTCCACCTCCATGGCTACCGCGACTCCGGCCAACGGGTAATCAATGGAGTCGCGGACACGAAGCTTGTGATACACGCCACGACGTCCGGCCATGCGAGCGGGCACGTGAACCGCAGTGAGCAACTCGTTCCGCGCGAGTGCGATACGGTCCTTCCCGTCATTCTTGTACAGGTCAGGCAGCGGAATCCGGCGCGTTCCAGACACGCTGGCAATTTCGACTTCCGCATCGAGCGTGAGGAAAGCGGGAGCGGAATCGCCGGACCAGGCGGCCCAGCAAAACTTGCCTCCTGGGGCCACGTGGCAAATGTCTCCATCCTTTTTCAAACAGCCGCCGAGGGACTGGCGCCAAAAATAGGACTGGTTGTACCAGCGGCAGCGCGTCTCCAGGCACAAGTTACCGCCGACGGTGCCCATGTTGCGCTGCAAGGGGCCGGCGATGGTCGCGATGGCACTGGACAGCACTGGAAATCTCTCGGCGAGCCAGGGCGTGTTGAGAATGTGTGTCAGGGACGCGGTTGCTCCGACGCGGAGACCTTCGCGTGGCGAAAATTCGATCTTGGATAATTCGTGAAGAGGCTTGATGTCGATGAGGACACGCGGAGCAAAGAGCTTCATCTGCAA
>JBAQYT010000272.1:0-4235 GCA_049787175.1 Candidatus Acidiferrales bacterium | reverse complement strand
CCCGGCAAAGTGTAGTTTTGAAAATAGGCGTAAATCGCTGGCTCTGCATCTTGAAGCAAAATTCCTTCCGCCAGCCATTCCTTGAATTTCGTGGCCGCTCGCGTATAAGCATTTTCCGTTGGCGAATCGGAAGGGAGCGATTTTCCTTTTTCAATGGCGATCAGATTGAAGGGGCTCGCCTCGTAATACCGCTCCTGCATCGCCGGCGTGATCTTGTCGTAAGGCTGAGTGAGCACGCTCTCGAGCGCAGCCCGGCGAGAGTCGTATCGCACGGCGCGGAATGGAAAGATTTCTGCCACGTGTTTTCCGTTTGCGCAGTTCGCATCGCGCAAGCGCGCCATTGTAACAAGCCCGCGCGCTCGCTCCAACTTGTCCGGCCATGCAGGCAACTTTGCGGAGCGCGGCCCGCGTGTCTCGCCCGCGCGGCCTGAAAAATATTCCCCTTCGTGCTAACTTGTGGTCTATGTCTGAGAACGGTAAAAATAACGGGAAGCGCTTTTCCGGGGTGAAAGCCTTCGTTTTTGATCTTGACGGCACACTGATCGACTCGAAACTCGACCTCGTGCTTTCGATGAATGCGACGCTTGTGCATTTGGGCCGCCAGCCCCTCGAACACGAACAGATCGCCAGCTACGTTGGCGGCGGCGTTCCGCTGCTCATGAAACGCGCCCTGGGCGATGGCGGGTCGGAAGAAGAAATCGAAAAGGGCATCGTCCACTTCCTCGATTACTACCGCGCTCACATGCTCGACAACACCGTTCTGTATCCCGGCGTGCGCGAGTGTCTCGACGCGCTTCGTGGGCGCTCGCTCGCCGTCCTTACCAACAAGCCGGTGAAATTCAGCCAGGCGATCATCGCCGGGTTGAACATGAGCGATTATTTTCGCTTCGTCTACGGCGGAAACAGTTTCGAAAAAAAGAAGCCTGATCCCATCGGACTGCACACCCTGCTTCGCGATTTTGAAGTTGCGCCGCGCGATCTGCTGATGGTGGGCGATTCGGAAGTCGATATTCAAACGGCCCGCAATGCCGGCACGCTCGCCTGCGGCGTAACCTACGGGCTCGGGCGCATGGGGCCGCAGTGTCCGCCGGATTTGTTGCTCGATAGTCTCGCCGATTTGCCGGCCTATGTGGAACATGAACGCGAATCTTAGCCGCCGCGCAATTCGATGGGCGATCATTGGAGGCGTCGCTCTTTCGACGCCGTGGTTTGTCTCTCCATCCAAGCCTGCTTCGATTTCACCTGCTGCCAGCGTTCAACTTCCGGCATTCCGCATCGGCGAAATCTTGAACTACCGAATCGACTGGCAGCGCTACGCCGGAGCAGCCGTGGCGCAATTGCAGGTCGTCGATCGAGGGAATTTCTATGGTCGGCAAGCGTGGCATTTGCGCGCCAGCATCCACACCGCCGAGCCGGTCCGCGCTCTTTATTCGATGGATGATCAAATCGATTCGTATGCGTTGCTCGCCACCCTGGAAAGCCGCCAATACCAGGAGCATTTTCGCGAATTCGGAAAACTCGAGGAAACAGACGCGACCCTTGTTTCTCCCGGAGAAGTATCAGACGCTCCCTCGCCGCACGTGATCGTGCCGCCAGGCACGCGTGACGCCCTGAGCGCGATCTATTTCTTGCGTGAGACAGATTGGCGCAGAGTGCAGGAATTACGCGCGCCGGTCTATGACGGGGAAAATGTGTATGAGATGGCCGCGAAACCTGGAGAACCGGCAGGCATACACGTGGCGGCGGGAGATTACAAGGCAACCGAAATTGAGATTCGTTTATTGGACGGGAATAAAGAAATTCCAGACGAGCACTTCAGAATCTGGCTGGCCGACGACACCGCGAGAACTCCATTATTGTGCGAAGCTTATTTGCCGATTGGCACTCTCAGGATTGAACTGACTTCGGATACAGCTTTCGAGGCAAAAGCTGGAGCAAACCCCGTCACTCCTCGGGAACGTTCCAATCCTCCGGCGGGAAACTGATCCCCCAAAACTTCGGCGCGGGCTTGTCGAATTCAATTCCGACCTGGGCTTTGCCGCCCTGCATTCTGCCCACGTAAACGATGCGGCAGCTTTCGGTTTCATGCGTGCCTTTGTGGGTCAGCGTGATTTTTTGATCGGCCTTCACTTCCGAGCGCAGATGAATCAGCGCGCCGTGAGCGTTTACGACCAGCGTCTTGGTCTCCTCATCGAAAAAGGATTTGCCGTCCGGATTCTTGGCGCGAACGACGATCGTGACCGACAACATGACGCGCATGCTGCGGCGCCGGCCCTTATCGAGGGTTAATTCAGAAGGGCTTACCGGCTCCGCCATATCTTTACCTTAGCGTTGTTCGTTCGCAGCCGCAAATGCCTGCACGAAATCCCATGCGAGTCAGTTAACAGAGAAGGAATCCAAGGCGGGCAACTACCGAAGAATCAGCTCGCGCAGCAACTCTGCTCGATGAGCGCGCAAACAATGTGGCCGATGGTGATGTGCGCTTCCTGGATCCTTTGAGCATTTCGCGACGGCACATTGAGAAGCAAGTCCACTTTGCCTGCGAGTTTTCCGCCCGTTTCGCCGGTGAGGCCAACGACAAATGCGCGCCTCGTCCGGCCAGCGTCAACGCCGTTTAGCACATTGGCGCTGTTTCCGCTCGTGGAAAGCGCCACCAGGACGTCATTGGCAGAGGCCAGCGATTCGATCTGCCGAGAAAAAATGCGCTCGAACCCGAAATCATTACCGGCAGCGGTCAAAACCGACGTGTTCGTTGCCAGCGAGATGGCCGGCAGGCCTGGGCGGTCGCGCTCGAGCCGCACCACGAGTTCGGCGGCGAGGTGCTGCGCGTCCGCGGCGCTGCCACCATTGCCAAAAAAAACAATTTTGTGGCCACTTTTTATCGCGGACGCACTTACTTCCGCGCAGCGCGCGATTTTCTCCAGGAGTTCGTCGGAAAAACTTTCCTTCACTTTCGCGCTTTCGCACAATTGTTCGCGAATCCGAGATGTGAAATCGGGAATATTTTTCATAAGGCGGCCATGAGCAGGCGGCTCCGATACGAACGGAACTATAGCAAGAATGCCATCCGCGCAAAAGCCGGATTCGAAGCAGAGCGTTAGTGCCCGATCAGTCCAAATATGAGCACGCAAAGCACAATTAAGGTGAGCACGATGTACGCTCGATCCTTTTCTTTCATAAACGTGATGAAGCAAAGGGCCACGCGCGCCACCGGAGTAGCCACCAGAAGCAGGAGCCCGAACTGCATCCAGTTACGCGGGCTGTGGGTGAAGACACCTCGGACAATTCCGCGCAGCTCGCGCAGGTTCGCCGGTTCTCCGTGAAACGGGTGATAAACCGGCTTGAGCATTCCCGACTGAACTAGATATAAAATTCCTCCCGCGAGCACGACGATCGACGAAACGATCACGCCCGTGCGAAGCACTAACGAAATCATCTCGTCGAAATGTTTTTCGTCGGAATTGTGCTGAGCGCCGTTCATCCCAGTTTTCCCGTCAGTCCTTTGATCAGCATCTCGACTCCGAGCGCGACAATCGCTACGGCGAATAGAATTCTCAAATAGCGCGTGGTCGCTGCGGGAAGGATTCGCGCTCCGATGAAGGAGCCGACCAGAACGCCAAGCATGACGGGCATAACGAGCGAAGGGTCGACGTAACCTTGATGGAAATAAACTCCTGCACTTGCCGCAGCGGTCACGCCAATCATGAAATTGCTGGTGGCGGTGGACACCTTGAAGGGAATCTCCATGGCTTGATCCATTCCCAAAACCTTGAGCGCGCCACTTCCGATCCCCAGGAGTCCGGAAATAATTCCGGCAAAATGGCAAACGAGGAATCCAAGCGGGACACGATGGACGGTGTAGGCTTTCATGCCGTCTCTTGACGGATATTCCCCGTTCAACCGGAGGCGCTCCGCGAGAGGATCGGCTGGGCGCATGCTACCGGAACCAGGCGAACCGCGAAGAGACAATCCCGCGGAAAAGAGCAGCACGAGTCCGAAAATGATGGCGATCTCCGAGGGACGAACCTTAGCTACCAGGTATGCGCCCAGCAGCGCGCCGAGCGTGGTGGCCACCTCCAAAAACATCCCGATGCGAAGATTCGTGAATCCTTCCCGCACGTAGGCAGCAGCGGCGCCGGAAGAGGTGGCGATAACAGAAATCAGCGAGGCGCCCGCAGCGTAGTGAATGTCCACCTTGAATGCCAACACCAACAAAGGAACGATGATGACGCCGC
>JBAQYT010000271.1:0-5503 GCA_049787175.1 Candidatus Acidiferrales bacterium | reverse complement strand
GCCGGCGAGTGGATGAAATCCGCCGAGGCAAGGAAAATGGTGGAAACCGCCGTCGCCGCGCGCTGAACCGAGGCGCAGCATCGCGCGGAACTTCGTTGCAGCACCAGGGCGATGCTTTTTAACACGCCGTCACAGACTCCGGGGCGAGCCCCCTCGCCCCGCGTAGCTCTTCCTATTGCGCGTTTTATCCGCGCAAGGTATCGAGAGCGCCTGCAACCTGTGCCGTCCCTTACACCGGGACATATCGAATTGTGAGTTTGCTTTTTCCGTTCGTTCCTCCTTTTGAATTGCGCCTGAACAACGCGCTCCGCAGATTCGACCGGAGCACAAACAACGCGCCAATGATGGCTGCGGCAGAAAGCGATTTAAACGCGCCGATTATTTGTCCGAGAGACGGCGCGCGACTCGGGGAGTCGCGACGGGCGACCCAAGGGTCGCCCCTACGGGCGGCGCGTGGCTAGTGACGGGCAAGATGAATCCAATGGGATTTCGCGCTGCCATATCAGGCTGCCGGAAGCGAAGAAACGCGTCGAGAGCCCTTCAGCATCGCGCTAACGTAGCCGGGGGTGTGCACCGCTCCGCATCATTCGCCGAACATTCTTCCACTCAAAAATAAGCAGTCGGAGAAGCGTAAGTACAATTGAAAGTGTCAGGAACACGTGAACGAGAAATGCTTCGGCCTCGCTAGAACTCAATGGCCACAGTACCACGCCAATCATGGCCGGCTCTTATCACGGCTGATTGGTTCTTGGCCGAGATCCCCGAGTAGATCGTTAATCTCAAAGACGCGCGTCTCGTCGAGCTCTCCCGATTGCGCTAGGCGTTGCAACGCAATCCTGGGATCGTGAATGAGAAAAAACTTCTTGCCGCTGGCTGTGTGAGTCCTAATAAAGTGCTTCTTCTCAAGACTTCGCAGATGAGGAGTTAGATTTTTCCTTCCACTCATCCCCAAGTCGTGGGCGATCTCTTCCTCTGTCGGGTAACAAATGCAGTACTTGCTGGCGCGTAGCATAAGATAACCAAGTACGCGAAACTCTGGCGGCGTCAGGTACCAAAGAATTTTTCTGAGAATGATCGGCATCGGAACAAAGCCTTTCTTTCGCGTATCGAAAACGACGTCTTCCGCATCCGGAAAGTATTGTTTCCGATAGCGAAGGTCCTTAGGGTCTTTTGCGGTTTCATTCGACTTCTTTGCTGCTATCATCACTTCCTCCTCTGATTCTCTCGTGAGTGTAGGCGAGGCGCTCCCCGTCTGCAAATCTCCCTTCTGCACTACCCTCTTAGGTCAATTCAATCAATACACATGCCAATACCACAGTAATCCAGTCAAGCCAGAGCAATACACGCTTCAACGTCGGCGGGATCATAAGGCCTTTGGAATCAATACGCCGAATTATATAAGGTTCCTACGATTAGTCGGAAATATAGGGTCTTTAAGGACAAAACCGGCGGATGTTGGATGCAAATCATTCCAAAAATAGACAATGGAACTCACGGAGACGCATGCGAATGCTGCTGGATTGTTAGTCGGGGCCGAGGGGGAGGAAGTACTGGGTGCCTTTGACGGGCTGCTTGAGGCGGCGGAGAAGCTCCTGCAAGTCCTGGTTGCGTTCGACGAAATCGATGTCGGAGGTGTCCACGACCAGCAGATTCGAGGCGGAGTAGTGAAAGAAGAAATGCTCGTAGGCCTGGGCGATGGTTTCGAGATATTCGGGCGAGATGTTGGACTCCTCGCGCGCGCCTTTTTTGGAAATGCGCCGCTTGAGGACTTCGGGCTTGGCCTGGAGGTAGATGACCAGATCCGGAGCCGCCAGCGAAGAGGCCAGCATTTCGTAGTAGCGCTCGTAGAGCTTCAGTTCTTCGTTATCCAGATTGACGTAAGCGAAGATTTTGTCTTTCTCGAAGAGAAAATCGCTGACCACGGGCGAAGGAGCGGCGTCGCGGTCGACTTCGAGCAGGCGCTTGTGGCGCTCCATGAGGAAATACATTTGCGCGCGAAACGCGGAGCCGGCTTTTTCCTCGTAGAAATCGCTGAGAAAGGGATTGTCCTCGCAATCGAAGACGCGGCGCGCGTGGAAACGCTCGGAAAGAATTCTGGCCAGGGTGGATTTGCCGACGCGGATGGGGCCTTCCACGGCGAAATATTTTGGCGGCTTGAATTTCGGTTCGGGCATCGGCGCGGCATTATAACAAAGTGGCGAGTGACCCTTCGCAAAAACGCTCAGGGCAGGCTAGTGACGCGTGACGAGAAGAAATATGCCGGGCGCTTCGTCAAGACGCTCAGGACAAGCCGGTGAAGCGCGCCCTTCGCGAAGGCACTGAGGGTAAACGAAAGGAAGCGGAGCCGTTGCTACGCGGGGACGTCGCGACGGCAACAAATGGCACGGCGAGATCCTTCGTCGCGGAAACCGCTCCTCAGGATGACAAATAAGAAGCAAGTTACCAACCGCGCGAGAGGGCGGCGACGATGCGCGCGAGGCCGTCGAGGTCGCGCAGGTCGATGACTTCGCCGGGAGAATGCGAATAACGAAGAGGCCAGCCGAGCGCGACGTCGATGGAGCCATAGCGCAAGAACGCTGAGCCGTCGTTGCCGCCGCCGGTGACTCCGTATTGCACCGGAATGCGGTTGGCGCGCGCGATGGAGACGACTTTTTCGACGAGGTTGCGCGGGACGACGTTGGAATTGTCGACAGCGCGCACGACGAAGCCGTCGCCGAGCTTGGCGTCGCCGAAGCGCGGCGATTCGAGCGGCGAATCGGAGCTGACGAAAGTGTCGATGGCGAAGACGTACCGCGGTTCCTTGCCTTCGGCGGCGAGGCGCGCCGCGAGTTTTCCCGCGCCGACCAGGCCGAGTTCTTCGCCGGTGGACCAAACGAAAGTGACATCGCGGCCTTTGAAATTCGGCCCGAGCGCCCACACGGCGGAAATCAGCGCGGCGTCGCCGACGCGGTCGTCGAAGCTGCGCGCGTTGGCGCGAGTTCCGGCGAGGCGGCGATATTTTTTCGGAATGGTGATGAAGTCGCCGACGGCTATGCCCATTTGGGCGGCTTCTTCCGGCGAACGCGCGCCGACATCGGCGCGATACAACAAGGCGCGGCCGCGCGGCCATTTGAAGCCGGTCTCGTTCCATCCATCGGGGAGTTCCATCACGGCGGGAATGTCGCGGCCATTCACGGTGTGAACCAGAGCGGCGTGGCCGAGGAAATAATCGGGGCTTCCGCCGCCTCCGCTGACGGCGAGTTTTCCATTGGGCATGATTTGCTGGACGACGTAACCAATCTCGTCGATGTGAGCGACGAAGAGCATGCTGGGCACATGCGCGGAAGCGGGCGCGTCGCCGATGTGGAGAATCAAATTGCCGGCATCATCGGTTTCCGGCGTGGCCCATTTGGGCAGCAGGTCCTTGACGGCGTCACGCATGCGGGCTTCATGCTCGCTGACGGCATAGGTTTCCACGAGGCGCGAAACGAGCTGTTCATTTGTTGGCGGCGTGCTGGTTTCTGAGAGCTGAGAAGAAACGCTGCCTTCAGCCTCCTGCGGAGCGTTTGTGACGGAGCCTTGGGCGTAGGCTTCGAGCAGATTGGTGAGGTTTGCGAGGTCATGAGTGCTGATCATTTCGGCGGGCGTGTCGGGCCACGCAGTAGCGATGGCGAGGTGAGCGGTTTTTTGCGGCGTGGACGGATTCGCAAGATAGCTTTGCGGCATGAGCGGCGCGGAATAATCTTTCGCGAAAGGAATTTGATTTTGATCGGCGAGATTTTTCAGGTCGGATGCAAAGCCGGACAATTCATCGCTTGCATCCTGGTCGCCGACAAGGACGCCGCTGCCGGGCTCGCGGCGCGGCGCGCGATGCAAAGTTGGCTCGGCGGGATTGGGCGGACTGGCGGTGAGGCGTCCGACGAAAATCAATTCGTCGGCGTGAGTGTTGTTCGGAAGTTCGTCGAGCACGCGTTCGAGGCCGCGGGCGCCGGACCATTGTTGGGCGACAAAAGCGACGATGAGAGTGCCGTTGATTTTCGAAGGATCGATGCGGCGGAGAAGTTCGACGAGAGCGACGTCGCCGAAGCGATCGCCGATGGCAGCGGCGGTTTCGAAATGGGGGCCCATGTCATAAAGAGTGCGGTCGATGGCAACGGGGCTGAGCAGGTCCGCGCCGAGATGTTTTACTTCCGCGGCGGAATCTGCGCCGGTATCGACAAACATGTTTTCAATGTAGTCGGGATCGGGGGGATTCAAGCGGCCGGGGAGCAAGTGGATGGAAAGACCGGCGACGACGGCAGGAATCCATTTGCCAGAGATGGTTTGAATTTCGACGGGCTGCGCGGCGTAGAGTTCGTTGAAAAGCGGCAGGACGCCGAATTGAGGAAGGCGCTGCAATTGGATGTAACCGTCGGAGGCAATGTTGCTGACGACGTAGCCGGGCTCGTCCATGGGCGCGACGATGAGGCGCGTGGGGCCGCCGCTGCCGAGGGTGACGATGACGTCGCCGAGGTTGTCAGATTTCGGGGAGAATTTTTGCAGGCGGTCGCGAATTTTTGCGGCGAGAGCGGATTCGTAACCGGGGACGGCGGGAGTTTCCACGAAATCGCGCATGTCCTGAGCGGCGGAGCCGGGGACTTTCGTGGAATCCGATTGCGCGAACGAAGACGGTGCGATGCAGGTGAGCGCTGCTGCGAAAAATAAAAATGAGAGTCGCTTGATCATGGCGGATTGTTTTCCCTTCGGGCAGTTCGGCATAGCAATTTGAATTTCTGCGTTACAAAGCGCGGCATTCACTCATGAAATGGATGCGCGAACTGGCGAATGTAGCGCAGCGGCGATGTAGCTGCAAGTCTTTCAAGCAAGCACGCAGATGGCGATGACGCTGGCGGTTGGAGTTGCGATGACGCAAGCAGAGAGCAACGCGACTCGGGGAGTCGCGCCGGGCGGGGCAAGCCCCGCCCCTACGAAAGGGTCAACGGTGAAAAACATGGGGCCGAGGACGGGGGATTTCGGAGTCGCGAGCCTTCGCGTCTCAGGCCAAGCGGCAGGCAGGGCGCCGCATTCTCAAGAACCTCAGAATGGGGGAACAAGCGAAGCGATGGCTTAGAATTGGGCGCGGAGGCGGGGATGAGGAGATTTGCGCGCATGTGTGTGAGGATGGGAATGACAGGTTGGGTGGCGGCGCTGGCGGTTGGAGTTGCGATGACGCAAGCAGAGAGCAACGCGACTCGGGGAGTCGCGCCGGGCGGGGCAAGCCCCGCCCCTACGAAAGGCGAGAGGCAGGGCGCCGCATTCTCAAAAAAACTCGAATGCCGGGTCGCGGAAGCAGAGGAGAGGATGGGAAGAATGATGCGGATGTCTACAACGGCGGGGGTGATATTCGCCATGCTGCTATCCGGGCAGGCTGCAATGGCACAAACACAGCAGAGCGGAGCGGGGAATGCGCGGCCGAGGGCAAGGGATTTGGGGATACGCATCGGCGTTGACGAGCCGGGGGCGCTTGATGCGATCACCGATGTGG
>JBAQYT010000260.1:0-11657 GCA_049787175.1 Candidatus Acidiferrales bacterium | reverse complement strand
CTGATTTTTTGGATTGTTGGGGCGATGCGGCGCTAGAGGAACAGCGCGAATTTTGTTTCGGGTGAACGATGACGCAGTTTTCGCTGAACTTAATTCCCGAAAAACATGTATGGCGAGTGAGCGAGCTGACGCTGCGGCTTTGCGACGTGCTGGAAGCGGAGTTTCCCGATGTGTGGGTGGAGGGGGAGATATCGAATTTTCGCGCGGCGCAGTCAGGGCATTTGTATTTCACGCTGAAGGACGAAAAAGCGCAGATCCGGTGCGTGTGTTTTCGGGATCAGGTGCGCGGGTTGCGGTTCCGTCCGGAGGACGGGCTGAAGGTGACGGTGCGCGGCGGGATCAGCGTATATGAATCGCGCGGCGAATATCAGATTTACGTTTCGCACGTCGAGCCGCTGGGCCTGGGCGCGCTGCAGCTCGCGTTTGAGCAACTGAAAAAAAAACTCGAAGAGGAAGGGCTGTTTGACGCAGAGCGGAAAAAGGTGCTGCCGGCACTGCCGCGCAGAATCGGCATCGTCTCGTCGCCACAAGGGGCGGCGATTCGCGACATTGTGCGCGTGCTGCGGTGGCGGTTTCCGAATTTGCACGTGATACTTTTTCCGGTGAAGGTGCAGGGAGACGAGGCCGCCGCGGAGATTGTGCGGGCGATTCAGCATTTTAACCGCGCGCAGATGGTGGACGTGATGATTGTGGCGCGCGGCGGAGGGTCGCTCGAAGACTTGTGGGCGTTCAACGAGGAGATTGTGGCGCGGGCGATTGCCGCATCGGAAATTCCGATTATCACGGGCATCGGGCACGAGACGGACACGACGATTGCGGATTTCGCAGCGGATATGCGCGCGCCGACGCCTTCGGCTGCGGCGGAGATCGTGGTGCGGACGCGGGCGGAATTCGAGAAGCACATCACGGATTGCATGCGCGAGCTGGTGCAACATATGCGGTATTTTTTTTCGGAACAACGGCACGCGCTGCGCGACTTGGCGACGCATCGGGCGTTTCGACGACCGGGAGAAATTGTCCGGCGGCAGCGGCAGCGTTTGGATGAGTTAAGCGGCTCGCTCGCGACGGATTTGAATCGGCGAATCGACAGCGTGCGGAGGCGCGTGAATATTTCCAGCACGCGGATGGCGTCATTTGATTTGGCGGGGCGCGTTGGGATGCTGCGCTCGCGCGTCGAGCGGCGGCATGGCGAATTGGGAGCGGCGCTGGGGCGCGCGCTGATGCGCCAGCGGCGGCGTTACGCGTTGCTGCAAGTCAGGATGGCGTCGCTCGATCTGCGCGCGCGTGTGAGTTTGTTGCGGCGCAGGCTGGAGCGGCGCACCAGCGAATTCGCGGCGCATGCGCGACGGTATTTGAGTGGGACGCGGCGAAAATTGGAAGCGGCGGTGGTGAGGCTGGAGGAGCGCAGCCCGTTCCAACTGCTGGAGCGCGGATACGCGATTGCGTACGACGCGACGGGGAAAGTTTTGCGTTCGACGGAACAAGTGGCGGAGGGCGATGCGATTCGCGTGCGATTGGCGCGAGGAGAAATTGGCGCGACGGTGCGTACGAAGCGTAGTTGATAGGCTCGGAATTGCGCCGCTAGCGAAAATAGGGTAATTCACTTGCGGGAACGTTCGATTTCACTCATTGCCTGGTTGAAAGGGATTACCTGCTCGCCCGAACTTTTCGCCTCATCGTACGCCCGGATGGCGTCAAGCTCTTCCAAATCGTCTAAGAGCTTCTCGTATTCTTTTATGGTGAGCTCGATGCTGACCTTCTCGCCTTTCTTGCTCGTACGAAATCTAGCTTTTGGCATGGACTCTGCTCTTCGGAATAGTGCACGCGGGTGGGTATGCGGGATGCAAACGGTCTATTCTTCGGAGTCGGAGCCAGCGGCGACTTTGAGAACAGCGAGGAAAGCTTCCTGAGGGATGTCGACGCGGCCGACGCGCTTCATGCGCTTTTTGCCTTCTTTTTGGCGTTCGAGGAGCTTGCGTTTGCGGGTGATGTCTCCGCCGTAGCACTTGGCGAGGACGTTTTTGCGCAGCGCACTGATGGTTTCGCGCGCGATCACGCGGCTGCCGATGGCGGCTTGAATGGGGACTTCGAATTGCTGGCGCGGGATTAATTTTCGCAGTTGCGATGCAAGTTGCCGTCCGCGCTCGTAGGATTGCTCGCGGTGGCAGATGAGCGTGAGCGCGTCGACCGGCTCGCCGCCGACGAGCACGTCCAGTTTGACCAAATCGGATTCGCGATAGCCAGCGAGGTGGTAATCGAGCGAAGCGTAGCCGCGTGAAACGCTCTTGAGGCGGTCGTAGAAATCGAGCACGATTTCGTTGAGCGGCATTTCGTAGGTTAGCATCACGCGCGTGGGCGAGAGATATTCGAAATTCTTCTGCACGCCGCGTTTTTCTTCGCAGAGCTGGAGAATTGCGCCAACGGAATCGTCCGAAGTGATGATCATCGCGGTGAGGATGGGTTCTTCAATGCTTGCGATTTGCGCGGGCGGAGGAAACTTCGTCGGATTATCCACTTCTACGGTCTCTTTTGCCGTGGTGGTGATGCGGTAACGGACGCTGGGCGCGGTGGTGATGAGGTCGATTCCGAATTCGCGCTCGAGGCGCTCCTGGACGATTTCCATGTGCAGAAGACCCAGAAATCCGCAGCGAAAGCCGAAGCCCAGCGCGACGGAGTTTTCCGGTTCATAGAAAAATGCGGCGTCGTTGAGTTGCAGCTTGCCGAGGGCGTCGCGGAGCACTTCGTAATCGCTGGCGTTCACCGGGTAAAGACCGGCAAAAACCATGGGTTTGATGGCTTCGAAGCCAGGCAAAGGCGCGGCGGGCCGGTCGGCCTCGACGATGGTGTCGCCGACGCGCGCGTCGGCAACGCGCTTAATATTGGCGATGACGAAACCGACGTCGCCAGCGGAAAGTTCAGAGAGAACAATGGGCTTGGGAGTAAGCACGCCGAGATCCTCGACTTCATAGATCTGATCCATGGCACAAAGGCGAATCTTCATTCGCGGCAGGATGTGACCTTCCATCACGCGGACGAGAATGACGGCGCCGCGAAATGAATCGAACCAAGAATCGAAAATCAACGCACGGAGCGGAGCTTCCGCGGAGCCGACGGGCGGCGGGATGCGCGTTACGACGGCTTCGAGAACTTCCGCCACACCGATGCCACTCTTGGCGCTGATCAGCAATGCGTCGGCCGCAGGAATGGCGAGGACATTTTCGATTTGTTCCTTGACGCGATCGGGCTCCGCGGCAGGCAGGTCAATTTTGTTGATGACCGGGATGACGGTGAGATTGTGGCGAGAAGCGAGAAAAGCATTGGCGACGGTTTGCGCCTCGACGCCCTGGCTGGCGTCGACGACGAGCAGCGCGCCTTCGCAGGCGGAAAGGGCGCGCGAGACTTCGTAAGAAAAATCCACGTGGCCTGGAGTGTCGATCAGATTCAGCCGGTATTCCTTGCCGTCGTGCGCGGTGTAATGCAGGCGGATGCTCTTGGCCTTGATGGTGATGCCGCGCTCGCGCTCGAGGTCCATGGAGTCGAGAACTTGGGCGGTCATCTCACGCTCGCTGAGGGCACCGGTCAACTCAAGAAGGCGGTCGGCGAGAGTCGATTTGCCGTGGTCGATGTGGGCGATGATGCAAAAATTCCGGATGAGCTGCGGATCCATTCAACTCTCTTTATTTTCTTCGCTTAGTTTCTGGTGGATTCTGAATGCGAATGCTCACGAAGCGCAAATCAAGCAGCGAGCCCGTTGGCACGCTCCTTAAACATTCGAGTGTGCCACAGATTGCAGCGGGCGGCCAGCGCCGCGAGGAATCGCCAACACTCGCGCGTTTTGCACCAGCAACACAGGTTTTCTCTTGCGGCACAGGCGCGGCAGGATGAATTGACGCGATAAAAGAGTGACCGTAAATTAAAAAGCGATCCCTCGGAGGCTCCCGTGCGGGCTTTTTGCAGGACCGTCTTGGTTTCGCTGCTCGTCGTGTCGCTGGCGGATTTGCCAGTGGCGATGGCCGCGAACCGCGCGCTGGGATTCGTTCTGGCGGCACAATCGTCGCAGATTGACGGCATTGCGGCGGCGAGCGGAGCCAACGTGTTTTCCGGCGACGCGCTGTCCACGGCTTCGGACGGCGGAATTCATCTTCAATTCGGAACTGATCAGATGTACATGCCGGCCTCCAGCGCGGTCACGCTGGCGAATGGAAACGACGGGTTGGTGGCGGTGCTGTCTGCGGGCACCCTCGAGTTTGCCGCGCCGCGCGGAGCGGGAATTGCGATTCGCGCCGCCGATGTGCTGGTGCGGCCGAAGACGCCGCAGGCGACGCATGCACAGATCACGGTTTTGGCAAGCAATGAATTGAAGATCGCCAGCGTGACGGGACCGCTGGAACTGGATCTGGATGACGCAACATATACGCTTACGCCGGGGCGCACGTACGGTGTGAAAGTCGTTAATGACGCGGGAGAAAGTCAGGATGCCGGAAATCGGCCTGCCCGCAGAAGGCGGCGCCTGATAATGTTCTTGTTTCTCACCACGGCTGGCGTTGCCGCAACTATCGAGGTTATTGACCTGCACAAGCACCATGTGAGCCAGTACACACCGTAGGCTTGTTCCGCCACGTTTTTATCGCAGAACTTCAGACGCGTTGCAAAAAGCACGTCTAGCACACAGAATGGAAGAATGTTTAAAGAGGGGCAACTGGTGCGCGTCAATCTTGCCGGGATGCAGGCCGGAGGCGTGCTGTTTCATGCAGCGGTGACGGATGCGATTGGGAATATCGTCCGGCAAACGTCAACAGAGCCTTCCCAATATCTGGTACGTCTCGCTTTTTCCTTCAAAGGCGTGAGCGAAGTGGAAGTGCCGGAAGAGCGAGTCCGAGCGGCCTGAAAGAGACACGATTTCTTCCGTTCTGCGATCTCACGCACAAAACGGCTGCGGATATTTCCGCCGATTTACTCCCGTCCGCGACGGATTGCGCTACAATGGCGCCCGAGCAACGATAATAATGGAGGCGCGATGCTCCACAGATTTGTTTTTCACAACAACAAGTTAATGCCCATCGAGGAGGCGCGATTCTCGCCAGGCCAGGCGGGCCTGCTGAACGGATGGGGATTGTTCACGACGCTGCATATATTTGAGGGAGCGCCGTTCGCGTTCGAGCGCCATTGGAGGCGGCTTGAAAAAGATGCGGCGCGAACGCACTGCCCTTTTCCTTTCGAAGCAGAGAAAGTGCGAGGCTACTTGGCTGAGGTGATCCGCGCCAACCACGTCGAGGAAGGATGCGCGCGAATCTACGCGATTTACAATCAAGTGGGGCATTGGCGCAGCGATGAAAGTTTTCCAATGGTGGATTTGTTTCTGTGCAGCACAGACTTGCCTGCGTACCGGCAGCCTGCGCGACTGAATCTTCGCGAGCATGGGCGCCACGCCGCGTCGCCGCTGGCCGGAGTGAAGGTCACATCGTGGCTGAACAACGTGTGGAACTACTACGAAGCGCAGAAGAGCGGTTTCGACGAAGTAGTGTTGCTGAACGAGCGAGGAGAGGTTTCCGAGTGTACCGCGGCGAATATTTTTTGCGTTCGCGGCGGGCGCGTGCTGACGCCGCCGCTTCGTTCGGGATGCTTGGAAGGAATCACGCGGAGCATTTTACTGGAAATCGGGCCGCGAGCGGGAGTGCCCTGCGAAGAGGCGATCCTGCGGTCGGCGGACTTGTTCTCCGCCGATGAGATTTTTATTTCTTCGTCGAACCGCAATCTGCTGGCGGTGGGCGAGATTGCAGGCCATCGCTATTTGAATACGCCGGGGCCTATCACGCGCCGGCTTGACGACGCGTTCGCTGCCTACATCAAGGAATATCTAGCCAAGCAATCCTCTTCTGCCGCGGCGCGTTAGGTTGGCGCGACAGCCTTGTCGCCAGAAACGGCATGACGCAGCGGCTCGGTTCTGAGCTTATTACGCGAGTGTTTCGTGGCGATGGTTGAATCCGTTACAATTTCAAATGAATCAAAGGAAAGGGGTTTTCGATGAGCGAACTGGCTAGCAAGACGTGCGTACCGTGCCGCGGCGGTGTCCCGCCGATGAAGGGAAACGAGCTCAACGGATATTTGAAACAGGTTTCCGGATGGAAGGCGGTCAACGAACATCATCTGACGAAGACGTTCACGTTTCCGGATTTCAAACAAGCGCTCGCGTTTGTCAACAAGGTGGGAGCGATAGCAGAGGAGCAAGGCCACCATCCGGACATCCTACTCACGTGGGGCAAGGCGGAAGTGACTACGTGGACGCACAAGATCGACGGTTTGACGGAGAGCGATTTCATCCTGGCGGCGAAAATCGATCAGCTGTAACGGGAAGCTCGTGAGGACAGCCACTGGCGGGGAAGAGCGAGCATCCAAAAGCAGGGAGCGGAACGGTGATCTCCGCCGGGCACCGAGCACGAGGGTATGCAGTACCGCAGGGAAAAGACGGACTTGACATCGCTGATTTTCCGATTAAACTAACCAGTTAGTTAAATAATTGCGTGAGAGAAGAGATGAGGCTGGTGAGAAGCGAATTTCCATTTCCCGAGGCCAAAGGCCGCACATCGCGCCCCCTGCGGCGCGGCCGGTTTGGCTTCGTTTTTCTCCTGGTCGTTATTGTCACGATCATCGCGGCCCAGGCCCACGGACAGCAACCGCCCGCGACGATGCAGCTGAATCTGCAGCAGGCCGTGCAGATCGCCTTGAAACAAAATCCCAGCGTGCAGATTGCCGTTTTGAATCTGGCGGAGAGCCACAAGGAAAGCAATATCGCGCTTTCGCAACTGCTGCCGCAAGCGGACTTCAACGTGTCCGATCGCGCGATTCGCGAGAATATCCAGGCGTCCATCGGCCTTACGTTCCCTGGCATACCGCAAGCGTCCGGGCCGTTCCAAGTGTTTCAGGCCGGATCGAATTTCTCGGCGCCGATTTTCGATTTGTCGCTGTGGCGGCAGTGGCAGGAATCGAAAAAGAACATCAGCAGCGCAGATGCGCAGCGATTGTCGGTGCGGGAGCAAATCGTGCTGCTGGTGGTGTCGCAATACCTGACCAGTTTGCGGTCTAGCGCGGAAATCAGCGCGGCTCAAGCGGAAGTGGATTTGGCGCAGGCGCTCTTTGATCAAGCTTCGGACATGGAAAAACACGGCGCAACGACAGGGGTGGACGTACTGCGGGCCAATGTGGAATTGCAAAACGAAAAACAGCTTCTAATTATTGCGCAAACAAACCAACAGATCGCTCTGTACGGGCTTGCCAAACTGCTCAATGTAGGTCCCATGCAGAAGATCACGCTATCCGATCAGATGACGTTTTTCGAGACGCCGGACATCAACATGGACGAAAGTTTGGCGGATGCGTATAAATCGCGGCCGGAAATGAAGCAACTGCTGGCGCAGCAGCAATCGCTTGAGTATCAGAAGGCTGCGGACCGCGACTCCCGGTTGCCGGCTCTGCAATTTGACGGGAACTATGAGCAGGAAGGTGTGTCCACGAGCACGGTGATTCCGACGTACGTTTACGAAGCGGGAATTTCGTTGCCGCTTTTTACCGGCGGTCGCATCCATGCGGAAATCGCGCGCGATGATTTGGAACTGAAAAAGATCAACGAGACCCTGCAGAACGAGAAGAACGAAATTGCGCTAGAGGTCGAAACGGCCTCGGCGCAACTGGAATCAGCGCGAAACCAGGTACAGGTGGCAAATCTTGGCGACGAGCTGGCGAAAGAAGAAGTACGCCAGTCGCGGGATCGATTTCAGGCGGGAGTTGCGGACAACATCGAAGTCGTTACCGCGCAGAACGCGCTGGCGCGGGCGGATGAGAACCGTATCGCGGCCCTGTATCAATACAACCAATCGCGAGCCGATCTGGCGCATGCGATTGGACGCATTGAACTGCTCTACACCAAATGAAAGAGGTTGATTGCGATGGATGGAAGGACGACAGAAGCCGAACCCGAAGCACAAACGGGCGAAGCGCAGAAAGCGACAAAAGGCCAGGCTGATGGGAAGCCGCAGGACCCCGGACCGCGGAAACCATCGGCTTTAAGGAATCCACGGGTTCGCCGAATCTTGTTCATTGCGGCGGTGATCATCATCGTCGGCGGGTTTATGTTTTGGCTTCACTACCGCAACCACGAATCGACGGATGACGCGGAAGTTGACGGTCACATCATTCCGATTTCGTCGCGAGTGCCGGGAAGCGTGCTGGCTGTTTTGGTCCATGACAACGAGTCGGTAAAAAAAGGGCAAGTGCTTGTGCAGCTGGACCCACGCGACTATCAGGCGCAGCTGGACGATGCCAAAGCGATGCTGGCCGTGGCACAGAGCCGCGTGCAGTCGGCGACAGTGAACGTTCCGCTCACATCAGCGACGAATCACAGCGACACAACCGGCGCGACGGCAACGGTGGCAGGGGCGGAAGCGGCGTACGAACAAGCGCAGCTCGCACTGCAGCAAGCGTCTTCGTCGCAATTGGCCTATGCGCAAGCCAACGTGCAGAAGCAAGAAGCGGCGAACCAGAAGGCGCAATCGGACCTCGCGCGCATGACGCCGCTGGTGGCGAAATCGGAGATTTCGCAACAGCAATACGACGCGTACGTCGCTGCCGCAACCGAGGCCAAAGGCGAACTCGACGCAGCGCAGCAGAGTCTTGATTTAGCGAGGCAGACGATTCCGGTGCGGCGGGCGCAGGTGGCGTCCGCGAAGGCGGACTTGGAACGTGCCCAGGCAGGTTTGCAGGCGGCGCAGGCCGATCGACGTGAAATCACGATAAGTTCAGCCAACGCGGCCTCAGCGCGTGCGACCGTGGAACAGAAGGAAGCCGACGTGGAAACCGCGCAATTGAATTTCGGCTATACACAAATTGTGGCCCCGGAAGACGGCGCAGTGACGAACAAAACTGTTCAGGTGGGGCAGATTGTTTCGCCCGGCCAGGGTTTGATGGAGATAGTCCCGCTCGCGAATGTTTGGGTGACAGCGAACTACAAAGAAACGCAGCTCGCACATGTGCGACCGGGCGACCGGGCCGAAGTACACGTCGACATGTATGGAAAGACCTTCTACGGCCATGTGGATTCCATTGCGGGAGCCACAGGTTCGCGCTTGAGCCTTCTGCCGCCCGAGAATGCCACCGGAAATTACGTGAAGGTTGTTGAAAGAATTCCCGTCAAGATCGTCCTCGATCCGATTCCTCAAAACGAAGCCATCCTGCGGCCGGGAATGAACGTGGAAGCAACGATCATTACCCAATAGGTTCCTGATGGCCAGTTTCTCGTTCACGCAAGATCGCGCACGCGACGACGTCAACCCGTGGCTGATTGCCGCCACGGTGATGCTCGCGACGTTCATGGAAGTGCTGGATACAAGCGTCGCGAACGTCTCGCTGCCGCACATTGCGGGGAGCCTGAGCGCCGGCGTTGACGAAAGCACTTGGGTACTCACGTCATACTTGGTTTCCAACGCCATTGTCTTGCCGCTGACCGGATGGCTCTCGAACGTATTCGGACGCAAGCAGTTCTACATGGCCTGTGTCGCGATTTTCACGATCAGTTCATTTCTTTGCGGGCTAGCGCCGAGCTTGGGCGCGCTGGTGTTCTTTCGCGTGCTTCAAGGAGCGGGTGGCGGAGGCCTGCAGCCCATCTCACAAGCGATCCTCGTGGACAGTTTTCCGCGCGAGAAACAAGGGATGGCGATGGCCATTTACGGCATGGGCGTGGTGGTCGCGCCAACTATAGGTCCAACGCTCGGCGGCTGGATCACAGACAACTTCACATGGCGCTGGATTTTCTTCATCAATATTCCCGTTGGCATTTTGTCGATCCTGATGACCTCTCTGCTGATCAAGAACCCGGCGAATGCGGTGAAGAAGAAACTCAAAATCGACTATGTTGGGATCGGGCTCCTCAGCGTCGGTGTAGGATTCCTGCAAATCGTGCTCGACAAGGGCCAGCGTGACGATTGGTTCGGATCGACCTTCATTATTTGGGCGACGTTACTGGCGGTCGTCGGAATCGTGAGCGTGATTATCTGGGAGTTGCGTCAGCGCGACCCGGTGATCGATCTGCGCCTGTTGAAGGAACGCAACTTCTCCGTCGCTGTGTTCACGATGTATATCCTTGGGTTTGTGCTTTACGGCACGACGGTCTTGCTCCCCATACTGCTGCAGACTCTGTTGGGCTATACGGCAATGCAGAGCGGTCTGGTTCTTTTGCCGGGCGGGGTATTCATGATGATGGTCATGCCGTTTGTGGGGTGGCTGCTCGGGAAATTCGAAGCCAGATGGCTGGTTGTAACAGGCCTCGCGATAACTGCGTCCGGACTGTTCATGATGGGCACGCATTTTGATTTGCAGATGGGGATGTCAACTCCGGTATTGGTGTGGATTGTTTCACGATTTGGCGTGGCGTTTCTTTTTGTGCCCATTAATGTGATTGCGTTTTATTATGTGGCGCCGCAAAAAACGAACGATGCTACCGGACTGATCAATCTGGCGCGCAATGTGGGCGGAAGCATGGGAATTTCGTTTGTCACCACACTGCTGGACCGCGGCGCTCAGGCCAACCAGAGCATTTTGGCCGCACACATCACTCCGATGAATTATCGATTCGAGGCTGCTATTCAAGCCATGGCGCAGCGGTTGGTGGTGGCGGGCGAAAGCGCTACTCACGCGTTGCAGATGGCGCAACAGATATTCTACGCATCACTACAGGGCCAAGCGATGATGCTGTCGTTCATCCGGGATTTTCGGATTATGGGATATGTTTGTGTGGGCATGATACCGTTCATGTTCATTCTGAAGAAAGCGAAGCCGGGAGCGGGAAAGGGCCGAGGCATGGCCCATTAGGCAGTTGAATGGATGTCGCTCTTGGCTGACGTGACTGCGACGAATGCGAAACGAAAACGCCGATGTTGCGCGGTTCATGGAGCGCGCGATTGAGCTTGCCCTGGATAATGTTCGTTCGGGTAGAGGCGGGCCATTTGCGGCGTTAGTTGTGAGGGCAGGAAGCATCCTTGCCGAAGGGACCAACGTTGTCACCTCCACAAACGACCCCACCGCGCACGCGGAAATCGTGGCCATTCGCGAAGCGTGCAAAAAGCTTCGCCGCTTCGAATTGAGCAATTGCGAGATTTACGCAACCTGCGAACCATGCCCGATGTGCCTGGGCGCGATCTGCTGGGCGCATCCGGCAAGGATTTATTTTGCGGCCACCAGCGCAGACGCTGCGAAGATCGGGTTCGACGATTCGCTCATTTACGATCAACTGAAAAAAACCGTGGAAGCGAGAACGATCCCCATGTCGCAGCTTATGCGCGAAGTTGCGTTGAAGGTGTTTCGCGTGTGGGAGGAGAAGCCAGACAAAGTTCCGTACTGAGCGGCTGAAATTGCCGCTTGCGAGCCGTTCGCTGGGCTTTTCGCTTTATCGTGGAGTCAGTCGATGAGCATCGAGCTGTCGCAGAACAACTACGGGGAGTCGCGCATTCGTCTTCTGCGCTTGATGCGTCGTGGAGGACTGCATGAAGTGAAAGATCTTACTGTCTCCGTGCGGTTCGAAGGCGCTTTTGAAGCTGCGCATACCAAGGGCGAGAATCGCGCCATTCTGCCCGCCGATACCGTAAAGAACACGGTCTACGTGCTGGCCC
>JBAQYT010000254.1:0-11934 GCA_049787175.1 Candidatus Acidiferrales bacterium | reverse complement strand
GCGATTAAAAAAATCATAGATTGATTGGCGGGGCACCGCGGAGGTGCAGAAGGCAAAAGCTGATCAGGCAAGCCCGCCCCTGCCACTGAAAGGTGAAGGCCGCCGCTCGTGTAGGTCTCTCGTCATGATGACAAAAGGGCATTTTAACATGGGAGTCAATGGGCGGCTACGGAACTGCGAGAAAAAAAACAGTCAAATAGGGGGTTGTACCTACTGATCGTCTCTTTACCAGTCGGCTGGCATCGGAGTATCGGCGTCGAGCCGCCGCACTCCAAAAAGCAACAGAGAAGCCGCAGCGAGATGCTTCGCCCTGCTCAGGATGACACCGTAGGGGAAACTGCAGATTCGTCGTCGGATGCTGGTCGCGTCCTCATTCGGAACGATTAGACAATCTGCGGTCAAGCTGCGCGGTCAGGCTACAGAGTGGCTGGGCGCAAAATGGGGGTCCACGGGCGATTTAGCGTCGCCCGTGGCTGCTAGCCTCAAGGAGGATCAAGGCGTCGCGAGACTGCGGCGAATAAGCGGGACGAGGCCCAGCAAACCGGTGCCAAGAAGCATCAGCGATGATGGCTCCTCCATCGGGGTGCTTGCAACAGACCAAACACCCGGGGATCCGCTAAGTTGACTGGAGATATCGCCGTTATTGGAGACCGTTATAGCGAGGTCGTTGACGCAACAAGACGTCTCGAGCACGTTACCGTTAGCTAGTTTCAGGAGTATGTTCCAATCGACGATTTCTCCACTGGCGTTTGTTACAGCAAAAAAAGAGCTTACCGTCAAAATCTCACTCGAAGTGATGGTGAGACTGCCATCCATAAAGCTGAAGGCGGTTGGAGATATAAACCCCAGGAAATTGTCGCCGAGCGCCGCCGATACGGTGACTGAACCAGAAATGCCGGAACTACTGTAGTCGTAAGTCACAGGTGTAGCAAATGCTGGGCTGCCACAAAGAATGAAGCAACAAGCCGCGAGCAATAACAGCCATTTTGAGAACCGCAGGACAACGTTCATGGATATGCTACCTCCGTTTATTCTTGTTTCACAGTGTCGCGCCCGAGCCCTCAATGATGTGCTCTTGCTGCGCGACACACGCACAGCATGTGGGCAGCCAAGCGACTGTTTTTGCTTCTTATTGTTCCGAAAGGATTTACGACAGAAAATTTGGGCGCGAGGCCCTGTGTCTAATACCATTGAGGGAATGCCAGTCAGTGTGGAAGTGCTTGTGGATCAACGAAAATGCGGATAAACGCGTTTAGATGTTCCCTAAGTGGGATTGGAGGTCATTCCCACAAAAAATGGAGAGCGACTCGAGGAGTCGCGACGGGCGACCCAAGGGTCGCCCCTACAAAGAAAGCAAAAAGCAGATTCCTCGTCGGATGCTCGTCGCATCCTCATCCGGAATGACACGTTTAGGTGTGGCTCGGAGAGGCGTGGGGAGGGCCAAATCTCAAGAGCTACGAGGACTTCCTTCTTCAGGGTCAAGCAGCGCCCCTACGAATGCGAAAAGCAGATCCTGCGCTTCGCTCAGGATGACAAAAGGAAAAAAACAAAGCAGGCCCCTCGCCACCATCGCGCAGGGACGGCGCGCTGGGTTCCGGGTAACAACAGAGTACAGGCGGGGCGGAGCCCCGCCGTAGGGATGCTTCGCGCGCGCTTACGAATGAGCGAAGCGGCGGATGAATGGGCCTAGGCCGAGCAGGCCGGTGCCGAGCAGGAGCAACGAAGATGGCTCGGGGGTCGCTCCCGTTACGATCGGAAATGTGAGGGCCGAATTGTCGGGTACAAAGGTCGCTCCCGGCGGTAGGACGAGCTCAAGGGGATCAGAAAAGGTAGTCGTGCCATCGCCAACTAGCAAGGACTGGCTCACGATAAGGGTAGCATCAATGGTTATTGGATCTCCCCGAACCGCAACAGCGACGAAACACCCTGAATTAATATTACTACAATCACTTGACCCGCCACTTGAAAAGGAGACGGAGCACCCTGGAGACGGCACGCCCCCGACACACGTGAAGCCTGCGGTCCATCCAGTGGCGTCATTCGTCATGATGACTTGGAGGTTGAAGCTGCCACTCCCCGTAAATGACGATGCCCCCACTTCGCGCAGCGCGATTGAGGCAAAACTGAGCGTTGCTGGGAGCAACACGTCCCCGGTGTTTTCGAAGGATGCCTCCGCCTGAGAGCTGAGGGGGTTGATGCCGCTGTTCGTGACGGAACCCTGTAAGCTCCCGGTCCCTAGGTTGGCGGTAGCCGATCCGCTAGAGGAACAGCCGAGCGAGGGGTTGGACCCGCTGTTTGACGTTGTCGCGGACACGCTCCCGCTATTGAGACCGCCTTGTAAGGTCTGGCTTTGGCCGGAATTTCCGCAGAACAGAAACACATCCGCGAAGGCTCCATCTGCCTGCGCGGGTGCCGCAGCCAGACAGAAGATAAATCCAAACGCCCCGAATGCACACCCTAGAAGAGAGAGCAGGCGCATATGAATCTCCGCAATGGCTTTGGAGCACCCCGAGGTCAGCCCTAGAGGGCAGAAGCAAGTGGCGGGCCATTCTGTTCTGTTCTGTTCTGTTCTGTTCTGTTCTGAAAGGACTTAGCTTCACCAGCCGACTGAGCCCCTTATCGAATTGTGCAATTACTTGCGATTAAAATACGCTGGATTGCAGCAATCAGGGCGCTTGTATTTCAAGTTTACGTATGTAGTAATTGGCGAGATTAGGGAGGCCAATTGTTCTCGCCGAGAGAAAGTCACAAGGCCCTCTGACAAGCAAAGAGCGTTGCTACGGAAGCACACAGGCTGAGAGCCTGTGCCACCCAAAGCGGCGTCGAGTTCCGGTTCGCCATGGCTAACCGGAATCCGCGAAGCGGACCGCCGCACTCCAAAAATGCTAGGTGCCTTCGTTCCAGGAGGCGAGGTATTGCTCCTGTTCGGGGGTGAGCTTGTCGACCTGGGTGCCGAGGGACTCGAGCTTCAAACGTGCGATGTGCGTGTCGATTTCCTCGGGTACAGGGTAGACCTGCTTCTTGAGTTTAGGCGCATTTTTGAGCAGGTGCTCGACGGAGAGCGCCTGATTGGCGAAGCTCATGTCCATGACCACGGCGGGATGGCCTTCGGCGGCGGCGAGATTGATGAGGCGGCCTTCGCCGAGAAGATGGAGCTTGCGGCCGTCGCGCATGACGTATTCCTCGACAAAGGGACGCACTTCGCGATGCGAGCTGGCCATTTTTTCGAGCGCTGGAATGTCGATTTCGACGTTGAAGTGGCCAGAATTGCACATCACGGCGCCGTCGCGCATTTTGTCGAAATGGTCGGCGGCGAGGACGGATTTGTTTCCGGTGACGGTGACAAAGATTTCGCCGATCTTGGCGGCTTCGTGCATGGGCATCACGCGGAAGCCATCCATGATGGCTTCGATGCCCTTGGTGGGATTGATTTCTGTGACGATGACGTTTGCGCCCATGCCCTTGGCGCGCATGGCGACGCCGCGCCCGCACCAGCCGTAGCCGGCGATGACGACGTTCATGCCTGCGAGAAGCAAATTCGTGGCGCGGATGATGCCGTCGAGAGTGGATTGGCCGGTGCCATAGCGATTGTCGAAGAGATGCTTGGTGAGCGCGTCGTTGACGGCAACGATGGGATAGGCGAGCGTGCCGTCCTTGGCCATGGCGCGGAGGCGGATGACGCCGGTGGTGGTTTCTTCGGTGCCGCCGATGACTTGCGGGACGAGATCTTTGTGCTTGGTGAGAAGCTGAGTGACGAGGTCGGCGCCATCGTCGAGAGTGATTTGCGGGCGATGGTCAATGGCGGCGTTGATGTGCGCGTAGTAGGTGGGATTGTCTTCGCCTTTGATGGCGAAGGTGGGAATGTTGTAATCCTTGACGAGGCAGGCAGCGACTTCGTCCTGCGTGGAGAGAGGGTTTGAGGCGCAAAGGACCACGTCCGCGCCGCCGTCGCGCAGGGTGATAGCGAGATTGGCGGTTTCACTCGTAACGTGCAGGCAGGCGGACATACGAATGCCCTTGAGCGGCTTTTCTTTAATGAAGCGCTTGCGAATGAGCTGGAGAACGGGCATTTGCTGGTTGGCCCATTCGATTTTGCGCTTGCCGCGGTCGGCGAGGGCGAAGTCTTTTACGTCACCGGAGCTTTTGGTCGTTACCGTTTCCACGATTGCGTCTCCTAAAATAAACTCAACAAGACAAAAGCAGATTCTTTGTCGAATGCTGGTCGCATTCTCCTCAGAATGACACCCAAAGCTTAGCGCGAGGCGACGACGGCCGCGGGAAGGCCCGCCTCTTTGCGAATGGTGTCGGCGCGGTCGGTCTCTTCCCAACTGAAACCAGCGACCCTGCGGCCAAAGTGGCCGTAGTTGGACGTGGCGCGATAAATCGGCCGGCGGAGATTCAGGGTTTCGATGATTCCGCGCGGCGTGAGCTTAAACGTGCTGCGAATCAGCTCGGTGATCTGCGAATCCGGGACCGTGCCGGTGCCGAAAGTTTCGGCCATAACGGATACGGGTTCGGCAACGCCGATGGCATAGGCAAGCTGCACTTCGAGCTTGCGTGCCACGCCCGCAGCGACGAGATTCTTGGCAATGTAACGCGCCATGTAGCAGGCGGAGCGGTCAACCTTGGTCGGATCTTTGCCGGAGAGAGCGCCGCCCCCGTGACGGCTATAGCCGCCATAAGTGTCCACAATGATTTTGCGTCCCGTGACGCCGGCGTCACCCATGGGGCCGCCAACTACGAAGCGGCCGGTGGGATTGATGTGGAATTTTGTATGTTTGTCGATCATTTCAGTGGGCACGACCGGGCGAATGACTTCGTTGATGATGGCGTCCTGAAGATCGCGCAGAGAAACGGACTCGCTGTGCTGGGTGGAAATCACGACGCAATCGACGCGCGCGGGACGGCCATCGATGTATTCGACGGTGACCTGGGATTTTCCATCGGGGCGAAGGAAGCCGACCACTCCGGACTTGCGAACTTCGGCGAGGCGTTGGGTGAGACGGTGAGCGAGTTGGATGGGCATGGGCATCAGCTCTTCCGTTTCATCGCAGGCGAAACCGAACATTAGGCCCTGGTCCCCAGCGCCGCCGGTGTCCACGCCCATGGCGATGTCGCCGGACTGCTTCTTGATGGTGGAAATGACGCCACAGGTTTCGGCGTCGAAGCCGTATTTGGCGCGGGTGTAGCCGACGCTGCGGACGACATCACGAGCGATGTCAGAGAAATCGACGTAAGTCTTGGTAGTGATTTCACCGGCGACAACGACAAGACCAGTGGTGACGAGCGTCTCACAAGCGACACGACCCATGGGGTCGTCTTTCATAACGGCGTCAAGAACGGCGTCGGAAATCTGGTCAGCGATCTTGTCGGGATGACCTTCGGTCACAGATTCCGAGGTGAACAGGAATTTCTCTTCTGAGCGTGTCAAAACGGTCTCCTCCGATGGTTTGGCAGGCAAATCAATGGCCCAAGAGCCTGTTGGTGAAGCAGAACCAGACAAAAACCATAGCATTTAGCCGGATGGGTGTCAACGACTTGCCAGTGATTTGGAGTTGGTGTAGCCAGGTAAGCGACGGCTGGCGGAATGAAACGCCAAACAGCGCTACGTCTGTGGCTGCAAACCCGACGCGCCGTTGGATTTGATCACGTTGGCATACCAGCGGGCGGAGTCCTTCAAAATGCGCTTCTGGGTGGGGAAATCGACGAAGATCATGCCGAAGCGCTGGGTGTAACCTTCCTGCCACTCGAAGTTGTCGAGCAAGGACCAGTGCAAATAGCCGCGCAGCGGGACGCCGTCTCCGGCGGCGCGGGCCAGCGCCTGCAAATAACGCGCGGTGAAGTCGATGCGATTCGGATCGTGAACTTGGCCGTCGAGCGAAGCCCAGTCGCGACAGGAGCAGCCATTTTCCGTGATGAAGATGGGGAGCTTGTAGCGTTCGTAGAGCCACTTGGGAGCCCAGTACATTGCGTCGGGCGTGACCTCCCAACCCATCGCGGTGAGCGGGAAGCCGGCGGGAAAAGCGACGATTTGATTCTTGCCGTCCGGAGTGGCGCGAACGGTGCGTCCGCCATAAATATTCGCAGCGAGAAAATCGAGCGGCTGGCGAATCGTTTCCAGATCTCCGGCGAGAAGTTCCGGCGCGTCGGCACCGAGCGCGGTGAGTGCTTCCTGGGGATAGTTGCCGGTGTAAACGGGATCGAGCCACCAAGCGTTTTCGCGCCACCAGAACTCGCTGGAGAAATGATCGAGGGGGCTGGCGAAGGTCGATTCTTTTGCCGCGGCAACATCCGCGGCAGAATCGGTTTCGGGGAGCGATGGCGAAACATCGCACGGGTAGCTGATCTGCACCGGCTTCTTGGAATTTGCTCGTATCGCTTGCACGGCACGGCCGTGCGCGAGCAGGACGATGTGCGCGGCACGCATATATTCGTTGCGGGGAAGTTTGTCGCCGGGCGCTTGCAATCCGGTGACGTAGCCGCCGCCGATGAAGGAGCGCGGCTCGTTGATGGTGAGCCAGTATTTCACGCGGTCGGATAGAGTGCGCGCGAGCAGGCCCGCGTAATCGGCGAACCAGCCGGTCATGTCGCGAGCCACCCAGGAACCGCGTTGCATCAGGGCCAGAGGCGTGTCCCAGTGAAACACGGTGAGAATGGGAGTGATGTTCGCGACGAGAAGGGCGTCGACAAGGCGGCTGTAGAAGTCCAGTCCTTTTTGGTTTACCGCGCCAGTGCCCTCCGGAATAACGCGCGACCAACTAACGCTGAAGCGAAAAGCTTGCAGGCCCATGGACTTCATGCGCGCGATGTCTTCGGCGTAACGGTGATAAAAATCGCAGGCAACGTTCCCCGTTTGGCCATCGCGGATGGCGCCCGGCTGGCGAACGAATTCGTCCCACACAGAAAGGTCTTTGCCGTCTTCGCGAGCGGCGCCTTCAATTTGGTAGGCGGAAGTGGCTGTGCCCCAGAGAAAATCCGCGGGAAAATGAGGTTTCGGCGGCGCAGAAGGGGTCTGCTGCGGCTTCTGCGACTGAGATTGCGATTGACCGGCTGGCTGTGGACGGAGGGCTGCCAAAGAAATCGCCGAGCCTGCTGACGCAGCCAGGAATTCGCGGCGCGTAAGGGAACGATTTGGGTTCGGTGGGGATTTCAATTCATTTTTCATGGTCAATTGTCACGAGACATCACACAACATCTATTCTCCGTAAGAATTTCACCATGTTCACTTGCGCGGTTCAAACATGCTGGCCGCCACACGGCTGACTAGACTGCGCGGCGCGAGCCTTTGGCCCTCGACGCTCACGGTGTTCTTGAAACCTGAGATTACACTGCTCTTCCCTGCCGCAAGGGCGCGCAGGCCGGTTCGCGCTACCTTCTCGGCCGATTCCGCGCGGCGAAAAGTGCGTTCTGGCTGGCCGGCGACTTCGCGAAACTCGGTGCTGGTCGAGCCGGGGCAAAGCGCGCAGACGTTCACACCGTAGCGGCGCACTTCCTCGGCAATGCCTTCGGCAAAGCGCAAATCGAACGCCTTCGTGGCGGCATAGGTGGAAACGTACGGCACGGCCTGAAATCCAGCGACAGACGCCACGATGAGAATGTCGCCATGGCGGCGAGCCACCATGTCCCCTAAATAAAGATGCGTGAGACGCACCACGGCGGCACAGTTGACTTGAATCATTTCCATCTGCCTCGCGAGATCCGCTTCGTGGAATCGTCCGTAGGAACCGAAGCCGGCGTTGTTGATGAGAAGCTCGATCTCAAGCGACTTGGACTGAGTGAATGTTCGGATCTGATCCGGGACGCTGGGAATTGCCAAGTCGGCAGATAGGACTTCGACTTTGATTCCACGGTTGGCGCGCAGGCGGCCCGCTAAAGATTCAAGGCGATCCTGTCGCCGGGCGGTGATGACCAGGTTTGCGCCGACTGAGGCAAGCTCTTCGACCAAGGCAAGCCCAATTCCAGCGCTGGCACCGGTAACGAGGGCCCACTTGCCGGACCATCTTGCCGAGAACGCGTTCTTGGGGCTCATCTTGTGGCGACCCTCCGGAGCAAAACCCGAAAGCAATGAAAACACAGCAAAGGTACTGCTGAACAGAGGAAAAAGCAGCCAATCAAGGCAAATTAATGCGTGCAGATGAAAACCCATAGAGCTTCCAAAAATGGAAGAAGGTTAGGCGCCGCGGGCGTGGCTGCGAAGGATGAAATTCCGGAGGCGAACGCCCTCGTGTTTCATGCGGTCGAGTAGGCGGCGAGCCCAGACGAAGTCAACAGCCAGAAGGCCGAGACCCAGCAAAATGACCAGACAGCCTGGTCCGGGGCCGACCAGTAACACTACACCGAGGGCCAGGAGCGCGAAGCCGCCGAAAATCCGGAGGTAGCGCCGGGTTTGCTGGATGGTTTTCAAAAAGACGAGTGGCATGACTATCGATCACCCATCCATTCTGCTACCGATGCCGAATTGAACCCAGAATCGCATTTCCGACACCTTTTCGATGCGCCGCCGTACTGCCTTGATGCGGAGCACGCAAACAACCAAATTGCAGTAGCTTGCGTGCGCAGCAACTCCCGCATTGCTAACCACTGCCCGTTGGGAGATCCACTGGCACGAGGCGAAATGCACAAAACGGGAAAGAAATTACTCCCCAACGGGAAGAAATGGGCATAATCGCAGCGCATGCCCGGGGCAGGGCGCTTGGATATTCGCCAAGGAAGCGTTTGAAGTCACCTGATGTGGCAGCAGTACGTCTTAATTCAGGCAGGCTCGGCCGGGAATAGAAACGCACTTGAGGATTGACATACTGACGGTATGCTCACTCGGACGATCATCGCGGAGGCAAAACCAATAACGCGGCGAACGCTGTGGGTTTGGCTGTACCATCTTGGCGCACCGGGGCTGATTGTTCTTGGAATAATCGATAGTTCCGTGATTCCGATTCCCGGCAGCATGGATGCACTCACAATCGTTCTGGCTGCGCATAACCGGCATCTATGGGCATATTACGCAGTGATGGCGACATTCGGTTCCGTTTTAGGAGGTTACATCACGTTCCGGCTTGCGCGGAATCAGGGAAAAGAGCGGCTTAGAGAAACATTGCGGCGCGGCTGGAAAAGAACGGCGACTGACTTTTTCAAGAAATGGCGCTTCTGGGCCATCGCGGTGCCGGCGATCCTGCCGCCGCCGATTCCAATCGTGCCTTTTATTCTGGCCGCGGGGGCCACAGACTACTCATGGAAACGGTTTGTGGGGGCGATGACGCTTGGCCGCGTCATCCGCTACGGCATCCTTGCCTATCTCGCCAATCTGTATGGGCGGCGCATCATTTCGATTTTTTCAAAGTACGGCTGGCCCATTCTTTACGGCCTGATTGCATTGGCAATCATCAGCGGGCTGACCGGATTTATTGTGAGCCGGTTTGAAAATGACAAATCCAAAGCCAAGGCCAAAGCGGCTTAGTGACGCGAAAGCTTTGATTTCACGGTCTACGCGACTACAGTCGATTTCCTCGCGGAAGAGCGAGGACAGGTTCCCGGAGGGACCGGAGGAAAATCCTCAGTCTCAGGGGACTTACAATGGATCTTCGGCATTGGATAGGGTATTTGCCTGATTTACGTAGCAGTGGTTTAAGCGTAGGATACGCGGCGTAGCATACCTCAGGTGGACACGAGCCGCGCTCGGTCGGTGTCCCTAGGTGTTGTTTGCCGATGGCGACACAGATTCTCATTGCCGATGACCATGAAATGATGCGCACGGCCCTGCGCAATTTGATCAATTCCCATGCCGGTTGGCAGGTTTGCGCGGAAGCCAAGAACGGCAGCGAAGCCGTCGCACAGGCAAAAGAACTGCATCCTGACCTGATCGTCCTGGATCTCGCTATGCCGGTCATGGATGGGATGACGGCAGCAAGGGAAATCACAAGAAACAGACCCGGAACACGCGTGATCATGTTCACGTTGCACGCTTCGCCGGAAGTCGAAGAACATGCCAAGCGTGCAGGCGTAAAGCGAGTGGTCTCCAAAGCCCAAAACGGCGGGAGACTCATGATGGCGATGGAACAGGTGCTCGTCGGCTCCGAGAGTCAGGAATCAAACTCAACGAAAACTGCTCCGGTTGCCGAATTCGCAAAGGATCTCCGGGCCCGAACGGCAGAAGCGAAAGATCAGTCGGAAGAAGCTCAGCGACAACATTGTTCGCAAACAGAGATCATTGACGAAGCGGTTTCACCGGCCAGGCCATCTGTTCAAGCGAATGCCTCAGAACAATCATCTTCAACAGAAACATCGCCAAGTGAGATTGACAGTTCCAACGAAGATTCTTGAGAACTTCCCCTTAAGGTAAGCTGACTTTTCGAATGCTGCGTTTGCGCACGGCCCGCGATTCATGCGGGGGCGGAATCGCAGAAGAGAACAAGTTAGTCGCCGGAGGTTGTTGGAAGCAAGGGTTTCACTTCGGCAACTTCGACTGCGATGATAACCCGCGCGTCTCCGACTGGCTTGGGTCGTGGGAGTTTGATGTCCCATGCGAGGCCGAGTTTTCTGAGCACCACAATTCCGTACCAGTTCAAATCGAACTCGTACCAGGCAAGGCCGTGACGCGCCGACTGCGGCGCTGCATGATGATTGTTGTGCCACCCTTCCCCAAAAGTGAGAATCGCAACCCAGAAGCTGTTGGTCGACTTATCGCCAGTGGAAAATCGCTGCGATCCCCACATGTGTGTTGCGGAATTCACGAGCCAAGTGGAGTGGAGACCGATGACCGTGCGGAGAAAGATGCCCCACAGTAGGAACGGCCATCCGCCGATGGCGAAAATCGCCAGACCGAGGACGACCAATGGAAGCCAGTGCCATTTGCTAATCCAGACGTGAAATTTGTCTTTGCGGAGGTCTGGAACAAGGCAAAGAAGCTCGGGCGAGGCGTTTTGTATCGCCTGGCCCGTCATGATCCAGCCCATGTGGGCCCACAATCCGCCGTCTCGCGGGGAGTGGGGATCGCCTTCCCTGTCGGTATTTTGGTGATGAGCGCGATGCGTCGCTACCCAACCGATTGGTCCACCTTCGAGAGCCAGTGTGCCGCACACGGTCAGGAAATATTCCACCCATTTAGGAGTTTTATAGCCACGGTGAGTCAGAAGCCGGTGGTAGCCCATCCCGATGCCGAGACTCCCGGCGATCCACCACAGCCCAAGCGCCAGCGCAAGAGCCTTCCATGTAAAGAAAAAGAGCGCCACAATAGCACCCACGTGGAAGGCAGCCATAAAAAGAGTTGTAACCCAGTTGATGGGCTCGGTAAACGTTCGGTCACGCGCGAAGAGAGTGGTCACTCGACAATCCTTAACATCAAGAATGTGACGCTTACGAGGTTGTCGCCCGCGAAGGCGAATTGGGATTGGTAGCGACTGACCAACGGAAGAATCGAAAGTCGCAAATGCCACGTCGAAACAGCCTCATGAAGGCCATGGCGAGAATACCTCGTTTACCGATACCCCAGTGTGTTGATCGATGGAATTCGTTCGCTGTTACAAAGCGGGCAGTTTAGCATGATGACTTTCCTGATGCGAATCTCAATTCGTCATTCTATGGCATAGAAGAGTTGTTGTCTGTTTCGTTTTGCACATCAAGATCTCCGTCGTTATTCGGAATTCAGATTCTTTTGTCTGGATTCAGACTAGGAATACCGTGCTGCAGTTGCGTATCACTCAGCTACCGAATGGCACTCACAATTCGCGTGAGGTTCTGCCATATCTGTGCGGGGCGTCCGATCTGAGCGTTTCGCCCGAGGTGAAAGCTCAGGCTAAGCCCGTAGAGATCGACCGAATGCGGCTCGCCCGGATAGCTTTGACGCCGGGGACGAAAATCAAGCAAACCACCAGCGGCTGAAGGTCCAAGCTGCACGTTTTGCATGTCAAGCGTGCGCGTAAAACCATCAAACCGCAAACG
>JBAQYT010000253.1:0-6700 GCA_049787175.1 Candidatus Acidiferrales bacterium | reverse complement strand
AACCAATAAAATAGGAGAAAAAGAATAATCGTAGGAACAGACTTGAGGAACAGCCAACCGAGCTGTTGCAGAATCTGCATCGCACACTTATCGCGACTGCCGAATGTCCTCCGTGGATTTTCTTGCTGCTTGGCGGTTCGTCGCCGCCACAAGGCACTTCTTTACGCACCAGAAAGCCAGCAATTATCGCATCCCTTTTTTGCGCCGTCAACCGGCGTCAGAGTGACTGTCTTAGCTCCATAATTCTGTCACCCCTTAACGGCAACGTGAAAATGTCACCCCATGAGACAGGAGACATTCACGTTGAGTCAGAAGGAACTGCAGCGAGTGGCCATCATCTCGCGATGTGTGCAAGGGAACCTGACGTGCGCCAGAGCAGCGGAGCTGCTCGATCTATCGCCTCGGCATATCAAACGGCTGAAATCGCGCTACCGGCAAGGCAGCGCAGCGGCTCTGGCCCACCTCAGCCGCGGCCGCCCCAGTCACCGCCGCCTGCCCCAGCACACGCGCGTCCGGATCCTGGCCCTGGCACGCACACGCTACACCGGCTTCAACGACCATCACTTTCACGACAAGCTCGTCGAAAATGAAGGCTTCTCTCTGAGCCGCGAAACCTTACGTCGGCTGCTCCGCCGGGAAGGCATCGGCTCGCCTCGCGAACGCCGACCTCCCGCTCATCGCCAGCGCCGGCTGCGCTCGGCTTGTGAGGGCGAACTGGTCCAACTTGACGGTTCCCCTCACCACTGGCTCGAAGGCCGCGGCCCGCTGCTCACCGCCCTGGGCATGCAGGACGATGCTTCCGGCAAAATCCTGGCCGCTCAGTTTTTCCCCTCGGAAACTTCCCAAGGCTACTTCCGGCTGCTGCAAAGCCTGTTGCGCCGCCACGGCGTCCCGGTCGCCTTTTACGGCGATCGCAGCGGAGTCTTCACTCGCAATGACCAGCACTGGTCCATCGACGAACAGCTCGCCGGCCGACAACAGCCCACTCAGTTCGGCCGCGCTCTCCATCAACTCGGCGTCACCTTCATCGCCGCGCAAACGCCTCAGGCTAAGGGCCGCATCGAGCGTCTCTGGGGGGTGCTGCAGGATCGCCTTACCAGCGAACTCCGCCTGGCCCAAGCGTGCGATCTGCACTCGGCCAACGCCGTATTGCGAAAGTTCATCGCAGACTACAACCGCCGCTTCGCCCGCGCTCCTCGCCACGCAGAAAAAGCCTGGCGGCCGGCTCCAGAAAATCTCGACCGCATCTGCTGCTTCACTCACCAGCGTGTCGTCAGCAACGACAACGTCGTGCAATGGGATGGCCAGCGGTTGCAAATCCATCCGCAGCCCCGTCGCCTCAGTCTTGCCGGAGCCACCGTCCACATCCATGAGGCTCTCAATGGCCGCGTATCCCTCTACTATCGCGATACTCGGCTCGATCATTCCAACCTTGCAGGAGGGTGACATTTCTACGGTGCCGTTAGAGTGACTTTTTTACGTTGCTACAACACCGGCGTCAGAGTGACGAAAACCTGTTTGCAACGTATCTCGTTAGGAGAGCGGGGCGCCGCGCGCGAAGACGTTGGAGATTTTCAATTCAGGGGTTAAGAGGATCAGGTCGGCGTCCGCGCCAGGGGCGAGGACGCCTTTGCGCGCCTCCATTCCGACGCGGCGAGCCGGATTGTATGTGGCCATGCGTATCGCTTCGATGAGCGGCACGCCGAGACGCACCATGTGTTGCACGGCGCGATCGAGAGTCAGCGTGCTGCCCGCGAGTTTCCCTTCGCGATTGCGGCATACTCCGTCGGAAACGGTCACGTCGAAAGTGCCAAGGCGGTAGGAGCCGTCGCGCATGCCAGTCGCGGCCGTGCCATCGCTGACGAGGATGACCAGATCCGTGCCCTTTGCCGCGAGCAGGAGGCGAATCGCCGGGTCGTCCACGTGGACGCCGTCAGCGATGAGTTCCGCGGTGACCGAAGGGTCGGTGAGGACGGCTCCGAGGACGCCGGTCTCACGATGCGAGAATGGGCGCATGGCATTGAAGACGTGCACGGCATGCCGCGCACCGCGGAAAATCGCCGTGCGGGCTTGCTCATAGGTGGCGTCTGTGTGGCCGAGCGCGACGACCAGGCCTTTTGCATAGCCGCGCTCGACAAGTTCCAATGCGCCGGGAATTTCGGGCGCGAGAGTGAGAATCCTCACGGTGCCTGCCGCAGCTTCCAAATAGCGATCGAGAAGAGTTAAGGAGGGTTTGGCAATTGCTCCCGCCGGATGCACTCCACGCCGCGCGGGGCTGATGAAAGGGCCTTCGAGATGAATGCCGATGATTTCTGCCGCGACATTCGCGCTGCGATTGGCGGGACTGAGGATGTAACGCGAGATGCCTTCGAGGCAGCGGCGCGTTTCGTCGGGCGGCGCGGTCACCGTGGTGGCGACAATGGAAGTGGTGCCGCGGCGCGCCACCGTACTGGCAATCGTGGTGAGAGCCTCCTCGGTGGAGGACATCACGTCGTGGCCGCCCGCGCCGTGCACGTGCACGTCGACGAATCCCGGCATAATGGTGGCGTCACGCGCAGAAATTTCCCTTGCGCCCGGCGGCGCGACAATTCCTGCGCGCGGCCCAACGGCGGAGATGCGGCCGTCCTCGAAAACGATGGCGGCGTCAGTAATTTCCTGAAGCGGTGTGAGCGCACGCGCAGCATGGATGATTACAGAACTCATCGCGGACAATCCTACTCGAAGGCCATGCGGCCACGAGGAAAATCGTGATGCACAGTTGCAAGAATGGCACGCTCAGTTACAATTGATGGAGTCTTAAGCGACCGGAGGCCAGAGATGGCAAATGACAAGCGGTTCATGGCGTGGAAGCGTCACCACCGCAAACGGAAGTCAGCGAAGGCCAAGATGAAGCTCTATGAGCAGGGGAAATTGCCACACGACAAACTGCCCGCCCTGGCCAAGGTATTCCTGCGACGCAAGCTGCGTTCTCTGTCAAAAGCAGAATAAATCGTCAAGACGCAAAAAAAAAGGGAGGCGCCCTCAGAACGCCTCCCTCTTTACCGCCTCGTCCCATTTGGGACTTTAGCGTTTGCTAGCGCGGTTTTACTGGCCTGAGCCAGAGCCGGTTGAGCCAGTCGCACTCTGCGCCGGGGCCGCTGATTTCGGCACGCTCAGGTAACCGCTTACCTTGTTTTTCCCGACTTGGTTGATAACCATCTCGAGAGGAACCTGGTACTCGTGAGTGTAGAAGTAAATTGGCTCATCGACGGAGCGGTTGTTCTTATCAAAGCGCTTGTCGTCGATAAGCAGATAGACAGTGAACTGTTGCTTTTTCGGATTTGTTCCACGCAGCTCGACGGTCAGGTCGCCCACGCGCTTCTTCTCGCCCTTCTTGTCCACGGTGAACTCGTAAATGTTGCGCTCACCCATGCGGCGCAGCGTCTCGATTTCGTCGTGATTGCGCGCGATCAAGTTGCCGAACTGGTCGCGGGCCATTTGCAGATTCTGCTTGGTCGAGTCGAGATCGGTCTTCACGCCGTTGACGTCGCCGCTCACCTTATTGAGGTCATCGGCGCTGGCCTTGGTCGCCAGTTGCGTGTTCATCTGGCTTTCGGTCTGTTGCACGGCGGCGAATTCCTTTTCGTCGTCTGCCTTGATGGCCTTAGCCTGATTGCGGGCGCGCGCCAATTCGCCTTGGGTCAGTTTAAGGCGATCCGTTATCACATTCAGCTCGCCCTGTACTTGCGCATTGCTTTCTTCGCTCTGCTGCAATCTTTGCTCAAGCACAGTTTGCGCCTGCTTGGCCGTCTGAACCTGGGAGGCCAGCGCCGTTTCGTTGTTCTTGGAAGTGCGCTCGGCGCTCCAGCCAATTCCAAGGGCTACCAAAGAAACTACAGCAATCAAAACCACCACAATTCCAACCCAACGGGGAGTGGCCGCGTCGGGCGGCGCTTCATTTCGCTCTTCGAAAGTCATTTTCGTGTCTCTCCTTGAACCTGAGTTCCCCCTGCGAAGTACCCTGAGAAGCACGGTCCATGCCAAATCTCTGGCTTAGCAGATTCTCAGGCTAAGTGGACGTCTAGTCAATCAGTTACAACACCCTGGCCGCGCGTACAGGCTTTGCCAGGTCGATCCTACCCTGAAATCTTTACCTGTACACTGTTGTTTCTGCTCTAAAGCGTGGAAATCCGCTGGTTTCGAAAGATGGTTACCGGGTGATTTGCATGTTCTTGAGAACCTCAATGCGGTCGTCGAGCGGCGGGTGCGTGCTGAACAAATTAGCCAGCATTTGGCGCCCCTGCAGCGGCGCAACGATGCACAGTGCGGCAGTCGATGGCGAAATGTTCATGGGGATCTTTTTGTTGTAACCTTCGAGTTTCTGGAGGGCGCTAATCAGGCCGAAGGGATGCCCGACCATCTTCACGCCGGAAGCGTCGGCTTGATATTCGCGCTGGCGGGAAATGCCGAGTTGCAAAAGTAGGGCTGCGATGGGGGCGAGGATCAGCATCAAAATCGCGGTGATGGCATTGCCTTCGCCTTCTCCGTCACGAGAGCCACCATACCCGCCAAAGATAAGCCCCCAACGGCCCATTTCGGCAGCCCAAGTAATAGCGCCAGCCAGAGTGGCGGCAATGGAGGACGTCAGGATGTCATAATTGCGAACGTGGGAGAGCTCGTGGGCAATCACTCCTTCGAGCTCGTCATCGTTCATGATCTGCATCAGCCCGGCTGTGACGCACACGGCGGCGTGATGCGGATTTCGGCCTGTGGCGAAGGCGTTGGGAGCAGGTTGTGAGCTGACGTAAAGCCTCGGCATAGGCAGGCCGGCTTTTCCTGCGAGACGTTCCATAACGGCGTACAGCCGCGGCGCTTGTTCGCGCGTCACCGGCTGGGCCCCAGCAGAGCGCAAAGCAATTTTGTCGGAGAAAAAATACGCAACCGCATTCATGACTACGGCAACGATAAGGCCAAAGGCCATGCCTCGCGGCCCAGCGATAACCCGGCCGCCGAGAACCAGGAGGAGCGTGAGAGCCGTGAGCAAGAACGTTGTCTTGATTGTTTTCATTGTTTCCCCGTAAGTCTAAAGACAAACAGTTTAAAGTGACTGTCTTCCAGCGTCAAATTAGGCTCGCTGCACGGCGCTCGCCTTCGGCTTTTGCCGTTCGAAGCGCATCTCGCCTGTTTTCGGATCGGCGTCAACGAATACGTCATCGCCCGGCAGAATCTTACCGTCGAGAATATCCATGGCTAACGGATCCTGTACGAGGCGCTGAATTGCGCGGCGCAATGGCCGGGCGCCATAGGCAGCATCATATCCTTCGCGAAGCAGCAGTTCGCGCGCGGCGGGCGAGAGGCGCAAGGAAACATGCTTGCTCTCAAGAAGCTTGGACACTTGTGCAAGCTGCAAATCCACGATGTGTTCGAGTTGCTTTTTGCCCAACGGCAGGAAGATGACAATATCGTCGACGCGATTGAGGAACTCCGGCCGGAAAATGTGGCGCAGAGCGTCCATGGCCTCGGCGCGGGCGCGCTGGGGATCTTTCGCGGCCAGTTCAAAAATGGCCGATGAACCCGCATTCGAGGTCATTACGATGACGGTATTGCGAAAATCGACTGTGCGCCCTTTGCCGTCGGTGAGCCTGCCATCTTCCAGGATCTGCAGCAAGACGTTGAAAACGTCCGGGTGAGCCTTTTCGATCTCGTCCAAGAGCACAACAGAATAGGGATGCCGGCGGACCTGCTCGGTGAGCTGGCCGCCCTCTTCATAACCGACATATCCCGGAGGCGCGCCTAGCATGCGTGCGACAGAATGCTTCTCCATGTACTCGGACATGTCGAGGCGAATCAAGGCGCGCTCATCGTCGAATAAAAATTCAGCCAGAGCGCGGGCCAGTTCGGTTTTTCCGACGCCGGTTGGACCCATGAAAAGGAATGACCCGATAGGCCTCCGCGGATCGGCCAGGCCAGACCGGCTGCGTCGAACGGCATTGGCCACGCGGCTGAGTGCGTCATCCTGTCCCACGACGCGTTGACGCAGGCGCTCTTCCATGTGCACAAGCTTTTGCACTTCGCCTTCGAGCAGCCGGCCCACAGGAATGCCCGTCCATTTGCTGACGATTCGGGCGATGTCTTCTTCGCCGACTTCTTCCTTGAGCATGGCGCGGCCTTTTTGGAGCTGAGCAAGCGCATCTTGGGCTTTCTGCAATTCGCGCTCGGCGGCGGAGAGTTTTCCATAGCGGATCTCGGCCACTTTCGCGAGTTCGCCGGCGCGCTCCATGCGCTGCTCTTCGGTTTTGAGCTGGTCGATTTCCCCTTTGATTTTGCGAATGCGCGCGATGGCGTTCTTCTCGACCTGCCATTGGGCCTTCAGGGCGCTTGATTTCTCGCGCAACGAAGAAAGTTCTTTTTCGATCTCGCGCAAACGTTCGCGCGAATGGGCATCGGATTCCTTGGAGAGCGCCTGGCGCTCGATTTCCAGCTGCAAAACGCGGCGCTCGACTTCATCAATTTCCGCGGGCATGGAATCGAGCTCCATACGCAAACCGGCAGCAGCTTCGTCGATAAGATCGATGGCTTTGTCAGGCAAGAAACGGTCGGAAATATAGCGATGCGAGAGCATGACGGCAGCAATGATGGCTGCGTCCTGGATGCGCACGCCGTGATGGATTTCGTAGCGCTCTTTCAGGCCGCGCAGAATGGCGATGGCGTCTTCCACCGA
>JBAQYT010000279.1:0-50940 GCA_049787175.1 Candidatus Acidiferrales bacterium | reverse complement strand
ACTGACGCGTACAGTTCCAGCGTGGAAGCCTTCCTCGGCGCGCAGCGAAGATTCGTCGCAGTCATGAGTCTTTGGCAGGCGTGGAAGGGGAACCGAAGGGACATAGGCGAGTGTTTCGTGCGGGCCGTGAAGGAGACGGACTATGTGAGCCTACCCGGACGCAGAGAGTACAAGTGGGTAGGCGGACACATACTGTTCATTACGCCAAGAACCAAGGGCCACAAGCATGACTCCCGCCTGGGAAAACTGGTTGAGATTGATGGGAAGCAGCTCTATGAGGCCGCTCAAGACTTTTCTCGTAGCGCCCCCCGCCAAGAACTCCGTTTAGCAGCAGAGGATTTACTGAAACATGCTCTTGCGATGACACTCGAAGGCGTCCAGCCAGACTTCAACAACAAACAGGGCTTTGAAGCCACGTGGATCATTCAGGATTTTCTCCAAGCGTGCTACCTGATGCTGTTTTTCGACATGACGAAAAGACGGGGCATTCGGAACTGTGCGGAGTGCGCGCAATTCTTTTATCCGTCCACCAAACGGCCACGGTGTTGCTCTGAAGAATGTGCCCGAAGGATTCGCCAGCGGCGTTATTGGAAGCGGAGCGGGAAGAAGTTGCGCAAAAAACGTATGGAGGAAGACAGACCATGATTTACAAGCGCGGAAAATTCTACTGGTACAAATTCATGTGGAACGGCCAGCCAATCCGTGAATCCACCAAACAGGGCAACGACAAAGTGGCCCGCAACATGGAATCCGCCCACCGCACCTCTCTCGCCAAAGGTGAAGTTGGCATACGCGAGAAGAAAGTCGTGCCGCCACTCAAAGATTTCATGGAAAATCGTTTTCATCCGTGGGCGCTGGCGACATTCCGGGACAAGCCGCGTACACAAGTCTGGTATCTCGGCGGTATTCGCAGAATTTCGGAATTTGCGCCGCTCTCGAAAGCGCGTCTAAATGAAATCACACCCGAAACAACCCGCGCGTATATTGCGAAGCGCCAAAAGGACGGCCTGAAAACGTCATCCATCAACCGCGAGCTTCAAATTCTTCGCCGTATTCTGAGACTTGCCGTTGAATGGGGCGCGCTCGATGCGGCCCCTAAAATAAAATTGCTTCCCGGCGAAGCTCGCCGAGAGCACGTTATCTTGCCGGAAGAGGAAGCGCGTTATTTGGCCGCAGCGCGGGAACCGCTGGCTTCGATAGCTACCGTGCTCATTGATACAGGAATCCGTCCAGAGGAATGTTTTAGGTTGCGATGGGAAAACATCACGTGGATTAATGGGCGGCACGGAGCATTGTTTGTGACTCATGGCAAGACGGCAGCGGCGCGCAGAGTCATTCCAATGAGTCATCGAGTCAGAACGGCGCTGGAATCCCGCTGGATTAGCGCACGGCAGCCCGACGAGGGTTTCGTTTGGCCTGCTGAGACTCGCAGCGGACACGTGGAAACCTCATCTGTCAGGCTCCAACACCGATACGCTCTCGCTGATGGCAAGGTGCGTCGGTTTGTTTTATACTCTCTACGGCACACTTTCCTGACGCGGCTCGGAGCTTCGGGCTGCGACGTGTGGACTCTGATGCGGATTGCTGGTCATAGCTCGATCAACATCTCGGCTCGGTACGTTCATCCCGGCGCAGAGGCCGTGCTGGATGCAATCGAGCGTTTGGGTGGGCACAAAATTGGGCACACCGCCAATTCGCCCACTCAGTTGCATGGCGTAAGTGCATCATAACAAGACCGTTCCCCGGTAGCTCAATGGTAGAGCATTCGGCTGTTAACCGAAGGGTTGCTAGTTCGAATCTAGCCCGGGGAGCCAACTTCCCTCTTTAATTCATTGTCCGTTGAGCGAGACTTCTGCGAGATCATTGGCCATGTGAATTCCTAAATAAGTTTGCGGTTTCTTTGGCCCGCGCCTTTGTGCCGATGCAGAAATCTCCGAGGGCGTAGAGAATGCCGTTCGTTTTTGCACACGCGTTAAGACATTCCAAAATCTCCTGATTCATTTCCTCGACAGTTTGGAATGGGCGATTGCAGTACGGAATGTTGTTCTTGTGCTCCAGATGAAGTCGGCGGTGAAGCAAATGTTGTGCACAGTTCGCTTCTCCAATGAGGTACTAAGGATAGGATATTCTATGCGGCGAGGTGAGTGAGCAAGGCCGATCACATAGACGCGAATGGTTCGTCCGGCAATGAACGCCCCATTGATGGATCTTCAAACCGCTCAATTCCTCAGTGTGAGCCCGCCAACCGTCCATCTATGGGTGTAGTGGAGCAAATTCCCCATTTACGCGTAATGAGCCGAAATATCCGTTTTCTCAGGTCTCGATCCATCCCGGTTTTATTGCAACTTGCTGTTTCAATTCAGTTTATCTCGACCCCAGCAAATTGTTGCAAATCAAATTTCACGGCTGTCAGAACCTAAGGACGCGTTTCTGCGCTTACTATACCGCTGCCGTCGATAGCATGAGAGGTGCAAGTTTTTGCGGTGTAGTGGCGAAAAAATGGGGCATATTGCGCACACGCCCAAAGGCCTGGATTTGCCAGGAGTTATCTACTTATTTTTCATGGAAATAGACGGCTCTTGAAAATAGCCCCTTTGGTAGGTCAGTTGCTTGCTTCACGGCCAGCATTGTTCCGACCACGGGTGGGGATTTTCAAGTAAAAACTCGACTGACCTTAGTTAGTTCTCTGGGCCCTAGTGTACGGCCGTGGCTGCGAGAAACCTCTGAAAGCTCCGGCAAACTATTGTAATAAAGGAAAATAGGAGGATACATGAATCGGGCTCGGATTTTGAGAATTTTGCCTTTCGCAGCAACATTCGGCCTCGCGTTGGTTTGTGGCTCTCTGCTGGCGTGGGAACGGCTTCGGCAGGCCCAATCCCGACGGGGTGGACGTGTACCGGCAATTGCGGGACGAGCGGCGCTAACGGCGTGGTAACAATTTCGCCGTATGGGAGTCCTCAGTATGATTGGATCTCAACGAGCGGCGGGACCATTTGGCACTGGTGCGCTGCCGACTGGGGCGTTAGGAAACGAGACGGACGGATCCACGTTGGCAACGCCCGTCTTCTCGGCGACCGCAGGAACCGCCCTGAACTTTTACTTCAACTTCGTGACTTCCGACGGGGGCCAGTACGCCGACTACGCCTGGGTAGAACTGTTTTCCTCGGGAGGAACACCCATTGCGTTGCTGTTCACGGCACGGACGTTGCCCAGTGGCAGCATTGTTCCCGGGTCAGGCTTACCGTCGCCGACGGCGACGCTGACACCTTCCTCGGTACCGATCATCGGTGGCGCGCCGACATGGGCACCGCTCGGTGAATGGTCGGATGCTTGCTTTGCGGCGGGTTGTGGCTACACGGGCTGGGTCAACTCCGATTACACCATTTCGAGCACTGGTAACTATTACCTAGAGTTCGGGGTCGTAAACTGGATCGATGAAATATATGACACCGGCTTGGCTATCGACGGCGTTACGGTGGGGGGTATGCCAATTACCGGCGGCGCTACGCCGGAACCGGGAACGCTGCTACTACTTACGGGACTCGCTCCATTTGGCCTGTGGCTCCGGAAGAAGTTAGCGTAACGTTTTAGGAATCAGAGATAGCGCTTGAAAACAACGGCGGTTCCTCAAGGAACCGCCGTTTTCGTTTTTGTCCAAGGTCTCGTCGGGCATAATGTGTGCTGTTCCGGGGAAAGAATTCTATCCGCGAGGGTTTCTAGGAAACTCAAGTCTGAAGGTTCGCAAACCTTACGGTTCAGGGAGCCAACTTTCATCGATCCTGCATGCGCCGAACGAAGCTGCTCTTCTCCCTTTTTGCTTCTCAAATGCTTTTCGGGGACAATAGGTAAGTTCTTTCAGCGCCTCTTGATTCCATGAATCCGAGCACTGTACCGCCTTCTTCAATGGCTAGCCTCGAGTGGGCGCATCCACTCGTTCAGGAATGGTTCGTGGCCAAGTTCGGCACGCCGACCGAACCGCAAACGATGGGCTGGCCTCACATTCTGGCCGAACATGACACGCTGATCAGCGCGCCAACTGGGTCAGGCAAGACGTTCGCAGCTTTCCTGGCCTGCATCGACCGCTTGGTGCGCAAAGCCATCACCGGCGGCCTTCGCGACGAGATTGAGGTCCTCTACGTATCTCCCCTGAAAGCGCTGGGCAACGACATTCAAAAAAATCTGGAAGCACCGCTGGGAGAAATCCTGCACTTGGCGGCGGCTCGCGGCTTCCTGATGCCGGAAATTCGTACTGCCGTGCGCACGGGTGACACGCTAATGCACGAGCGCCGTGCGATGCAAAAGCGCCCTCCGCAAATCCTGGTGACCACGCCGGAGTCGCTTTACATTCTACTTACCGCAGGTAAAAGCCGTGAAATGCTACGGACGGTTCGCACGGTAATTGTCGACGAGATTCACGCCGTCGCTGACGACAAGCGCGGGTCGCATCTGGCACTTTCGCTGGAGCGGCTCGAGGCACTGACCAATTGCCACCCCACGCGAATCGGTCTGTCGGCAACGCAGCAACCCATCGAGCAGATCGGCCAGTTCCTTGCGGGCAGCTCGCGTCCATTGCCGACAATCGTGGAGGTTGCGCAGCGGCGGGCATTCGATTTGGCCGTGGAAGTTCCCGCGAGCGAGCTGGGCGCGGTGGCCTCGAATGAAATGTGGGACGATATCTACAAACGCATTGCCGAGCTTGTCCAAACGCATCGCTCGACATTGATTTTCGTGAATACTCGCCGGCTCGCTGAACGCGTCGCGCATCACCTGAGCGCGTTGCTTGGTGAAGACGCGGTCGCTTCACACCACGGCAGTTTGTCCCGTCTGCGGCGACTGGCGGTCGAAAATAAGTTAAAGGCTGGAGAGCTTCGCGCTCTGGTCGCCACGGCATCGCTCGAATTGGGAATTGACATCGGGACGGTAGACCTCGTCTGCCAAATCGGTTCGCCGCGTTCCATCGCCGTGGCGCTCCAGCGCGTGGGTCGCGCGGGGCACTGGCGCGGCGCCATTCCAAAAGGCCGGCTGTTTGCGACAACGCGCGATGAACTTCTGGAGTGCGCGGCGCTGGTGCGCTCGATTCGCCAAGGCCTGCTGGATCACATTCTGATTCCCGATTGCCCGCTTGATGTGTTGGCACAGCAAATTGTGGCGGAATGCGCGGCAGCGGAGTGGCAGGAAGACGATCTTTTCGCCCTGGTGAAGCGCGCCTATCCGTATCGCAATTTGCTACGCGAGACTTTCGACGAACTCATCGACATGCTCGCTGAAGGGATTTCAGCGCGCCGCGGGCGTTACGGCGCGTATCTGTATCACGACGCGGTTAACAAGCGTCTGCGCGCGCGGCGCGGCAGCCGACTCGCTTCGATTACCAGCGGAGGCGCGATCCCCGACAACGCACTGTACACGGTGATTGCCGAACCGGAAGGCATGGTCGTCGGAACTCTGGACGAAGACTTCGCCGTGGAGAGCTTACGAGGCGACATCGTACTTCTCGGCAACACTTCCTGGCGAATCCGTCGGATTCAATCCGGTTCTGTCTTGGTCGAGGACGCGCATGGCGCAGCGCCGAACGTGCCTTTTTGGAGAGGGGAAGCACCCGCGCGGACCGCGGAGCTTTCCGAGCAAGTGGCCGAGCTGCGCGAGCGGATAAGTTCGCTGACAGAAACCGCAGGGCCCGGTGCCACGCGCGCCGATCCTTCGCGAGTCGCCGCTGCCATCGACTGGCTGATGCAGGAGTGCGGCCTGGATCGGGCCGGCGCCGAACAGGCCGCTGAATACGTCATTGCCGGCCGGGCCGTGCTGCGCGCTGTTCCTACGCAGCACACCGTGATTGCGGAGCGCTTCTTTGACGAAAGCGGCGGCATGCAGCTCGTCATTCACGCTCCATTCGGCGGCAGAATCAACAAGGCCTGGGGCCTGGCGCTGCGAAAGCGCTTTTGCCGCTCTTTTAATTTCGAATTGCAAGCGGCGGCCACCGACAACGGGCTAAATATTTCTCTCGGTGAGCAGCACAGCTTTCCCCTCGCCGATGTTTTCCATTTCCTGCAATCCGCCACGGTGGAGGAATTACTTTCGCAGGCGGTCCTGGCCTCGCCCATTTTCACCACGCGCTGGCGATGGGCTGCCGGACGCGCCCTGGCGCTTCTTCGATTTCAGGGTGGTAAGAAAGTTCCGCCGCAAATCCAGCGTATGCGCTCGGACGATCTGCTGGCGGCCGTTTTCCCGCAAGCGCTCGCGTGTCAGGAAAATATTTCCGGCGACATCGCGATTCCAGATCATCCGCTGGTGCGCGAAACGATGAAGGACGCGCTCAGCGAGGCAATGGATATCGACGGATTGAGACGTATTCTCGAATCGATCGCATCGGGAAAGATTCAGTGCATCGCGGTCGACACGCCCGTGCCCTCGCAGTTCTCGCATGAAATCTTGAACGCAAACCCCTACGCGTATCTTGACGACGCTCCGCTCGAAGAACGCCGCGCTCGCGCCGTGGAGATGCGCCGCATGTTGCCAGAGGCCGTGCTCTCCGAGGTGGGCCGCCTGGATCCGTCTGCAATCGCCGAAGTACGCGAGGAGTCATGGCCTGATGTGCGCGACGCAGACGAGCTTCATGATGTGCTGCAAACTTTAATTGCCGTTCCGGTGCTATCGCTGCCGGACACGGCGGCCGCCGAAATGTCTTTTGCATCCATGTCTCCGTTGAAGGATTTCGTCCGCAACTCCGTGCTTAGCTGGCGAGAATATTTTGCAGCTTTAACGGCGGATCGGCGGGCCGCGCGTGCCGTTGTTGCCGAACGATCGTATTGGGTCGCCGCCGAGAAGAAAAGAATCTTCGCGAGCGTATTCCCGGATGCTCACTTTGAATCGGAGTTGCCGGACGTAGGCATACCTCCATCCAGCAAGGAAGACGCGCTGCTCGCCTGTATTACCGGCTGGATGTCGCATAGCGGACCCGTGACCGCGCAAATAGTAAGCGACACTCTGGGTATAGCCATACCGGATATTGATCAAGCCCTGCTGCGCTTGGAAGCAAGCGGAGCGATATTGCGCGGAAACTTTACCGGCGCCTCCCGCGAGGAAATTGAATGGTGCGATCGCCGGCTGCTGGCTCGCATTCACAGGCTCACGCTGGGAACTCTGCGCAAGCAAATCGAGCCCGTGACTGCCGCGCAATTCATGCGCTGGCTACTGCGCTGGCAGCACGTAGCCCCTGGAACGCAGGTCTTTGGCGAACGCGGAACACTCGAAATCCTGCAACAGCTTCAAGGGTTTGAAGCCCCCGCAAACGCGTGGGAGCGGGAAATCCTGAGCCAGCGCATCGCGAATTACGATTCGAAAGTTCTGGATCAATTGTGCTTGACCGGCGCCGTAGGTTGGGGACGCCTCTCGCCGCACCCCGCGACTCTGGAAGACCAGCTCCCGGCAACTCGCCGCGTGATTCCGTCGAGCGTGGCTCCGATCACTTTTTTTGTGCGGGCCGAAGCCGACTGGATGATCCCTCGCCACGCTGAAAATGGCGATGCGGAGCCGCGCGGCCTCAGTCCAAGCGCCCACGATGTTCTTCGCTTCTTGCGCCAACGAGGAGCTTCCTTCTTCGCCGACATTGTTCGCGGCACACAAAAGCTGAAAGCCGAAGTGGAAACTGCCCTGTGGGAACTTGTGACCGCAGGAATAATTACAGCAGATGGTTTCGACAACATTCGCGCGCTGATCGATCCCAAGCGGCGCGCCGGGCAAGGCCGCGGCCAAAACGCGCGTCCGCGCCACAGCGCGGGCCGCTGGTCACTGCTGTTCGCCCATGACGGCTCTTCCGAACGAGCGCACGTTATCGAAGCTACCTGTCGCATGCTACTGGGGCGCTACGGCGTTGTGTTCCGAGAGCTTGTCGCGCGAGAAACGATGGTCCCGCGATGGCGCGAGCTGCTCTTTGCATTTCGCAGGCTGGAGGACCACGGAGAAGCGCGAGGAGGCCGGTTCGTCAGCGGATTCATCGGCGAACAATTTGCCTTGCCCGTGGCAGTTGAGTCGCTCCGCGCCACGCGAAACGCGGCTCCGGCAAGCGAGATCGTAACCATTTCCGCGGCTGACCCTCTCAACTTGATTGGAATTGTCCTGCCCGGCGATCGCGTGCCTGCGAATTCAAGCAAGACAATTACTCTCCGTGATGGCGCGCCGCTCGATCTATCGGAATCGAAAAGACGCTTTGAAGCTGCTTGCGCCGTATAGTCCGAACGGGGCATTCAGTTCGAGTCTTCATGACGGTTTATTCGAAGTTTCGCTTTCCATCAGCACCCGTCCCGCGCCTTCGGATGCGTTGCAGATATAAATCTCCGGCCTTCGCTCGGTTTCTGCAAGGTATGCGGCGGCAACACGATTCTGAAATTGCCCTGCGAACTCGGAGTCAACCAAGTTCACCGTGCAGCCGCCGAAGCCCGCCCCAGTCATGCGCGCTCCGTACACGCCGTCCTGCTGCATCGCAAGCCTCACCATTAGATCCAACTCCGGGCAACTCACTTCATAATCGTCGCGAAGGCTGCGGTGAGACGCGTCCATCAGCTTGCTGATCAGATCTGTATTATTGCTCTCTAGCGCGGATGCCATTTGGGCGACCCGTTCGTTCTCGGTGATCACGTGCCAGCAGCGTTTGTATACAACGCTCGTCAGTCGCTCACGATACTTCGCTAGATCGGCGAGGGTAACATCCCGGAGAGCGCGCACATTGGGCAATACTTCCGAAAGCCGCCGAACACCCTCCTCACATTCCGCCCGTCGCGCATTGTACTGGCTGTCTTTTGATCCGATCTCACGTTGAATCATCGTATTGCAAATGACTACTCGAAATCGATCGGGCATGCGGATAGTACGGTATTCGAGCGAACGGCAATCCAGGAACAAAGCATGGCGTGCTTGCCCGTGACACGAAACGAATTGATCCATGATGCCGCACCTGGCGCCGACAAAATCGTTCTCCGCTTTCTGGCACAACAAGGCGACGCGCGACGGTTCAATTTCATAACCGAACAGACCGAGGAGCGCATATGCCGATGAAACTTCGATGGCGGCGGAAGAACTCAGTCCCGCACCCATCGGCACTTCGCTCGAAATGTAAATATTCGCTCCGCCTAAACGATAGCCAGAATTTTGGAGCTGCTGAATAACGCCTAAAGGATAGCGGCTCCACTTGCTGGACGCGCCGCGAGACAGTTGACCGGCCTGCGCCGTAGCAGTGTCCTGTACATTTTCCGAGAAAATCGCAAAATGATCGTCGCTTCGGCTTGAAATGGCCACCCAACAGTAGAATCCAATAGCGGCAGGCAGGACAAAGCCGTCGTTGTAGTCCGTATGATCCCCGATCAGATTCACGCGCCCAGGCGCGCGATAGATTTGCGACCGGTCGCCGAAGCGGGACTTGAACTGCGCGGCTAGAACTTTCGGATCGATCATTTAGCTTCTTTCAACTAAACGCCCAGTCAGTAAATTAGCGCGACTAGAACATTCTTGACAGCCGGAATTTCATCGCGGATAGTTGTTGCGCAAAATAATCAGCCAATGGAAAAGAATCCGCGTAATTCTTCAAGGCGCTCTCTTCTGAAAATTCTCGGCGCGGGCGCTGGCGCGCTCGCGTTCGACCGGTTTTTCCAGCTCGAAGCCTTCGCGCAACAACAACCGGTTGCGGCGAAGCGACTTCCCACATTCACCGGCCCCGGCGCGAATCCGTATTGGAACTCAACTGGTAAAATCGCAACGATTCCGCAAAAGGCGCCGATGGTGCTGCTCACCGATCGTCCTGTGCAGCTCGAAACTCCGCGTAACTATTTCTTGAACGCCATCACTCCGAATGACGCATTTTTTGTCCGCTGGCATCTGGAAAGCATTCCGAATGAAGTCGATCTTTCCACCTGGCGTCTGCGCGTCGAAGGCAACGTCAACAATCCCTTGCAACTGAGCTTTCCCGATCTTCTGCGGAAATTTAAGCCGGTCACTTTTGCCGCTGTGAATCAATGTTCGGGCAACAGCCGCAGTTTCTTTCAGCCTCGCGTACCCGGCGGGCAGTGGGGCAATGGCGCGATGGGCTGCGCGCGATGGACCGGGGTGCATTTTCGCGACATTCTCGACATGGCCGGTATCAAAAACGGTTCTGTCCAGGTTCAGATGGAGGGACTCGAACGCGGCAAGGGTCCCGAAGGGATGCCCTCCTACGAATTCAAGAAATCCCTGGATCTGACCGACCCGGTGCTTGATGAATCGATCGTGGCCTATGCGATGAATGGCGAGCCTCTACCCATGCTCAACGGTTTTCCCGTACGACTCATCGTACCGGGGTATTTTGCGACTTACTGGGTGAAATGCCTCAGCTCGGTCCGCCTGCTTGACAAGCCGGATGAAAACTTCTGGATGAATCCTGGATATCGAGTTCCAGACACGCCGCGCGGAAACACCAACCCCGCGGACGTGAAAGCCGGCAAAGTGAAAATGATTCCCATCACGCGCATGCCGGTGCGTTCTTTCATTATTTCCCCCGATGGCGGCACAAAAATTCCCGCCGGCCTTCCCATCAGCGTTCGCGGCATCGCCTTCAGCGGCTCTGGGCGCGTCACGAAGGTAGAATTTTCCGACTCGACCCGAGGCGGCTGGCGCACAGCAAAACTCGGCGAAGACCTCGGTCCGTACGCGTTTCGCACTTGGGAAATGGCGTGGACGCCGGAAAGAGCAGGAAATTATCGCCTGGCGGCGCGTGCTACGGACGAAAAAGGCAACATCCAGCCCAATGAGGGCGTTTGGAATCCGGGCGGGTACCTCTGGAACAAGATTGAACAGCAAGAAGTGACCGTGGGAGCTGCGGAATGAAGCCGTTCGTACACAGGCACCGGAGCGTTTTGATTCTCATCGCGGCGGTCGGCCTGGTCGCGGTCGGTGCTATCTACGCAGACTTGCAGATCGGCTACTACACGCCCGTAAATCTCGGAAGCCTTGCGCAACCCGCGCCGGTTAAACAGCAGCCTGATGCAGCCTACAAGGTCGATGCGTTTCCGCTTTACAAACCAGAGCTGGCTCCCGGCGAAGGGCGGCAGGATGTCGAGGCCTATTGCAACACGTGCCATTCGCCCAGCTACATTCTTATGCAGCCACCGCTTCCAGCGGCCACGTGGCAAGCAGAAGTGAATAAGATGGGCAAGGCATACGGCGCGCAAATTCCACCCGAGTCGCAAGCCAGCATCCTCAAGTATCTCCAGTCGCATTACACGCCGGAAACACGCAAACGCTAAATCTTGCCTACGCACACTGGTGTCACTCGCAGTGTCCAGCATTGACGTTATATACTCCGCGTTCGGCTGTTATCCGCATGCAAAAAGGGAGCGCCTCAAAGTGAGCCATCGCCACCGTTTCTTGGTTTCTTTTGCAGTTCTCTTTGCAGGACTGTTATTTTTCGATGCCGTCACAATTGGCCGCCTCAAGGCACAGGAAGTGGACCCCAGCCTCTACAGTGACATGCGTTGGCGCCTCATTGGCCCCTATCGCGCCGGACGCGTTACAGCTGTCGCCGGCATTCCCGGAAATCCCGCTATCTATTACTTTGGCACGCCCGGCGGCGGAGTTTGGAAGACCACCGATGGCGGCACCGTCTGGAAGCCCATCTTTGACGCAGCACATGTGGCTTCCATCGGCGCGGTAGCCCTCGCTCCTTCGGACACGAACATTATCTACGTTGGCACCGGCGAGCAAACCGAAGGACAAGGCGTATTTAAATCCATTGACGCTGGCGCGACGTGGACGAACATCGGACTCGCCGAAACGCATTACATCAATTCCATCCTCATCGACCCGCGAAATCCAAATATCGTCATCGTCGGCGCGATGGGTGATAACAGTCCGAGCGACAATCGTGGCGTCTACAAGTCCACCGACAGCGGCAAAACTTGGAAGAAAACTCTCTTTCAGGACAACATGACCGGTGTCGCCAATATGGTGATGGACCCGGACAATCCACGCGTTCTTTACGCGGCAATGTGGCATCCTGCTAGCCGCGTATTTTTTCCGCCTACCGGAAAACCTGCCGCGGGGCCCGACGCCTGGATTTACAAATCTACCGATGAAGGCTCAACGTGGAAAAAACTCGATGCGGATGGCATGCCTTCGGAAAAATGGGGTCGCACCGGCATCGCCGTTGCCCCGGGAAATCACGGCCGCCGGGTGTTCGCCATTGTCGACGAAGGCCTTTACCGCTCCGATGATGCGGGCGAGAACTGGCGGCAGATCACCAAAGATCCTCGCGTCCTCGGCAATAGTTACTTCAGCCGCGTCTTCGTCGATCCGAAAAATCCCGATGTCGTCTACGTTGTGCAAACCTGCTTGTATCGTTCCACCGACGGCGGCGTGAATTTCGAAGCCTTTAAAGGCGCGCCCAACGGCGACGATTATCACGTCCTATGGATTGACCCCACCAATAGCGATCGTCTGCTGCTCGGCGTCGACCAGGGAGCGATCATCAGCCTTGACGCCGGCAAATCATGGACGACGTGGTACAACCAGCCCACCGGCCAGCTTTATCACCTTTCCGCCGGCAATGAATTTCCATACATCATTTACGCATCCGAGCAGGATAGCGGCAGCGTCGCCATTCCCAACCGCAGCGATTTCGGGCGCATTCGCGACCCCGATGTCTTCTCACCCGAGGGATATGAATTCGGCTACATCGTCGAAGATCCCGCGCATCCTTACCTCGTATACTCCGACGGAAATCCCGGAACGATCTTCCGCCTCGATCGCAGAACGAACCAAGTCGTCACCGTTTTCTCGGGCGGAGAGAAGTATCACGTGTCCAGCAACGCGCCCTTGGAATTCTCACCTCAAGACCCCCACACTCTCTACTTTGGCGCGCAGTATGTCCTGGAAACGACCGATGGCGCTGTGAGCTGGCACGAAATCAGTCCCGATCTTGCTCAACGGCCGGCAGCGAAGGAAGCGAGCCAGACCCCGCGCAGACCCGGGCCTCGAAACGGCGTCATCAGCACCCTCGCCCCTTCGCCGGTTTCCGCGAATGTGATGTGGGTGGGCACCACAAACGGCCTTGTGCAACTCACGCGCGACGGCGGCGCAACGTGGCAGAACGTCTCGCCAGCGGACCTGGGCGACAGGAGTCAGTTAAGCATCATCGATGCCTCGCCGTTCGATCCGGCAACGGCTTACGCTGCTGTCGACGGCTTCCAAGAGTTGCATCCTCATTTCTATCGCACTCACGACTACGGCAAGACCTGGCAGGAAATTGATAACGGTTTCCCTGCTTCAGGCATCGCTCGGGTCATCCGCGAAGACACCGAACGCAAGAATCTGCTCTATGCCGGCACGGAAACGGGTGTGTTTGTCTCCTTCGATGACGGCGACCACTGGCAATCGCTCCAGCTCAATCTTCCTACGTCATCCGTTCGCGACTTGATCGTCCACGGCGACGACCTCGCCGTTGCCACCTACGGCCGCTCGCTGTGGATTCTCGATAACGTAACTCCTCTGCGCCAGGCCAGCGCGCAAGCGGCCGATGCTGGGGTCTACTTTTATCGCCCGCAAACGGCCATCCGCACCATTTGGAATGATGATCAGGATACGCCGCTGCCGCCGGAAGTTCCCGCCGGAGAGAATCCGCCCGACGGCGCTTTCCTCGATTACTACCTGAAATCCGCGCCGCACGGCGATGTCACCATGGCGATTTACGATTCGCAAGGCAATCTCATCCGCGAATACAGCAGCGCGCCAAAATCCAATGAACATGAGCCCGATGCCGTCCCTGAGTATTGGTTTGCGCCTCCCACGGTCTTGCCAAAACACGCTGGCATGAATCGATTCGTGTGGAATCTTCGCTATCCTCATCCCGATGCCCTCAGCTACGGAACCTTCGGCGGCCGTGGCGGCGTCGAGAAGTACGTGCAGTTTTATGGCACGCAAGACGTAGCGCCGGGCGTCACTCCGCGAAACCAGCCGCTCGGGGCGCAGGTTGTTCCCGGGGATTATCAAATTGCCCTGACCGTGGACGGTCAGACGTACCGCCAGACTCTTCACATTGTGAAAGACCCGCGCGTTCCGGCGTCGCAATACGATTACGTCGAGCAATTCAATTTGGTCCGGCAAATGACGGAAGGAATGTCCTCAAGTTACGTGGCGTACAACGAGCTTGTTCCACTGAGCGACGCCCTCGATGATCGATTGAAGAGTCTTCAATCCAACAAGCAGGCAAAAGACGCTCTCGACGCGGCCACTGCGTTTCAAAAGAAACTCGACGCGGTACAAGGCGGTGGATTCACGTCGCTCGGTTTCGGGGCCGCCAATGACACGTTAACCCAGATGGTCTACGCCGCCAATATGGGCGACGGGGCGCCCGCACGATCGGTGCAGGCCGATAGCGCCAGCGTATGCGAGGCCTTGAGCAACGCTTTTGCGGCTTGGCAAAAGCTCAGCACAACCGATCTCCCGGCTTTGAACGCATTGCTGCAGAAATACAACCTCGCGGCCCTTCCAGACGTGAACGTCAGCGTGACACGGAACAGTTGCGTTAAGTAAGGTCAGCTGTTCCGCGCCAAATAGGCCGCGCTCGACACTAATTTTGCAATGGGGCCTGCGACTTTAGTCTGCGCTCCGATGGTGGGAGGGAGCTCCGAGCGCCAGCACACGCTGTACCTGCTGGCAGAAAAACAACTCTGCTCGGCTCGTGCCGAATCTTTGCAAATTCACCTCGACTTCATAAGTGGATGCAAAGAAATAAAGCGGGCAGGATGCTTCCGTCCCTGCCCGCTTCGGTTGCGCTCCCTGATTTAGCCTAGCGTGCTGCGGTAGCCACTTCCTTTTCGATTGGCGCACCGACCAAATTTCCCCACTCCGTCCACGATCCGTCATAATTCTTCACGTTGCCGTAGCCGAGCAGATACTTCAAGGCGAACCATGTGTGAGAGCTGCGTTCGCCGATGCGGCAGTAAGCGATCACTTCGCCATCGCCGGTTACACTCTTTCCGCCGTAGAGTTGCTTTAGCGCATCAGCCGATTTGAAAGTTCCATCTTCGTTCGCCGCTTGCGACCATGGCACGTTCACAGCCCCTGGAATGTGCCCCGCGCGCTGCGCCGTTTCGCTCATTCCCGGAGGCGCAATGATTTTCCCGGTAAATTCGTCCACGGACCGCACGTCCACGAGCTTCGCGTTTTTCTTCTCCACTGCCGCGGACACTTCTTCGCGCTTAGCGCGCAACGAATGATCCGGCGCCTTTGCCTGATACTTCGCCTGCGCAAATTGCGCGACGTCCTTCACCAGCGGCTTTTTCTCTTCGATCCATTTCTTCCGGCCGCCGTTCAGAAGCCTCGCGTCCGCGTGACCGTAATATTTCAATTGCCAGAACGCATACGCGGCGAACCAGTTGTTGTTATCTCCATAGAGCACAATCGTCGTGTCATTCGATACGCCCGATTTGCCAAGCAACGATTCCCAAGCTGCCTTGTCCAGCAGATCCCGGCGCACGCCGTCTTGCAATTGCGTTTGCCAATTCCAGCCCACAGCGCCCGCGATGTGTCCTTGCTCGTACGCAGATGTGTCCACGTCAACTTCCACCAACCGAACTTTCGGATCGTTCAAATGCCCCGCCACCCACTCCGTCGAAACCAGCACTTCCGGATGCGCATATTCAGCCATTGTTGTCTCCTGCACGGGAGCTCTATAGCCCCGGTGGAATTATTCTCTCGATATTCAGTATTCGATGCGCAGGAACTTACGCCGTCGCAAAAATCACGGCTTTCTCGTCCTGCTAGCTCGTCGGCTTCAGCACGCCATCGATGGATTCCAGCTCTATGCGCATCAGCCAATCGAAATGGATCGCTTGTTCGCGAAACCATTCTTCGATTGTCTCGCGTTTCCCCGCCTCAAACTCCGCCAGCATTTTCCCTTCATATAGATTCACATGCACTCGGAGAACTTTCACATTCGTGCCACGATGCAGTCGCGCAGTCAATTCTTCAGCTCCCTGTCGCGTCAAGCATGCCAGTGTGTGCAGTGAAATAAACTTCGTCATCCTTTTGCTCCTCGAGTATTGCTTATGATTTATTTCGCAGAAGCTCGAAAGCTCGTCCTCACCCAGTTCCTGCCTGCCGGTACAGGTACCCGACACGTATCGCAGCAGCCGCTGTGCCCGCTGAGCCCCCCGCCCCGTTACAATGGATTCAGTCTCTCCGTGCGGAGGTTCCCATGCGCAGAACTATACTCTGTGTGATTGCGGTTTCATTTGTTCTAGCGGTCGGCGCAGCAGCCCGCGTCTCCACAGGCACCCTGGGCGGAATCGTTCTTGAACAGAACGGCAGACCCGCGGCTGGGGCCGCAGTAATAATCGAACGCTCTGACGGCTCGAATCCGATCGCTGCGCGAACCAATTTCAACGGCCGGTTCCTGTTCAAGTTCGTGCGCGCCGGCCTCTACGACATTCGTGCTTCCCGAGGAAATGCCGCCACGACGTGGAAACACAACATCCTCGTTCATGCCGGGAAAGAAACGGCAATTGATCTCCGCCTTGAGCCCATACGGTCTAAGTCTAATAAATGACAGCCAACTCGATGGCTTCGCGTGGTTGCCACGTAAGTGTATTATTTTCAAATAAGTACCAAAGCTATAGTACTAGCGCCCGTGGTTCTTTCGCCTCATTGCCCCCTTCGGCAGGCCACTCTACCATCCTCACGCCGGGCTGGAAGACGTGCTGCGGGGACGAACGGTTCCAAAAAGAGCCGAGGCCGCTTCTAGCCCGAGCCAAAGCTCCGCCTGCCGGCATCCCAGCACTGCCCCCCGCCAGCAGGCGGAGCTTCTAACCTCTGTGCATTATCACTTTCGATCGCCGCACCTCGGCTTTCGTAGTGCGGCTTTTGAGCAGCAATGGATATCAGGTCTGGTACAAAATCCTCGATTGGAGAAACTAAAACGTCGAGAAGGCCAGGAAAACGTCGGGGAAGCCGTTGAGGTCGTTATTCACCAGATTGCTCGCGGCCGAATAGAAACATACAATCAGGCCGTTGCTGCTGATAACCGGATTCAACGATGCGCCATTACCCGGCGACAGTGTCGCGGAGATGCTGAGCAGCGCCGTGGCCGCTGTGCAGCTCGATTGGTCGAGGCAGCTATTCCGCACGTAAACGCTCTCGATCCCGCCCACGTTGGTTGTGACCAGATTGCTTGCCTGCGACGAAAATGCCACATACTGGCCCGTATTTCCCAGACTAGGACTCTCGCTCAGTGCATTTCCGGGCGTCACGCCGTTGGGCGCGACGGAGGCCAGCACAGTCTGTGCTTTGCAACCACTTGGCGCTCCCTGACATGTATCGCGCTCATAAATTTCCTGCACGCCGCCTGAGGCCGCTCCCAGCACTGTCGCCGTCGAGGCGAACGCCACGACCCGCCCATCTGGCGTCATAGCTGGTTCCACGCTTGCGCCATCCGCGAAAGTCGTCCCATCAGGAGTCGATATCAGCTGCGCCGAACTCGGCGTGCAATCTTTGCTGATTCCTATGCAAAATCCAACTCGATAAATTTCTGGAGCACCGCTCGAACCCGCTACCAAGTTTGTCGCTGTCGAAGTAAATGCTACGAATTGTCCAGTCTTCCCAGAAACGGCCACTGGTTCCGAACTAGCTCCGTTGGCAGGAGTCACTCCATTGGGCGCCACCGAAACCAGGAACGTTCCTGGTTTGCACGTAGAAGGCTGTCCAAAACATGTGTCACGCAAGTAAATCTCCTGGATTCCTGTCGTTGCCCCTGCGACTAAATTCGTTGCCGTCGAGGCAAATGCAATGAACCGGCCTTCGCTGCTGATGGAGGGCTCGCTGGAAGGGCCGGTACCGGGAGTTACCCCGTCGCTGCCTACGGAGACCAGGTTCGTGGTCACCGCACAGTTGCCTGAAGACGAAACGCACGGACTCGACGCCGTAGTACATCCCCCCGTGGCCTGAACGCACGGATTCGTCGCAAATATTTGTGAAGTTGTCCCATCGAACGCGAAACCGGAAACTAGGTCCGTGGCAAGAGAGACATATGCCACTATGTCCGCTCCATTCGAGTTCACAACCGGCGAAAAACTCGGGCCGTTCGCAATCACGTTGTCCGGCCCAAGGTCCACCAGTAATTCCCGCGGAGTACAATCCGCGGTGACGCCCAAACAAGTATCACGGAGGAAAATATTGGATGTTCCGTTGGTGATGGGATTCGGTACCGGAGGGGGGATAAGCGTGGTTGTTTCCAACACATTCGTCGATGAGGATGTATACACGATGTATCGCCCCGTGGCATCCATCGATGGGCCAACCTGGGTCGGCGGGCTCACGCCGTCATTCGCTTGCGCGCCATCCGGCGCCACATCCACCAAGGCGGGAAGCCCTAGGCCCGCTGCCGAAGGCACCACGGAGAAATACAACACTTGAGACGACCCCCCGCCCGGGGTGGGATTTACCACCTGGACCGTGTATGTCCCGGCCGCAGCGACGTCCCCGCTTGCCAGTAGGGCGCTGAGGGAAATAGAGCTTCCAAAGGTTGTTGTCCGCCCCGTGCCATTGATCAACACCTGGCTCGACGAATCAAAACCGCTTCCCCCCACCGAGATTGATGTTGTCGCCGTGGTGCCCGCAGGCACATTCTGAGGACTCACACTTTTGAGCACTGGGTTTGGATTCACCACGTTCAGCGCCACGACATTCGATACTCCGCCGCCTGGCGGCTTCAAATTCGTAGCTGGAGGGTTGAGCACGGCAATTTCCACGGGGCCAACCGTCGTTATGTCCGAAGGCTGCAGAGCCACCGTCAGTTGCGTGGTGGAAACGAACGTAGTAGTTCGATTTGCGCCGTCTACCGTGGCGACCGAAACGCTGGTGCCAGGCACACCGACAAAATTCGATCCGTTGATCGTTATGGTCCCACTTTGCGACCCGGCAGCGATGGAGTTTGGGGTAAGTGATGAAATCTGTGGCACTGGCAACGCAGTCGGGTTGATGGTTAGCGTCACAATATTTGAAGTTCCCCCTCCTGGTGGGGGGGTTGTAACGTAAATGTTGATCGTTCCAGAAGCCACAACGTCGGCAGGATCTACCAGGACGGTTAACTCCGTCTCCGAAAGAAAAATCGTAGCCCGGGGCAGGCCATTAAAATTTACTGTTGAACTTGGCGCAAACCCTGAGCCATTTACGGCCAGCGTGAACGTCGTCGATTCCTCCGCGACGCTTGCGGGAGTGAGCGTCGAAATCTCCGGCACCGGCAAGTTGATCACTCCGCCGCAGGAAGCAAAGAGCAGTATTCCCACTATCAATGCGGCCGCCGAAAATTTCGAGCGTAAACTCAAGCCTATTTTTTCTCCTCGCGCACGTTCGGACCACTATTCAAAGACGATGGCAATCAGAAAGAGTACTAGAGATGATGGAATCGGGCAATTGGGATGCCCCAACTTATCTGCTTAACACGAGATGTCGAGCATTTCGCTCGTGCGCTTCTTCCAGAATTCATATTTTCATTCCATACTCTGGATTTTATCCTGCCCCCAGTCAACCGGCAATGTATAGAGAACTCTATAGTTCTCTTCACTTTAGCTATTCTCCTGGCAGCCCCGGGGCATGTGGTTTCGGACGTGCTCGCTCATTCCTAGCGGGTCGCACCATGAAAAGTGCTCAGTGCATTTTTTGCACGCCCGGAGTGATGTCCTAGAGGCTGCGTGAGCCCAGCTCCCGCAGTCTTTCTTTTTCATCGCTTGTTTTGAGCGAGGAAGTCACTGAGAGCCAGGCTCGGGCGGCTTCTTGCGAGAGGCTTCCAGTAGATCCCATGCGGCGTCGGGAAAATCGACGAAGTCGTTGAATTCCCCCGCCCCGCGCAACCACAATCCCCCATCGATCACCACGCATTCGCCGTTCACGTATTCCGCCATGTCACTCAAGAGATAAGCGGCCAGGTTCGCAAGCTCATCGTGGCGTCCAAATCTCTTCATCGGGTGCGCTTGCCGTGCCCGCTCTTCTAACTCTTTCGCAGGAAGCAGCCGCGACCAAGCCCCTTCCGTAGGAAACGGACCCGGAGCAATTGCATTCAGCCGAATCCGATGGCGGGCCCATTCGACCGCAAGCGAGCGCGTCATGGCAAGGACACCTGCCTTGGCGCAAGCCGACGGAACCACGAATCCGGAGCCCGAACCCACCGCCGCGTATGTTGCCGCAATGTTCAAGATGTTTCCCGGCTGCTGCGCGGCGATCCACTTTCGCGCCAGAGCAAGGGTACAATGAAAAGTTCCTTGCAGCACGATTCCCACCACGGCATTGAACGCATTCGGTGAAAGCCTTTCCGTACGCGCGATGAAATTCCCCGCAGCGTTGTTAACCAGCGTATCGACGCGCCCGAGCTTGCTTTCGGCGGCAGCGATTGCGTTTTCGACGGCAGCGAAATCACGCACATCGCAGCGGGCGTAACCGGCGTGCGTTCCTTTCGCGCGAATTTCTTCGCACGTTTTCGCAAGTGGCTCTTCACGGCGGCCGACCAGAAACAAACTTGCGCCCAGCTCGGCGAAGCGGAGCGCCATGGAGCGGCCCAGGCCCGTGCCGCCGCCCGTGATCAGAATTGTCCGTCCCTTCAACAGGTCAGACTGAAACATGCCGCCTCGTTTGCGTCTTTCCCCGGCATTCTTCTCGCTGCTCTAACCAGCCGCACTCAGCGCGGGTGTGGCAGAAATTCCTCCGGCAAAGGATTCGATGGCGTTTCCTCTTGCCAGAAAACTGAGGCGATCCACCAGCGCGACCCATCGAAAAATAATTGGATGCTGTTGATGCCGCGCGCGAACGGCACAGCATCAGCAGCCGCGTGGCGCGATTCGTATGTGCTGAACACCTGCATGATTCCGCCGAAACGCTCCGTCTTGCGAGCTGCCTCTTTTTCGAAGAAGCCGTTCTTGTCGAAATACGCGCCGGCCCGCATCACGTAGTCGTCGGGCGTGAGTGTCTGCGCGCGTTCTCCTCCGGCAGGCTTCGGCGAAGTGGGAATCAAGCGCGCGCCGGGCAAAAAGAGAGAGCGAAAGCGATCCCAATCGCGCTTCTGTCCCGCTGTGCCTGAGATGACTGCATAAAGCGCGCCGAGAATTGCGTCCGGAGAGGAAACATCCGCGGGATTCGCGGCAGGCTGAACAACAGCTTGCTGCTGCACCGTTGTCGGAGATTGTTGCGCGCGTCCCGGCGTTGCGCCGTTGCAGATCAGCGCGCAAACAACCGCAGATGAAAAAATCAAAGCTGCGCTTCGAGGCATCGGAATCTCCTCCGGCAAAAAATCGTTCTCTAGCTACGAACCGGAGAGCTTACTTCTTATCGTTAACAGACGAAAGTTTTTTAGTATTCGGAGCTCCCCAGCAGCATAATGCTGGACGCAGCGAAAAGCCTTCAAGGCGGCGAAATCATGCGGAGGAAACGTTGATGCGGAAGAGATTTGCCTTTGCGGCATTGACCGTCACATTTGTCACCACCGCCGCGTTAGGCGCGCGCGGAAAAGGCGCACCAGCCGTGGCTCCGGAATGGCGGAACGCGCGGCAGATCTCCGCAGCAGAGCTTGCAAAAAAGATTTCTGGGCCACCGAAAATGCGCCCTGTTGTTTTGCAGATTGGATTCAAGGTTCTTTACGACGGCGGCCATATTCCCGGTGCGATTTTTGCCGGTCCTGCCTCCACGGCGGAGGGACTTGCAAAACTGAAGGCTGTCGCGGATAAATTTCCGCGCAACAAAGAACTAATCCTTTACTGCGGCTGTTGCCCCTGGGAAAAATGTCCAAACATTCATCCTGCGTATGACGAGCTGCGACGGATGGGATTCTCGCGTTTGGTGGTCTTACTGATCCCGCAGGATTTCGCGCACGATTGGATTGGCCAGGGGTTTCCCGTAGCACGCGGAAAATAGCACCGCGCCGGTTGCAGAACATCAGCCGTGCACGGTGCCACACAAGCGCAAGACTACTGTGTTTTTTTCTTCTTGAGTATCCCGTCGAGCAAACCGCCAAGCTGGCCATGGCTGGGAATCTTGAGTTGGTTGAGCGGCGTTTTGCTGAGGCCCGGAATATCGGCGGCGACTTGAGGACTCGACGCGCTGCCCTCGATGCGGAAGGGAATTCCTCCGCCCTTATTGAAAAGGGAGAGCTGAGTCAACCGAGCGATGGGGCTTGCGCCTTCCAGTTTGACGACCAGGCGGAAATCCAGCGCGTTGCTGGCGCTCATTGTGCCCGCTCCGGTAACGCTCCCGATGGAAGCAATCTCGACGTTGAGATTATCGGCGCGGATGCCTTGTGGGCCATAGCGCAACGCGCCTTCAGCCACCTTGATCAGGGTGTCGTTTCCCGTTTGCGCCGCCGACTGCCCCAGCGCTGCGGAAAGCTTCGAGGCCAAGCTGAATCCAGCGAGAGTGACGCCACTGAGTTGCACAGGACCCTGCGCGACGAAACTAGCCAGCGGTCCGCGCAATGCGAGGTCCGCTTTGATCGTGCCGCCTTTCAGGCTCGAGCCTGCGGGAAGCGCATAGCCCAGCACCGCCAGCAGATTTTCGATGTCCTGCGCGGGAACATTTTCCGCTTTGGAGCGGCCCTCAAAGGGGACATGGCTGCCGTCGTTGTTGACGATGGGGCCGAGGTTTCCGGTAAGATTGATTTTGCCGCCGCCGGGAGTTTTGGCGTCGAACTGAAAAGGAAAGGCAGCGGTCTGAGAAATGTTTTGCGCAGCGAGATTGACGTCCTGATACGCCAGATGGGTCGATTCTCCCGCGCGACCGAAGGCCACGGTGCCATTCGAGATTTTCATTTTGTCGACGGAGAAGCTGTTAAGCGCCGGGCCTGTGGCAGCAGTTGTCTGCCCGGAATGAAGAGCAACATTCAACGCCACAGGGACAACAACGGCGGAAGGTTCGTTGGCATGCTCCGCGTGCGGAGCCGATGCAGAGGCGCCCAGACTGGCGAAGTTCCATTGCCCCGCAGCCGTACGCAGCAATTGCACCTGAGGATCTTTGAAGTTGAGCGAGTGCACGCGCAGATCGCGCGAAAAGATCAAGGGTATGACGTCGATGCCCACCGAGAACGACTTCGCGGTGAGAAAAGGTTGCGAGCTATACGCTGGGTCATCGGCGATAGAAATTTGATCCGCAATCAGGCTGCCGGAGAAAAGCGAGACGCTGATGTGTCCAAGCTGGACTTTTCGCCCCAGCTTTTGGCTGAGCGCGGCTTCGATTTGCGGCTGGAATTGGTCGGCGTTGATGAAAAATGGGGCGATGATCAAAACGAGCAGAATCACGCCAACGATAATCGCCACGATCAGAATTGCCTTCTTCGCGCGGGACATGTAGTCGAATGATACCGCTTCCAAACTCAATTTTGACCATCGAAGTCGCAAGACAGGCATGCCAACCGCACCAGGCTTGCCGTCATCTAAATATGGACGTGTGTTGAAACGGGAGTCATTGGGGCCCGAAACGTGTGCACGATACTTTAAGGGTTGGAGAGAACTCATGCGAAAACTGATACTTTTATTGGGAATTTTATCGCTGCTGCCGCTGACCGCCCACGCGCAAGGCCTCAATCTCTATGGAGGGTATTCTTACGTTCGCTTGGACAGCTCGCCGAACGCGGCGAACCTAAACGGTTGGGACGCTTCCTTTACGGATAATTTCGTGCCCGCCGTAGGAATCACTGCGGACTTGTCCGGAGCCTACGGATCGATCAATGGTGTCTCAGGATCGAACTTCCACACATTTCTTTTCGGGCCGCAGTTGCGGTTCCCTGCGCCTGTGTCTCCGTTTGTGCGGGGGCTCGTCGGAGGCGTGCATGTGGGCGGAGGAGGAGTCTCCGGGACTTCGCTCGCGGCGGGCTTTGGAGGCGGCATCGATATTCATGTCAACAGCCTCATTGCTTTTCGGCCGATTCAGATTGATTACATCCATTCGCACTTCAATAGCACCGGGCAGGACAATTTCCGTATCTCGGCAGGAATAGTTGTCCATTTCTAGAAATCTTGGTGTTTAGTCCGGTTTTGACGAGACAGTTGGGTTACAACGCTCCCTCACTCATCCAGAACGAAGCTCACAGTGACCCGGGCTTCGACTTCAACTGCTTGTCCGTCAAGGATTGCCGGGCGGTAGCGCCACTGCTCGACGGCTTGCTTGGCCGCAGCGGCAAGCAAGGGGCTGCCGCTGAGCACCTCCACAGACAGCACACGCCCGTCGCGCCCCACAAGAACTAGCAACTCGACCGTGCCGGAAATTCGCGCGACGCGAGCGATTTGCGGATACGTGGGAATCATGCGAGAGATTAGTTGGCCTTCCTGCACGCTTTCGCTCCGACGGATCACCCGCACCGCCGGCCGCCCAGGCTTGGGCGGAGCGACAGACCATGCGTCATTGCCGGACCCGCCGGGCAGTCCCGGAGGCCCGGACGGCATTAGCGGGCTTGAAGTTTCGATCGCGGGAATAACGGTATTTTGGGCCGAAATCTCGGCCGGATGTAGGATCTGCATGGAGATTCGCCGTTGAGAAAAATTTGGCGAGATAGCCACGCCCTGACTCCGGGAGTTCGGCGTGGATGGCCGCGTCTGCCGCAGCGGAATTGCTTCACCACGATACTGATTATGCGCAAGCAGAACAAATTCCGGGGGTTTCGTTCCGGGCGTGACCAAAGGCCACAGCGCCAAGCCTGAGATGATTGCCGCCTCGAAGAGGAGCGCCGCGGCGAGCGCTCGTTGGCGCATCGATCTTCTGTTGCGCTTGGACCCCGCTTCGCCATCAACTAAGCAGTCGTTTAGGAACGCATCGTCTCGCATGAGTATCCCTCGCTCGGCCCCGAGGGGCCGTTCAATTCCCAGAGGGATGCCAGAACAGGGGGTCGAGGCATCCCCGGGGGATACGATCTGCGAGATCGCGCGACCTCTGTAATGATTGACACCGGGCAGGCTAGGAAGTTCCTTTTTCGAGGGCTCCAGAACCATAGCGAGCGTATTTCAGCGTTCACGTTGTCGGTGAAAAATCCGGAGCAAATATTGAATGTTTCCCAGTGTCACTCTACATTCCATCTATCTAACTGATAAAACAAGGCTTAGCAATGAATTCACCGCCCGGCATCATCCTGCTGCAATCGTGCATCCAATCGGTGGAATGGTCGATTTGGGCTCCTGAGATCATAGGAGGTGCCATCATGAGCAAGCTAAGTATGGAAACCATGGGAATCCGTTATACCGGGCGCGCGGCGCTCAACCGCGACCCGCAGGATGATCGGCTGGAATTCACCTGCCCGCACTGCGGGACTGTGGGCAGCAAACCGGCGCGCCGGCCGCACGGTGAATATCACTTCACAGACGGCTTCGTGCAGGATTTGCAGGGCGAGATGTCCGCGTGCAGGGGATGCAAGCGCACGCTTCGCATCGTTCCCGTGGTCATGCTGCACGACCAGGACGAAAAGCGCCGGTTCAAAGCGTTTTTCGCAACGGAACTAGTCGGCTCGACAAACTAACATCCAAGTGACTCGCGCGGCTGGATGATCGAATTCAGCCGCTTCTCTTTCTCATCATCCGATAAGATTAAAAATCAGGCAGAGCCGTGTTTTTCGCGGAATTGCCGGTGAAACTCGTCCGACTTCCCCCGAGGGATGCTCAGCGTGCGCCATTGTGCGCCCGCATAGTGCTTCGTCAGCAAGATGATTTGGCCAACGTGCTGCGCTGTATGCGCCAGTGAGCGTTGAATTGCTTGTGTGGAGCTATGCGGCTCCGAGACGATTCGCACGGTCTTATTCAAGTCTGCGGGAGTCAGCTCCTCTAGTGAATCCAACAGACATTGCCAGCTAGTCTCCCAGCTTGCGAGCAGGCTGGCCCGCGTATCGGTCGCCTCCTTCAGGAATTCCTTATCGCGTTTTCGATCCGGCTTTTCCCCATCGGAAGCCAAGAAATCCGTCCAGCGCGAGCGCAGATTTCCGGCCACATGTTTCACGATGGCGGCAATACCATTCGATTCGGGATCGAGCTGGGCAAAGAATTGTTCGTCGTTCACCTGATCCATCGCGCGCTCCGCAAGTTTCTTCTGCAAACGGAACTGGCCGATCGTGGCTTCCAAAAAGTTTCTATCTTGCATGCCGCTCCTTTGCGTGTAGCACCCTGCTTAAATCAGATGATTCGCGGAATGGATAAGACTCGGAAAATCTGGGTCTTGTGACAAGATACGGGAAGAAAATAATTCTGCACAAATCAAAGATGCTTCGGTCTAATCAGACGCAACCTTGCTTCCCCTCGATGAATCATCCTTCCCAGTCGGAATCCAGAACCAGGTGATATTTTTCCAGGCCGGTGCGGATGCGCACAAACGCTTCATCGACGGTGTCGGCAAATTGTAGAAGCTTGAACTCGCGTTCGCTGATGGTTCCGGCATTGACCATGGCGCGCCAGTTCAGCACTTTGTCCCAATACTTCCGGCCATAAATCAAGATCAGGTGATGCGATGGCAATTTCCCCGTTTGCAGGAGTGTCAGCATCTCCCACAGTTCGTCCATGGTCCCGAAGCCCCCGGGAAAAACGATCAGCGCTTTCGCCAGTTGCGCGAACCACAATTTGCGCATGAAAAAATAATGGAAGAAAAGATTCAGTTCCGGCGAGATGTACTGATTGGATTCCTGTTCGTGCGGAAGTTGAATGCTCAAGCCGATGCTTGACCCTCCTGCCTCGGACGCGCCGCGGTTGGCGGCCTCCATGATGCCGGGACCGCCGCCCGAGCAGATGACAAATCGGCGGGGGTATTCTCCGAGCGTAAGCGCCCATGCCGTGATTCTCCTGGCAAGCTCGCGGGCCTCTTCGTAGTACCGCGACATCTCCAAGTTGGCTTTCGCAGCGCGAATATCGGCGCGATGCATCGGATCCTTTTGGGCGCGCTTGTTGCTTTGCAGGCGATGGAGCTTAGCGATCGCGCGGTTCTTGGGCAGGATGCGCGCAGAGCCGAACATAACAATTGTGTCGCCAATGTGTTCGCGGCGCAGGCGCGTGAGCGGGTCGAAATACTCCGCCATGATGCGCATGGGGCGCGCCGCGGGGCTCTCGATAAATTCCGGGTCGCGGTACATCAGTTTTGGCGATGGCCTGTGGCTGCGTAGTGTCATTCATTCTCCTCGGCAAAAGTTCGATTCAGACATTCTAGTGCGGTTCTACGCGGCCGATTGCGGAATTTCGACCCGAAGTTCGACAAATTACGGCACACGCAACGACTTTAGTGCAACGTCGACCTGCGCTGCGGAATCAGATAGAGTACGGATATGAGACGCACTGCCAAGTTCGCGCAGTCGCTGGCTTTTCTTTTTGGCTTGGCGTTTGCTTTGCCAGCATTCGCCCAGGATCAGCCGCCTGGCCCGTTGCACGTGAAGCCTGGCGTGCAAGCGCAGCAGCCGCCACCAAACCAGAAGCCCACAGTCTTCATTGTGAAGGTCGTCACGCTGCCGGTCGCGGTGGCCAACGGCTCGGGCCAAGCCGTGCTGAACCTGGCTCAGAAAGACTTCCAGGTTTTTGAAGACGGCAAACCACAGCAAATCACGCATTTCGACCAAGGCGGCGATCCGCTTTCGATTGTTCTGGTTCTCGAAACCAGCTCCCGCGTGGAACCACTGCTTCCCGAAGTGAGCAAGGCGGGAATTATCTTCACACAGATGGTGATGGCCGGAACGGGCGAAGCGGCGGTGATCGGTTACAACGACGAAGTGGATTTGCTGCGGCCGATGACCACGGACTCCGACCGCGTCCTGGATACAATCAACCACATTAAGCCGGGGCTCGACGGTGCGCGGCTTTACGACGCGCTCGAGCGCGCCGAGGATATGCTCGAAGCCGAACCGCCTGAGCGCCGACGCGTTATTGTTGTGGTCGGCGAAAAAAATGACAAAGGCAGCGAAACCGCGCTGGGGCAAGTGCTGCGCCGCGCCCAGTTGACCAATACAACGATCTACTCCATCGGGTTGAGTACGACCGCGGCGGAATTTCGCCAACCGCCGCAACAAAAGCACGACGTTCAGGCCGGACCGACGGGTACGTATCCGATGAGTCCGCCGCCGGGAACGGCACAGACGCCGCAAGTAATGGACGATGAAATGGGGAATCAAAGCGTGCCGATTTTGCCGCTCGTGGCCTGGCTGGTACAGCACGGAGCAAACATCGTCGGCCACAACTCACTGGAAATCGCCAGCGCCGGTACTGGCGGGTTGCACGAAGGAGCGATGAAACAGGGCTCCATCGAAAAAGACATGAACGCGATCGGCAACGACATTCACGGGGCTTACCTACTGGCGTATCGCCCGCCCATGAATGAGCCCTACGGCTACCACAACATCGAAGTGCGCGTCACGGAACCACACCTGCGCATCCGCACACGCCCCGGATATTACCTCGCCCCGCCCACGCAAGAGCCAACGCACTAATAATTACGCATCAATCGCCGGACGGCCCCGGATCTGCCACGGCAGCCTCTTCTTCGAGGATGGACGCGGCGGCGGCGATGCGGTCGCCTTCATCGAGGCGCAACAGGCGCACGCCTTGCGTGGAGCGGCCGGCCTCGCGAATTTCCGCCGAATGCACGCGGATGACTTTGCCTTGGCCGGTGATGATCATGACGTCGGAATCTTCTTTGACCTGCAACGCGGCGACGACCGGGCCATTGCGGTCCGTGCTCTTCAAATTGATGACGCCCTTGCCGCCGCGCGATGTGACGCGGTATTCCGCAAGCGGCGTGCGCTTGCCGTAGCCTTTTTCGGCGACGGTGAGCATCAAAGAGGTGAGCGATTCGCGAATCTGATCGCTTTCGAGTTCGTCGAGGTTCTGCGTTTCCTGCTTGAATTCCTTTTTGATAATTTCGAAGTCCGGCTGCACTGCGTCCATCGAGACAACGTAATCCTCTTTGTCCAAGTCCATCCCGTTCACGCCAGCGGCCTGGCGGCCCATGGCGCGAACTTCCGTCTCGCGGAAGAGGATGGCCTGGCCTTCATGGCTGGCGAGAAAAATCATCTGCTTGCCGTCGGTAAGCTTCGCGCCGATCAGTTCGTCGTTGGAATCCAGATTGATGGCGATAATGCCGCTGGGGCGCGGATTGGAAAATTCGGCGAGACCGGTTTTCTTCACCGTTCCCCGCTTGGTGGCAAGAAAAACATAGCGCCCTTCTTCTTCGAGATTGCGCGAGGCGACCACGGCGGTGAGTTTTTCGTTTTCCTGGAAATGAACCAGGTTGTTGATGGCTTTGCCACGCGTGGCCGCGGCCGCTTCGGGAATCTCGTAGACTTTCAACCAGTAGACACGGCCCTTCGAAGTGAAAAGCAGGATGTACGTATGCGTGGAAGCGACAAACAAATGCTCGACGAAATCCTCTTCGCGCGTGCGCGCACCGATGCGGCCCTTGCCGCCGCGCGATTGATGCCGGTAAACGTCGACGGGCGTGCGCTTGACGTACCCCGCGTGGCTGACGGTGATAGCCATTTCCTCGTCTTTGATCAGGTCTTCCAGCTTGATTTCTTCGACGCGGTCCACGATTTGCGTGCGGCGATCGTCGCCATAGTTCTTGTCGATTTCCTTCAGTTCCGCAACGATGACGCCACGAAGCTTTTTCTCGCTGGCGAGAATTTCCTTCAGCTCGGCAATGCGCGCCTGGATTTGCTTCAGTTCTTCCAGGATTTTCTCGCGCTCCATCTGCGTAAGGCGGTGCAACTGCAAATCCAAAATCGCCTGCGCCTGGCGCTCGGTGAAACCGGCGGCCGCACTGCGGCGCGTGTCCTCGTAGGGCTGGTGCGCGCCTCGTATGTCCATGGTCATCAATGCTTCTTTGGCTTCCTTGGGAGACTTGCTGCGGCGAATTAGCTTGATGATTTCGTCCAGGTGATCGAGCGCGATCTTGAAGCCGACCAAAACGTGTTCGCGCTCTTCGGCTTTGCGCAAATCGTATTGCGTGCGGCGGCGCACGACTTCAACGCGATGCTCGATGAACAGCTTGATCATTTCGACCAAGCCCAACTCGCGCGGCTGCCCGGCAACAATCGAGAGCAGAATCATGCCGAAGGATTCCTGCATCTGCGTGTGCTTGTAGAGGTGATTCAGGATGATTTGCGGCTCTTCGTCGCGCTTGATTTCGATGACGATGCGCATGCCGTCGCGGTCCGATTCGTCGCGAATGTCGCCAATGCCCTGGATTTTTTTGTTTTGCACCAACTCGGCGATGTGCTCGATCAGGCGCGCCTTGTTGACTTGATAGGGCAACTCCGTGATGACGATGTTTTCGCGCTCTTTTCCAGCCTGCTCAATGGCCGCTTTGGCGCGCACCTGAAATGTGCCGCGGCCGGTTTTGTAAGCCTGCTCGATGCCGTCGCGGCCATAAATATAACCACCCGTTGGAAAATCCGGGCCGGGTATCACTTTCATTATTTTTTTCAGGCCGGCTTCCGGCTCTTCGATGAGCAAAATAGCCGCTGCGAGGATTTCCCTGAGATTGTGCGGGGGAATTTTCGTGGCCATGCCGACGGCGATGCCGTCGGCGCCATTGACCAGCAGATTCGGAATGCGGGAAGGCAGGACGACTGGCTCTTGCCGCGTCTGGTCAAAATTGTCGATGAAGTCGACAGTTTCCTTTTCCAGGTCGGCGAGCAGTTCCTCGGCAACACGTGAAAGCCGCGCTTCGGTATAACGCATGGCTGCGGGTGGGTCGCCATCGACCGAGCCGAAGTTACCCTGGCCGCTGACGAGCGGGTAACGCATGTTGAAGTCCTGCGCCAGCCGCACGAGTGCCGGATAAATAATGGCCTCGCCGTGCGGGTGATAATTTCCGGAAGTATCGCCGCAGATCTTGGCGCACTTGCGGAAACCGCGATTGGACGCCAGGCCCAGGTCATTCATGGCGATGAGGATGCGCCGCTGGACAGGCTTGAGGCCGTCGCGAACATCGGGAATCGCGCGGGCCAGGATTACGCTCATGGCGTAATCGAGATACGACTTCTTCATCTCCGATTCGATATCAACCGGAGTTAAGGTCTGTTGTGATTGCTCGTCAGCCACTTACTTACCCCGAAGAAGAGAATTAACTAAACGCGTTTTTGTGCCGATTAGAAATCGACCTGCCCTGTATTTTCAACGACTTACGGCCATTTCTAATAATTTCGTGTGCCGATTAGACTTTTCGCTGACCCCATTCAAGCACATATGCTTTCACCGTTTCGAATGCCGCCGCATTGTTCGAAAAGCGCTGCGCACCGAAATGGGCTTCGAGCCTCAGCATCAGATCCGCGCATTCGGCCTCGCTGGCGCACTCGAAGGCCACGCCGCGCTCGCTGTCGGGCGATTTTGTCGCGACCGCGCGAAAACTCGAGCAGCTTAGGCCTTTCGTCCCCGGCAATGTTTGCCAATTCAGTTGGTAGATCAATTCGAGCAGCACCTCATATATCGAGGTTCACGACTTCCAGCGCGTTCTCTTGAATAAACTTGCGACGCTCTTCGACGTTTTCGCCCATGAGCGTGGAGAAAATGTCCTCCGCGGCAACGGCATCCTCGAGACGGACCTTGAGGAGCGTACGCGTCTCCGCATTCATGGTGGTGGCCCAGAGCTGCTCGGGATTCATTTCACCGAGGCCTTTAAAACGGGTGATCGTGAATTCCTTCTTCGCGTCTTCGAGAACGTAGGCAAGGAGGCCGAGGGCGTTTTCCTTGCTGACCTTGTTGCCATCATGAGCAATCGTGAATGGCGGTTTGTCATGCGGTGCGATGGCCTGACGCAGGGAACGCGCTCTCTTATATTCGGGCGAGGCGGCCAGCGCCCAGTTGATGCGGCGCGGCGCGGCTCCATTGGTGATGACGATTTCATGCAGGCTGTGCTCTTCGTCGAATTCCAGCTTGGCTTCGAATTTGAGCTTGGCTTTCTCAATCTGTTTAATCAGCTCCTGCAATTTTTTCTTGTCGGCAAAATCGGTCTTCTTTTCGAGTTCGCTATCCGCGAGCAGTTCGACAAGATCAGTGTCGCGCAAGCGTCGCGCGAGTTTCGCGGCCACCTGCTCGTACTCTTGGACGTTCAGCAAAAATTGCGTGAGGTCGCCACCTTCGAGCTGCTTGCCGCCCTTCGCCGAGACCGTATGCTCCTCGGTGGCGCGCTTCATGAGCTCGCGGGAAAAATCGCGCTCATCGCGGATGTAGCGGTCGAGCTTGCCGCGCTTGACGCGGAACAGAGGCGGCTGGGCGATATAGATATGGCCCTTTTCGATAAGCTCGCGCATGTGACGGAAGAAGAAGGTGAGCAGCAAAGTGCGGATGTGACTGCCGTCCACGTCCGCGTCGGTCATAAGAATAACCTTGTGGTAGCGGAGCTTGGCGGCGTCAAAATCGTCCTTGCCGATGCCGGTGCCAAGAGCGGTGATGATGGCGCGGATTTCCTCGTGGCCGAGCATTTTGTCGTAGCGGGCTTTCTCGACATTGAGGATCTTGCCCTTGAGCGGGAGGATGGCCTGGTACTTGCGGTCTCGCCCCTGCTTGGCCGAGCCGCCGGCGGATTCGCCCTCGACAATGAAGACCTCGCAGCGGGCTGGATCGCGCTCCTGGCAATCCGCGAGCTTGCCGGGGAGGCCGCTGGAATCGAGCGCGGATTTGCGCCGCGTGAGTTCGCGGGCCTTGCGCGCAGCCTCGCGCGCTCGCGCTGCGTCGATACACTTTCCGATGATTTTTCGAGCGATCGAAGAATGCTTGTCGAAGTATTCGCCGAGCTTTTCATTGACGAGCTGCTCGACGAGGCCTTTGATATCGCTATTGAGCTTGCCTTTGGTTTGGCCTTCGAACTGCGGTTGCGGGAGCTTCACGGAGACGACGGCAACAAGACCCTCGCGAACGTCGTCGCCGGTAATGGAGATCTCATCCTTTTGCTCTTTCAGCATCCCGAAAGATCCGGCGTAGTAATTGATGGTTCGCGTCAGTGCGGAGCGAAAACCGGAAAGATGGGTGCCGCCGTCAACGGTGTTGATGGTGTTGGCGAACGCGAAGATATTTTCGGCGTAGCTGTCGTTATATTGCAGCGCGATTTCCATGTCCACGGTTTCGCGCTTGCCCTCCATGTAGATGGGAGAGTCATGGAGAACGGTTTTGCCGCGATTGAGATGCTTGATGAATTCAGCGATTCCACCGGTGAAGCGGAATTCGGCTTTTTTCCCGCTGCGCTCGTCGTCGAGCGCAATCTTCAGGCCCTTATTAAGGAAAGCGAGCTCACGAAGGCGCTGCGAAAGCGTATCGTAGCTGTAGTTGATGGTCGTAAAAATCGACGGATCGGGATGAAAAGTAATTTTGGTTCCGGTCTTCTTCGTTTTGCCCGTGTCTTTCAGCTTTGAGGTGGGCTGGCCTTTCTCGTAGCTCTGTTCCCAGACTTGGCCGTCGCGCCAAATTTCCAGATCGAGCCAGTCAGCAAGCGCGTTGACGACAGAAACACCCACACCGTGCAAGCCGCCCGAAACTTTATAGGTGTCGCTGTCGAATTTTCCGCCGGCGTGTAGAACGGTCATGACCACTTCGGCGGCGGGCTTTTTTTCCGTGGCGTGCATATCCACGGGAATGCCGCGGCCGTTGTCGGTGACCGTGACGGAATTGTCTTCATGAACGACGACATTGATTTCGTCGCAATAGCCAGCGAGCGCTTCGTCAACAGAATTGTCGACAACCTCCCAGACGAGATGATGCAAGCCGAGTTCGCCGGTTGACCCGATGTACATCGCGGGGCGTTTGCGTACGGCTTCGATGCCCCCAAGAACTTTGATGGAAGTCGCGTCGTACTTGTGGCCGGTACCCTTGGCAGGCGCGCTTTCTTTTTCACCCATTCTGACGTACTCCTGGTTTTCGATCGGGAAGGCGGTCGTGGAGTAGCTCGACGATTGCCTTGCCCATTGGCTCAGCTCTTCATTACTAAAACGAGCTGGGCTCGAAGGGTTTCTGCTTCATCCCGCGCCATTCCCCAACAAGTTGAGGTAGCGCGCGGCGAAGACTTATGGCCCGTAGCGGGCCGTCTTAGACAGCCTGAAATCTCGCGTCCTGGCGCGAACGCGGAAACTTCAGATTCGGTCGTGCCTGGACTCAAATACAAAATGGAAGTCAAACGGACCCAAACTGCGCACAACACATTGTAGCGAAAGTCGCGCGGAGCAACAAGGTAATTGTGTCGCTTCATCGGAGATTTATCTGTCGCTAACCTATGTAGTATCAAATGATTAGCATTGAACGAGCCTGGACAACTGATCCGCAAAACGACTGCAACTGAAGGGAATTTCAAAAGAACGAAAATCCCCGGATGGCGGCTTTGGAATTTCCCTATTGCACGTCAAAGCAGGGTGGTCTAGACTCCCATAAACATCTTATGGAAGCCTCTGTTCATGGCTGCTAACGACACACATCAGACGGGCGAACTAATGCAGGGAACGCTGGACATGCTGATCCTGAAAACGCTGGCGCGCGGAGCGATGCACGGCTACGCCATCGCTGAGTTTATTCAGCAATCGACAGAAAACGTGCTGCGAGTCGAAGAAGGCGCGCTGTACCCGGCGCTGCACCGGCTGGAGCTGCGCGGCTGGCTCGACTCGCAGTGGGGGCTTTCCGAAAACAAGCGGCGCGCGAAATTCTACAGGTTAACGCCGGCGGGTGAGAAGCAGCTTGCGGATGAAAAGGCGCACTGGGGCCGGCTGACCATGGCGATCGCACGCATCATGGACACGGCATAAGAGCGGCGATGTTCTCGGAATGGATTCGGACGGCGCGGCTGCGAGTGAAGGCGCTGGCGAAGCGGCGGCAACTTGAGCGCGACTGGAAGACGAGATGGAGTTTCACCTGGCGATGCGCGAAGAAAAATGGACTATGCCGTGGCGCAGCGCACGCATGAAATCGGCGTGCGAATCGCGCTCGGCGCACAGCAGCGAGACATATTGCGGCTGGTGCTGGGCTCCCGGAGCGAAGCTGGCGCTTATCGGAAGCGCCATCGGTGTGGGCGCATCGCTGGCGTTGACGCGGTTTCTGTCGAGTTTGCTGTTCGGCATAGGTCCAACTGATCTTCTGACGTTCTCCGGAGTGGCTGTTTTGCTGACGGCTGCGGCGCTTGTAGCCTGTTACTTGCCGACACGCAAAGCGATGCGCGTCGATCCTATGACCGCATTGCGGCACGAATAGCAAATCGCGACATGGCGGCGAAGACATCCACAAAGCGCGCGCACGTGCTCGTGAAGTCAAGTATTTTCTATGGTGAGCAGGCAGAATTTTGCTGTGGAAAACCTGTGAATCATCTGTGCATGCTGTGAGCGTGTTTCGCTCAATTTTCTCTTGCTCCCAAGCCTCCGTTTAGGCAGAATCCGCGCTCGCACTCAAAGGGGTGCCGGGAATTTGCATCCCCCAGCAGCTTCGCGGGGTCGCGTGGGGCGGGAGTCCTTCCGCAAAGCTGAATCATAGAAAGGCCGTTTAGAAACGGGCCTGGCGAGCGTTTTCCACAGGATTTCCACGGGTGTGGAAATCGACGGAGCTTGATGTCACTGTGAATTCTTGGGACAAAATACTGCAGCACATGGAGCGGCGAGTTAACGCTCATAGTTTCTCTACCTGGTTCCGGCCAACGCGGCTGGAAGCGGCAGAGAATGATCGCTTACTGATTCGCGTGCCGACTCCGATCTTCCGGAAGCGGCTGACCCAAACATATGGCGACCTGCTCCAGGCCGTACTGACAGAGGTAGGAATGGCGACGACGAGGTTAGAGTTCATTTGCGCCGAAAACGAGGCGGCGAGCGCGGTTCCCGCGCAAGCTAAACTGGATTTTGATTCCTCGAATCACCAGCTCAATCCGCGGTACACGTTCGAGACGTTCGTCGTGGGCAGCAGCAATCAATTCGCGCACGCGGCGGCGCTGGCCGTGGGAGAACAGCCCTCCCGATCTTACAACCCGCTGTTCCTTTACGGGGGAGTGGGGCTGGGCAAAACGCACTTGATGCACGCAATTGGACATTTGATTAAGCGGCGGAATCCGGCCGCGCGCCTGACCTACGTGAGCGCGGAAAAATTCACCAACGAAGTGATCGCCGCGGTGCGCTTCGACCGCATGAGCGCGTTCCGCGACCGCTTCCGCACAATGGATGTGCTGCTAGTGGACGACATTCAATTCATTGCGGGGAAGGAAAGGACTCACGAAGAGTTCTTTCACACGTTCAACGCACTCTATGAGCAGCAAAAGCAAATTGTGATCTCCTCCGATTGCCCTCCCAAGGAAATTTCTGCGATTGAGGAGCGCTTGCGCTCGCGCTTCGAATGGGGATTGATCGCCGATATTCAGCTACCCGACCTGGAAACAAAGATTGCGATTTTGCAGAAGAAAGCAGAGAGCGAACAGGCAAGGCTCGCCGATGACGTTGCTGAATTTATCGCTCGCTCGATCAAATCGAACATACGCGAGCTTGAAGGCGCTTTAATCCGGCTGCTGGCATATGCCTCGCTTACGGGGATTGAACTGAGCGTAGCCACAGCACAGCAAGTGTTGAAGAACCTGATTGACACACAGGAAAAGAAAGTGTCCATCGAACAGATCCAGCGGCGCGTGGGAGAACACTTCGGGTTGCGCGGCCAGGATCTGAAAGTGCGAAGCAACTCGAAGGCGATCGCGTTCCCCCGGCAAGTGGCCATGTACTTGGTGAAGCAACTGACCTCAGCGTCGCTGCCGGAAATCGGAAGGCAGTTTGGCGACAAGCACCACACGACCGTGCTTCATTCCATCCACAAGATCGAGAACTTGCGCCGGACCGATAAAGAATTGAACAAGACGATTAACAGGCTACTGGACTCACTGGGTTAGATTTGCAGAGTTTTTCCGCAACTGTGGCTTCCGGTAGATGTGAATTTTGCGTAAATCATCGATAACCGTGCTGCCTTGGCTATTTTTTCCTAAGAGACGCGAGCGATTCCACAAATACGCAAACGAGCCAAGTACATGAGGCAAGAGAGCCTGCAGCGATTTCCGAAGAATCCACAGGTCCGGCGGCTACGACTGTATTACCTTGTTTATTCAAATAAGGAAAAGAAGTAAAGTACGTCACAGCGAAAAGCTAAGTGAGGAATGTGCCCAATGGAATTCAGTGTTAAGAAATACGATCTTCTTGAAGAGCTTGAGCTCACACAGGGTGTCATTGAGCGCAAAACGACAATTCCCATTTTGTCGAACTTATTGTGTGAAACTAAGGGAAACCGGCTGTACATTACGGCGACGGACCTGGAGCTAAGTATACGCACGTCCTGTGAAGCGAAAGTGAAGAAGGAGGGCGCAGGAACAGTACCTGCCAAGAAGCTGCTGGACTTAGTTCGGCTGTTGCCGGAAGAGGAGATCCGTTTCAAGCTTCTTGATAACCACTGGATGCAAATCGTTTGCGACCGCAAGGCGTACAAGATGGTCGGCATGTCGAAGGACAATTTTCCGACACTACCTCCTTTTCCGCATACGCAAGTGAAGATTCCCGGGAAGCTTTTGTCGGAACTGATCTCGAAGACCATTTTTGCGATCGCTCAAGAAGAGTCGCGCTATACGTTAAATGGCGCTCTACTTGTCCTGAATCCCGCAACGCTCACAATGGTGGCGACCGACGGTCACCGTTTGTCCATAGCGGAGGTGTCGCACAAACTGACTGGGTTACCAGGAGATGTTCGCGTGCTGGTGCCGAAGAAGGCCATGACGGAAGTTCTGCGCATGTGCGGAAAGTCCGGTGATGATGCGGAGGTGGAATTCGCGCAGGATGACAGCCACCTATTTTTTCAATTCGGCGGACGGCTGCTTAGTTCGCGCAAGCTGACCGGCACCTTCCCACCCTATGAGGCGGTGCTTCCTCGGGACGCGAATAAGACGGTTGTGCTGGAGCGAAACGAGCTTCAGAATGCGCTGCGGCGCGTGTCCCAACTCGCGGATCAGCGGTCTCATGCGGTGAAATTCATGTTGTCGAAAGAAGGGGTCGAAATTTCCGCTTCTAGTCCGGAATATGGCGAGGCCAAGGAAGCGTTTGACAAAGAATTCAAGGGCGATCCGATTGCCATCGGGTTCAACGCGCAGTACCTACTGGATTTTCTGGCGGCTGCCGCAGATGGGCCCATCTCGGTAGAGTTGAAGGACGATCAGTCGGCCGGGCAGATGCGTCCCCTGGCGGATGAGGCGTCGCGCTACCGGTACGTGGTGATGCCCATGCGAATTTGACCCGCCAAATACCGCTATAACCTTCACTGAAGCTGCTTTCTGCCCGTAACTCAATGACAATCCTCTCCTGACCGTGAGGACAGGAGATTTGTTCGCGTCACCGGCGCTACGATGGCCGGCTGTATGTGCTTAAAGCCGGTAATCTGGATGAGGCATGGGGCCCGAGCAGACGCGTTCTACTCGCTACCGTTGGGTGTGCTCATTCTCACGTTCACTGCGCGCTCGATTCCCCGGATTGCAAATCTAGCCGCAAGAACGGAGTAATCCGCTTTGATGAAGCTGCGCTTTCGCTTTGGAGCGTCCGCGGAAGAAGTTGAAAAGCCGGCCGAGGCTGAGCGGGAAAAAAAAGCCGAGGCGACGCTGAAATATTGGTGTCGCAAGTTTGGCGACCCGGAGCTCGATGAGATCGTCGAAGACCACCGCGCCTGGATGGAGTCGCGCGGGGAGTTCGGACGAAAAGCGGATCTGGCGGGAGCGAATTTCGAAAGAGCGGATTTGATGGGCGCGGAACTGCAGGGAGCAAATCTGCTTCGCGCGAACCTGCAGGGCGCGGACTTGCTGTTGGCGGACCTGCGCGGCGCATGCTTGATCGAAGCGGACCTCAGCGAAGCAAATCTCGTGAGCACGAATCTCCGCGGCGCAAGCTTGGTAGGCGCGAATTTATCCACGGCCACTGGGCTCGTGGCGCGGCAGTTGGCGGGTGCGAGCTTGTTTGGTGCGGCGCTGCCAGAGTCGCTTTATCCCTTCGAAGGCGTCGCCAAGGCCGCAGTGGTCAGCAACGTTCTGCAGATTCTGCTGGGCGCCATGGTGGTGATGTGCCTTTTCCTGTGGGCTGCCGTGGGAGCAACAACAGACGCACAGTTGGTGAAAAATTCTCCCGCGCCGATACCGTTCGCCGGAAATGTGATGCCGACGCTGGCGTTTTACCTGATGGGGCCGATGCTGCTCGCGGGCGCATACATTGCTTTCCACTTCTACCTGCAGCGCTTGTGGGATGCGCTGGGCGAATTACCTGCCGTGTTTCCGGACGGCCGCAGACTCGCGGAATGCGTACCGGTTTCGATGATTGCCCTGGCGCCGCAGCGATTGTGCGAGCTGGAATCGCCCGGAACAGCATCCGCGTTTCTGCAACGGCTCCTCTCAAAACTGGCGGGGTATTGGATGGTTCCCGCTACGCTCGTATTGGTGTGGGCTCGCTACCTGGCGGAGCAGGACTGGCGCGGGAGCCTGTTGCAGATATTCTTCATTCTTGCGGCTTCGGCAATGAGTGGATTTCTTCCAGGGAATGAAACCAGCGTATTCGCGTCTGCGCGAGGAAACCAAGGGCGCAAAACGATGGTGTGGGATTCGTGGCACGCAAGCCGCTTTATGGCCATCACGCTGGCAGGCTGCTTTTTGTTAGTACTTATATCGCTGGGCGTAATTTTGGGAGCTCCGCATGCGAAGAATCGCGCCGCCGGACTGAGGGCAACTGATTTTCGGCGCTGGTCCGCGGATATTTTCTGGCTTGCGGGCTATGATCCATTTCCAAATCTGAGCGCCGCGCGGATATCCGATGCGCCGGCGGGATGGTCCGGCGCACTGAATGACTTGAGAGCCGTAAAAGGCGCACAACTACGGGAAGCGAGCTTACGTTACGCCGAGGGCGATGGCGCGTTTTTTGCGAGAGCTGTGCTGCAAAATTCCGATCTGACCGGGGGCAATTTTTCGGGAGCAGATTTCCGAGCAGCGAATCTGACGTCGGCCAATCTGAAGGAGTCAGACCTCTCCCGGGCGAACTTTCAAGACTCAGACCTTACCTACGCGGTGTTGACTGGAGCAATCGGCATAGGCACGGAATTTGACGGTGCGAACTTGTATAGCGCCAGGCTCGTGGGTGCGCGCTTCGACCGAGCCGACCTGGCGAAGGCCGACTTGCGCGGCGCCATTCTGGAAAACGCAGAGCTGAGCCAAGCGGACTTCAGCGGAGCGTATATGGGAGGGACAAAGCTTTCTGGAGCGCTGCTTCAGGGCGCGCACTTCAATGCTGCCTTTCTCGATGGCGCCGAATTGCACAATACGGACCTGCGCGGGGCCACATTCACGGGCACCATTCTCAGCGGGGCTGACCTGAGTGGATCCAATCTGGACGATGCCGATCTGCGGGGCGCGCTGAGCGTGACCGCGGTACAAATTTGCTCTGCGGCAAGCCGCAAGGGAGCGCAGATGGATGAGCTGCTGCTTCAACAGGTGGCGATTTCTTGTGGGGCTGGCCAATAGGCGCGCGCGGCGCGGCAGGCTACTTTGCCTTTGCGGGCGGCACGGAGGGAAGGTCAGGGCGGGCGAATTCAAAGATGCCGTGAGGGTCGTCGGCGAGAAGGATGCGGTGCGGTTCAATGAGAATCGCCGACGCCGGCAAGTCTTCGCTGCTGGTGGTCAGGGTGCGGTAGCTTTCCAGGCGGTTTCCGCTCTTGTCGAACTTCATCAGATAGTCACCGAGAGAAAGCCAGACTTCTTCGGTTTGCGGATCCACTCCAATGGCATTGATGACAACGGGCGGCGGCGGTTGCGGAGTATTCTGCATGTCGATTCGCGAGATGTCACGCCGCTGGGCTTGCGCGGAAGGATAGATATCCAGAGTGTGGAGTGAGATTTCGTAAGGGGAATGGCCGAATGGATCGTATTTGCGAACCGTGGGTTCCGGCGTATATGTGAAGGCGTAATAAATGTGGCTTGCCGGATCACTGGCAAGCTGTCCGATATTGAGGAAACGATTGAATTCTTCGTGATCAGCGAGGTCGGAAATGTCACCGAATTCCCTGAGGGATTTGCCGTGCGCATCGTAAATGACCACAAGCTGGCGCGACTTAAGGCTTGCAACGGCAATTTGGCCGGAGGCAAGAGCTACGACGGAGCAGGGTGAGTCGACACGTATCGAAAGTGACAAGCTGCCGTCGGGCGCGTACACCTTCACTGCATTGGCACCGCGGTCGGCTACGTAAATGCGGCCCGCGGCATCCACGTCGAAATCCTCACCATCAACGATCGCAGCTGGACCCGAGTCAGCATGAGGAATCTGGCTGAGGAATGTGTTATCGGCGGTGTAAACACGGACGGCGTGGTCGACGGTCGAAAGGAAATAGTAGCGACCCTGCGAGTCGCGCTTCATCGCTTTGATTCCCAGGCCAACGTCTGGAAAGAGATGGGCGCGAGCCGTGATTTCACGTTCACTCTCCAGGACGCCCTCTTGTGCGCGAGAGTTGCGGGGCGCAAACAGAAAGAGGGTCCCGCAAAGAAACAGGCCAGCGGCGAGCGCAAGGGAAACATGGCTGGGTCGAAATTTCATGGCATTAGCTTAATGCCTTGGCGTCAGGCAAACATAGGATGCGAAAGCAGGCCGGAGGGTTTACGCCACGCGTAGCGCCAATTCCTATTCGTTAACGCGTGATGCTAATGCTGTGCGGGCTTCCAGAAGCCAGGATCACCGGCAGCGAAGTCGTCGGAAACGTGGCTCGCGGCGGCGCTGACGACGTAAAGTTCGCTGTCCCAGGAAATGTAGGTGTTGCGCGCGATTTCCTGCAAGCGCGAGTATGCAGTTTCGCCTTCGGCGGCGCGGAGTTCGCCGGTTCTCGCAATGTAATCGTCCATTTCCTTGAGCGAATGCATCGGCAGGAGGATCACAAACGTTGTTGCGGGGGCGCCGGCGTTCACCTGGTAAGTCGCCCACGGGGCGTCGGCGTTCAGCTTTGCGTAAGCGGAGCGTAATCCTTTGATGGCTTCCGCGAATTCTTCTTCATGGCCTTGCCGCACATGAATTGTGGCTACACGCAGAATGCGCGCCTTGGAAAAATCCATCGTATCTGCGCGATATCCGAGGTCGTCGCGACGAACGGCAATGGCATTGGTGTTGCTCGAAACGTAGCCAAGCAACCGTTCCTGCATGGGGTCCAGAGCGAGGTTCGCGGCCGCCACTTGGGCGAGAGCATTTGCCGTGTTTTCGACTTCCGCGAAGGAGTCGAAGAAGTTTAAGGACATCGCTTCGTACGGACCGGTAAGCGATTGCGCCTGTAGCCAGTAGACCGGAATTTTCGCTTGCTCATACGCGTCCGCGATGCTTTCGAGTAGCTTGGCGTACGCCGATCCATTGCCGGGAATAAGCGTCTGGTGAACGATATTGAGGATTTTGGGCGGCTCGCCGGCGGCGTTGAGAGTTTGGTTCGTTTGCCCGCGGGCAGCTCCCGCAAATAGCAGGCAAAAGCCAAGCGTCGCGGTTGAAGCGAAACTGTACATCACGCGGATCCCTCCTGGTCATTCCGATCGAACAACAAGGGCTTCTATCGAACGCGCCCGGCCCGTGCTTTCATCCACGTCGATAACGACCGCATGCATTTGTACGTCTCCTTCAGCGACTTCGAAGCGAGCGGGCAGGCTATTCAGAAAACGCTGGATGATGGGCTCTTTGGTCATGCCAATAATGGAGTCGTGCGGGCCGGTCATGCCGACGTCGGTGATGAAGGCGGTACCCTTGGGCAGGACGTGCGCATCGGCAGTGGCGACGTGGGTGTGCGTGCCAACTACGGCCGAGACTTTCCCATCGAGGAACCAGCCCATGGCCTGTTTTTCGGAGGTAGTTTCGGCATGCATGTCGACCAGGACCACTTTTACTTCGGGCGGGGTGCGCGCGAGTTCGCGTTCCGCAGCGCGAAAAGGGCAATCGATCGGCGCCATGAACGTGCGCCCCTGCAGATCTAACACTGCGTAGGGCGTACCGTTGCGCGCGCTGCCTACGTACAGGCCGCTGCCGGGCAAGCCGTCCGGAAAATTGGCGGGGCGGAGCAGGCGGGGCTGGTGTGGGAAATATTCCATGATTTCTTTGCGGTCCCAGATGTGATTTCCGCCAGTTAGAACGTCGGCTCCGGCGGCGAAGAGTTCATCGGCGAGCCGCGGAGTGATACCGAAGCCTGAAGCCGCATTTTCGCAATTGACGATGGCCAGATCGATCTTTCTGTGCTCGACGATGTCCGCAAGATGGTCTTTGAGAATACTCCGCCCGGGAGAACCGACAATGTCGCCTACGAATAAAATCAGCATAGGTAAACGCTAGATATTAGAGGGTGGCGTGCAGAAAGAGTAGAAAAATCGTTCCACGTGGAATAAAACGCGCGGAGCCAGGGTGTGTCCACTTCCTGAATTATCGTCTAGCGGCTTCTTTCATGGCATTTATGGAATCCTTTGCGAAGCGCCGCTGCAGGGCCCGGACATAGGGATAAGCTAGACGAGCCAGAAACCTTGGGCGGGAGAATGCATAGATGTCGTACCAGACCGAGTTGTCGTCCCTGCGAAGCTCCACAGTGAAGCGCTCCTCACCGTGCTCGCCATGTTCCGGCAAGGTTCCGTAAGCGAAGCCGTACCTCTCGCAATCGCTGTGCTCTTCCATCACATAGACGATACGGCAGGCGTTCAATGACCAAAAGCCGGCGTGGGATGCAAGAACAGCGACCGTTGAATTAGCCTCGATGGGAGTATCCGGCCAGCAAAGAGTGAGCCACGGGATGTCAAACATCTTCCACTGCTGCAAGGCCTTGCGCGCATTTTCAAAAGCCGCAGATCCAAAGCCGAGCGGGACGCGATGGTGATCCACATCATAGCCACGCGGAGCCTGATCGCGAGAAGCGCCTGCGTCGGCATACGAGAACGGCTGATTTTTTTGAGTCTGAAGAAATTCGCGAATGAAGTCCGGAGCGGGCTTGGATAGGAAAAACACAGGAAGCAATTCTGATGTTCCACGTGAAACAAAAGCAAGCGGAGAGGTCCGCTTCGCCGTGGCGGCTAGGCCGCTGAACCCCTGAAGAAAGTGGGCGCCCAACGCCTGCCTTCAGGCTTTCCGATCCCGATTGCTCGAGAGGGACTGCACACCGGCAGAACGACAAGGACTCCCGGGGACTCAGTGTTGGTTCAAAAAGGCCATCGCAGCGAGACGCGCGTCGCAGGCCAACCCCGCAGTTCATTGTAACAGGAGTGCGTATTGCGCTGAACGCACCGGAAATGAGGGCGGTTTTTGCTGGCCCGGCCCTCCCTGTGATCGAGTTGCGTGATTAGAAGTGGAAGCCAATTTCGCCCGTGAAAGTCCGCGGCGTGACGTAGTGCGTGCCGCTGAACGTCGACAAAAAGTTGTAGAGGGCGACTTTGTCGGCGAGATTGATGGCCGTGAACTGGAGACTCCATTTGTAGCGGTCCCCGTGAAACAGGTTATCGTCGCCCACGGACATATCAAACAAGCTTCGCGACTGGATACGAGGTGGATTGTGATCGTCGTTTTCTGTTCCTGCCGCAGGCACTGAAATGAACTTAGAACTGAACTCCGAGGCTGGACAGTTGAACGGTAAAGCAACGAGGGGCGTCGCGGCCACGCCGTTGCAGGTGAATCCCGCTTCATATTCTTGATCGGCGCTGAGAGGTACCGCCCCTATGTTGGAAGCGACCATACTTATATTTGGCACGCCATTGATCAGAACTGAGCCTGGGCAATCGTTCGTGGTACTTACTCCAAAGCAAGGCGTCGCCCCCGCCACCAGGCCGCTGTCGTAGCGCCAGTTGAAACCGATCCATGGACTGTTCTTCCACGGCAACCGATATTGGAGGTGCGTGGTCTGATTGAACTTCTCGTCGTGATCGATGCGGAAGACCTCCGAGCCCGTGGGAGTAGCGCCGGCTCCGCCAACCTGAGGCTCGAAGAATCGCGCCGCCACACTGGAGAAAACGACAAGCGCAGTAAGTCCATGGTAGTTCGGCATGCTTACCCGGCCGGCATATCCCGGGATCTTTGATCGATCCCACTCAATCGGAAAGGTGATCGGCGTGTTCCCAAGCACGCTGAAGTCGTAAGCGTTGTGCGTGTATTTCCAGATGTACTCGCCGTCGAACACGAGGAATTTCCCAAACGCTTGCTGGAATCCGGCATGGAATTCATTGCGATAGCCTGGACTTATCGGGGTCAATGAGCTCGATGAGCAGAGCAGCAGGGGACTCAAGACATCCGATGCGCATCCGATGCTGGAAAGAATCAGGTTTTCGTTGAACGGTGTTTCCAGCGTCCGTGCATAGGAAATGCGGAGAACTGTGTTGGTCGGCTTGACGTTATAAGCGATGCCGAGGCGAGGCTCAGCCTGGCGCGCGCTGGTAATGCCGTTGTATAAGTCGCCGCGGATCCCGACCTGAAAGTTCCAGTTTCCCGCCTTGATAGCGTCCTGGACGTAAAGCGCGAGCTCTTTCACATCGGTGTGACCGTTGAACGCGAAGAGACTTCCTCCGCGTGTTAAGTCATAGGGCAGCAGGACAGGGTTGAATAGCGGGGATTGGGGCGTGTTCGGTGCGTTCGGATTCGTGGCCACGTTCGGCTGATCTCCTGCCGGGCACAGCAAGGGGTTCGTAAATCCCTGCACGGGAACGCCGTTGGCATCAAGGCACGGAGCATTGAACGTTGGATCCACGATCCCCAAGTTGTCGTTTTCCGTGAGGAAGGTTTGTTCATATGTGGCGCCCGCCTTGATGTTGTTAATTCCCTTGTCATAGGCGATGTCCGAGCGAAGCCCTGTATTCGCCAACGTCCGATCTTGCGCGACGCTCTCCCGGGAAAGGCTGGGCGGCCCGAGATCCGCGAAGGGATCCGCGCTCGGATAGTAGTTATAACCATCGCGGCGAACGAAAGCGCCGAGCGTAAATACCGTGTTTGGGTTCAGCAACCGAGTCCAGGATGGAGCAACGTTGAATGTCTGAATTTCCGAGCGTTCATCGGTCGGGCCCACGGCCTGGCCGTCAGGACCGATGCCGCCATCGTTTACAACCACTCCCGACCACGCTGTTGCGTCTTGGGCGTCGAACGAATTCGGGTTTTGGAACCAGGAGCGTGTATAGCCAAAATTCAATTCGAGGGAATCGGCGTTCGATATGTGACGATCCACGCGGTCGAAGAGATTTTCTTCATTCCCCTTGTCGTGCATCACGGTGAATTCCGGAGGATCAAGAAAGCGACCCGTGTTCAATCCGCTCACAGAAATAAAGTTGCCCCAGTTTTGGCCGCCATAAGCGAGATCGAAGCCAGTATTGGCGGTGCCGAACGTGCCATAAGAAGCTGTTAGGCTGCCGTGAGGAGTTGTGGCGCCCTGGCCGGAACGCGTGGTGACGTCGATCACGACGCTGGTCTTGTCTCCGTATTCGGCCGGCGGCGCGCCTTCCACGACTTCCATGGACTGAACGGAATTGAGCGGAATCTGATTCGAGAACACTTTGCTTTGCTGGTCGGTAATGGGCTGACCGTCAACTGAAAATGAGTTGTCTGCGTGGTCGCCGAGTCCGTGAAAAAGACCATTGGAGTCCGCCGCGATTCCCGGGGTCGCGAGCGTTACGAGCGAGCTCACCGACGATGACGGATTCTCGAGAGGCATCTCTTGGATGAGCGAACGGTCTATGTCCGTGTGCGTCGTAGAAGTGGTTTCCAACAGATCACCCGCTTCTGCCTGTACGGTCACTGTGGTGCTGGTTCCCGCCAGTTCCATATTGATTTTCAGGTTGAGCGGAACTGATGAACTTACGTCCACATCCTGCACGTACGGAGAGAAGCCTTTCGCGGTAACCGTAAAGTGATACGGATTGAATGGCACATTCGGGAAGCTGAAATTACCGAACTTGTCAGTTATGGCCGATCTCTCGTAGCCGCTGACCGGATCGTGGATGGTTACAGTGGCGTTGGCCACGACGGCGCCGGATGGGTCCAACACTGTACCCGAGATTGCTGACGAATTACCCGTCTGTGCCAAGACTGCTGATGGAAGAATAAAAACACACAGCAGCAACATCAAAATCGACCGCCATTTGCACATAGCAGACGCCATTCCTCGAATCATTCGATCTTCTCCTTACGCGTGCTTTTTACGCGTGCGCTTGGGCGCGAACCCATCCGCAGATTGCGGTGGGGGTGGCGAATGAACATGGGATTCGCGCACTCACAAGGAGCGTGCGAAAGAGGTTCATCGAATTGTATGGAGCGAGATCGCTATTCGAGAGGAGGAGCGCGCGGAGAGATAGAAAAAGCAGATGGTCCTGCATAAGTCCAGTGAGCATCGTCGAGTATGACGCGATGCAGAAGGCTAGGTTCGAGCAGGCGCACTTGCGCCGGCGGCTTGATGCTCCGCAGATGCGCAAAGTGGCAAATCTGGCAGGTGGCTTCTGAAGCAGATGAATTGTGATGGTGCCAGGAAACGGCGGCAACGCTGGTCGTGGTGAGAACCAGGACGAGAACGCAGACGAGCGACGCCCTGGAGAATTCCCAACGCGTTGTCCGATTCACCATCTTCACGCCATTGTCCCGTGCAATTTAGACCTGCAAGACGTCGCCATCGCGCGCGACGGCGCGATAAATCACGGGGTCGATGAATACAGCGAGGCACAGGCGCGAGATCAGTCCGGCGACAATGACGATGGCGAATGGGCGCTGTGTATCTGAGCCGATACCGTGCGACAGCGCGGCGGGCAGCAGGCCGAGACACGCGACAAGAGCGGTCATCATAATGGGCCGCAGACGAAGCAAGGCCGCTTCGCGTGTGGCGGTGCGGATGTCATTGCCGCCTAAGCGAAGCTTGTTGATGAACGAATATAAAATTACGGCAGTCTCCACGGACACGCCCATCAGGGCAAGCAAACCCAGCACGGAAGACACACTGAACGGCGTGTGAGTAAGTTTTAAGGCGATTAATGCGCCCACCGGCTCGGTGACGACGACGCCGAACGCGATGCCGATCGGGAATTTGAAATTGCCATATAACGCAAAGAGGATGAAAAAGATCAGCAGCAACGCGAGCGGCCCCACCAGTTCCAATTGTTTTTCCGCGGCGAGCAATTCACTGTATTCGCCGCCCCATGCCATGCGATAGCCGGGCGGAAGTTGCACGGCGGCATCAACCGCTTTTTGGCCGGCCACGACAGCGCTTTCGAGGTCACGACCTTCAATGCTGTACTGCACGCCGATGTAACGCGAATTACTCTCGCGATAGATGAATGATGCACCAGTGCTTTCGCGGATTTCGGCAAGCTGACTGAGAGGAATCAACTGGCCGGAAGGTGTGCCCACAAGCAAATTGCCGATCTGGCTGGGGCTGGAACGGAATTGCGGCTCCATGCGGACGACCAAGTCGAACAGTTTTTCGCCCTGAATAATCTGCGTGGCCGCCTGGCCGCCGATGGCCGCCTGGATTACAGTCTCAACGTCGGCAACATTGATGCCATAACGAGCGATCTTGTCGCGGTCGACATCGACGATCAGGCTGGGTTGGCCCAGTTCTCGAACGACTGTGAGTTCGGTGAACCCGCGTACGCTTTCGAGGACACGTTTGATTTGAATCGCTTTGTCCTGCAAGACATTGAGGTCAGATCCGTAGATTTTCACGGCTAGCGAGCTTTTCAGTCCCGTCAGCGCTTCGTCAACCGCATCTTCGGCCGGCTGCGTGAAGTTGAAGATTACGCCCGGGAAAGCCGCGAGCTTCTTTTGCAAATCCTCGGTCAATTGTTGCTTGTTTCGTATTGTTGTTTGGCTCCAGGTCTTATCCGAGTAGGGCATCAGGCCCACGTAGAATTCGTCATTAAAAAACCCAGTGGGGTCGGTTCCATCATCGGGACGCCCGAGTTCAGACCCTACCTGAGTGACCATGGGATACGACATCAGAATATTGCGAACTTCCGGTGAGAACTTGCTGGCCTCCTCGAAGGAAATGGTATAGGGCATGGTGGCACGGACCCACAAAGCGCCCTCATCGAGATGCGGCATAAATTCCCCGCCGATGAACGGGACGAGCAAAAGCGTTGCGCCAAAAATCAAGACAGCGATTATCAGCGTAGGCGCAGGATGATCCAGGCACCAATCCAGTCGACCCGCGTAGAAATCCTTGAAGGATTCGAAGACCTTGTTGGCACGTTCGCGCACATTCCTTAGCCAGTACGAACAGAGCACAGGGACCAAGGTAAGCGTGAGGAGAAGAGCCCCGAGGAGGGCGAAAGACATGGTGTCGGCCATCGGGTGAAACAATTTGCCGGAAGGGCCGCTGAGAGCGTAAATGGGAATGTATCCGGCGATGATGACGGCGATGGAATAGAAAACGGGGCGGTCGACGTCGGCAGCAGCGGCGAGAATAATGTCGTTGAGCTTGTAATCCTGGCCGGTACGGAGTCCGAGCTCGCGATAAATATTCTCCACCATCACCAGGGTGCCGTCGATGATGATGCCGAAATCAATGGCACCGATGGAAAGAAGGTTGGCGTCGACGCCCTTGGCGTGAAGGCAGATAAAGGAAAATAGCAATGCCAGGGGGATGGTGAGGGCAACGATAACGGCGGCGCGGACGCTGACCAGAAAGAATAAGAGTACGACGAACACAAGAAGCATTCCGCGCAACAAATTGTTTTCGACCGTGTCGATGGTCAGCTTGACCAAATCGCTGCGGTCGTAGAAGGGATGAACCCTCACGTCAGGCGGAAGAACGTGCTGATTTAAGTCGTTCGTTTCCGCTTCGACGCCTTTGAGCACGTTCTGCGTCTGTTCGCCGGTGCGCATCAAGATGACGCCTTCGACGGCGTCGTCATTTTTCATGAAGCCAAACTCGCCAAGGCGAGGGGCATGGCCCATCGTTATCTGGCCAATGTCCCGAATGCGAACGGGCACGCCGTTCTGGCTGCCGACTACGGTGTCGCCGATATCCTGCACATCGCGCATCAGCCCCAGTCCGCGGACGTAATAAAATTGGCCGCCCTGCGAATAGAAGCCGCCTCCGGCGTTCGCATTGTTATTCGCAAGCTGTTGGAGCACGGTGGGAATCGAAAGGTGGTAGCCGTAAAGTTTTGCGGGGTCGAGGAGAACCTGATACTGCATGACCGTACCGCCGAAGCCGGAATCGTCGGCGACGCCCGGAACAGCCTTGTAGCCTCGTTCGATCACCCAGTCTTCAAAGGTCTTTAATTCCTGCGGACTGCGGTCAGGACTCTCGATGACGTAGCGATAAACCAAATCGCTGGGGCTTGAGAGCGGCGCCATGGATGGCGTGATGCCCGCGGGCAGGTTCACGTCGGCGATGCGTTCGAACACGACCTCCCGAGCGAAGTAATTGTCCGTGCCTTCGTCGAAAGTCATGATGATGTCCGAAAGCCCGTAGAGCGAAATCGAACGCATCACGCGCATGTGCGGAACGCCATTCATTTCGACTTCGAGAGGAATCGTGATCAGGCGCTCGACTTCCTCGGAGGCGTGGCCGGGCCACTGGGTGATTAATTCGACCATGGGAGGAGAGAGGTCGGGGTACGCGTCGACGGGCATGTGCTGAAAGGAAATCGCCCCGCCGATGACCAGAGCAACAACGAGGAGCAGGATCAGGAACCGTTGGCGGAGGGCGAATTCGACTATGCGATGGATCATTATTTTTGTACCCCCGGCGGTTACCGTTGCTGAGAATTCTGGAACTGCAAGAACAGGCTGCCGTCAGCGACAACTTTTTCGCCCGGCGCCAGCCCGTGGAGGATCTCAATCCGGCCGTTCTCTGTCTCACCGATATCCACCATGCGGCGCGCAAAATCGGTCGCGCCGGTCTGGACATAGACAAATGGCTGGTTCTCGGTATTCCTCAAAACAGAGGCTACAGGGACGGTGATGGCGTCGGGAATTGTGCCAGCGACAACAGTGGCAGTGACGTACATCTGGTTCTT
>JBAQYT010000247.1:0-2729 GCA_049787175.1 Candidatus Acidiferrales bacterium | reverse complement strand
CGCTCGGGGCGGTCGGCAATCCAGAAGGCGACGAGGCCTTGGACGGTGGCGTCACGGTCGAGGACGGCTTCGTCGATTTTGTCGAAGCTGTCGACGTTGGAATGGTGCGTGTAGCGGTACTCGGGCGAGTCCTGGTCGAGATTGATGCCGGGAAGGCCGGCGAGAATGAACGGGCCGGTGTCTGTGCCGAATTCGGTGTCGTCATTGGCGGTGATTTTGCCGAAGGCGTCGAGCGACGAGACGAACGGATCGACGGCAGGAAGAAGATCGTTGCGGCCGCCCATGTTGAGGGCGGTGACGGGGCCTTGACCGTTGTCGAGAATGACGGCGGCGACGTGGTTCTGCATTTCGTCCTTGTGAGTTTTCACGTAGGCGATGGAGCCGAGCAGGCCTTCCTCTTCTCCAGTGAAAAGCACGAAGCGAATGGTACGGCGGGGCTTGAATCCGGAACGCAGGATGGCTTCGGCGGCGCCAAGAGTGGTGGTGGCGCCCATGCCGTTATCGGTGGAGCCTTCGGAGAGATCCCAGGAATCGAGATGGCCGCCGACGACGATGATTTGTTCGGGATGCTCGGTGCCGGGAATTTCGCCGACGGCGTTGGCAGTGTCGACAGGGCCGGCGGTGACGCGATTCTGAACGTCGATGTGGATGCGGGGATTTTTGCCGCGATCAACGAAGCGTTCGAGCATGTCTTGATCTTCGGCGGACATGCTGACAACGGGAATGTCGTAATAGGCGGCGAAGCCGAGGATGCCGGTGTGGGTCAAGTGCATGCCTTGCGATTTGCCACCGCCCTGGCCGCCGATGACGGCGACGGCTCCGGCGTCATGGGCTTTTATCAGGAAGAGGCCGAATTTGGCGAAGCCAGCCATGCCGTTGTGGGGCGCGTCGCCTTTTTGCACGACGAGGAGGACCTTGCCGCGCCAATTGCCGGAATTTTGCGCGAGCTCTTGATCGAGCTGGTATACGTTCACGGGAACGACGTCGGCGTCGACGCCGCCCTGCGGCGTGGAACCGACCCAGCCCATGGAGTCGATCATCAGCGGATGGCGCGCGGGAGAAATGATTTCGGCGGAGGCGGAAACGCGCGTCCAGCCGCGGAAGATTTGCCACGGTTCGGCGTGAACATTTTGCAGGCCCATGGCGCGCATTTTATCGAGGCCCCATTGAATGGCGGCGTTGCATTGCGGCGAGCCGGTGACGCGCGCGCCGATATCGTCGCTCAATTCTTCGAGGTATTCGTAGGCGTGCGAATCCATCATGCCCTGGCCGGCGATGGCGGAGAGCGCGGGCATGGTGCCGTCGTTGAGAGCCGCAACGTTGTCATTATCGCTGCCGGTGGCGGCGAGAGCGACTGCGCCAGCGAACAAGGCGGCCGCAATGGCGGCGATGGCGAAAAACAGGATGGGCTGACGTTTCATTTTTCGAGTATCCTTTTTGGAGTTCCCGCCACATGCGCGCGGAAGCCTGCGGGGGCACGCATGGCGCAAAAAATTGCGCGCCGAGCAGGGGTGCCATTTTGTCAAACCGGCGCATCGGGCGCAAGCGATTGCGGTACAATTTAAGGTAGAACTCTAGGCGTTCTCGGTGCATCTAAGAAAGTGTTGCCCGAGATGCGCGAAAGGGAAGAGGAACAAAACGGGCGGGAAACCGCGCGAAGGCAATCCGTCGCAGATTTTGCAGTTTCAGTTTTTGTCTCCCGCCGCAGTTACGAATGAAAATATCAGGATGAATTCATGCCAGGCGGGTGGGCCAAGGTGTCGCTGGACATTACCAGAACGGGCCGACGGGCGTTTGCATGCTGTTAAGCCAGTCGACAGCCCGCGACGATGCGCGGCGCAAACGTTTTTCGTTCCAGCACGTCCATAAGTCATAAGGGCATAATGCCCGAGAGAAATTCGAGGAGGAAGTGCCATGAGCAAGGAAGTCATTCACATGCGGCGCGGAGTCGCCGTCGGAATATTGATAGTAGCACTCATTGCAGGTGCGTTTGTGGGGACATGGGCAGTGCGCTGGGCGGGGCATCAAGTGTTCGGAGCGCCGATGGTGCCGGTGAAAGTGGCGGGAGCGGTGGACCCGGTACGGCTGGGCGCGTTCGCCAACGGATTTGCGTCCGTGGTGCAGCCGGCGCTTCCGGCGATCGTGAATATTTCAACGACGCACGTAGTCAAAGTGCAAAACTCGCCGTTTTTTGACAATCCATTGTTCCAGCAGTTTTTCGGCAACCAGTTCGGCCAGGGTCAACAACAGCCGCAGACGGAGAAGGAAACGAGCCTGGGTTCCGGCGTGATCGTCAATTCCGATGGTTATATTCTGACGAACAACCACGTAGTGGAGCACGGCAGCGACATCAAGGTGCAGTGGAACAATAAGAATTATGCGGGCAAAGTCGTGGGTACTGACCCGCAGACGGACATTGCTGTAGTGAAGATTAATGCAACGGGACTTCCCACTTTGACTTTTGGAGATTCGTCGAAGCTACAAGTCGGCGACGTGGTGTTTGCGATTGGCGACCCCTTCGGAATCGGAGAGACAGCAACGATGGGAATCGTGAGCGCGACGGGCCGCAGCTTGGGAATCGAGGCGCAGGAGCAAGGACGACGAGATACTTATGAAGATTTCATTCAGACGGACGCAGCGATCAATCCGGGAAATTCCGGCGGGGCGTTGATTGATCTGCATGGCAACCTGATCGGCATCAATACGGCGATTCTTTCGAGCACATCCGG
>JBAQYT010000244.1:0-13239 GCA_049787175.1 Candidatus Acidiferrales bacterium | reverse complement strand
ACCGTGTCTGAAATAAACGAGGCGCGGCTCCAATTTTTCTGGGCGCGGCAAACTTCAAAAACAAAATTGCGAAGAATATCGGAGCCGCGCTCGGTGTGCAGAACCTCGGGATGAAACTCGACTCCATAGAGACGCCGGGTGGAATCTTCAATCGCGGCGACGGCGTTATCGGTGCGGCCAGTGGTCTCAAATCCCGCAGGCAAGCCGATGACGTGGTCGCCGTGGCTGTTCCACACTTTCAAGTGTTCTGGCAGGCCGCGAAATAGCGTCGAATCTTTTTCGCGGTCCAGCATTGCTGGGCCGTATTCGCGGCGTTCCGCCTTCACGACGTTGCCGCCGAGTGAATGCGCCATCCATTGCATTCCATAGCATATCCCCAGGACGGGCAGGCCGAGGCGCAGCACACGAGCGTCGCAGACGGGTGCGCCTTTGTCGTAAACCGAACTGGGCCCTCCCGATAGAACCACACCGGCGGGCCGCAGACTCTCAATCTCATCCATGGAAGCGTTGCACGGCAGGATGGCAGAAAAGACTTCCTGTTCGCGGATGCGCCGGGCAATCAGCTGCGTATACTGCCCGCCGAAGTCCAAGACAATCACGCCGCCCGGCACGTTCATAATGGCTGTTCCCTTTCGTCCACGGCCGCATGAAATTTGCTACCGAAGAACAATGTTCACCAGCTTGCGCGGCACCACGATTGTTTTCGTGATGCTTCTGCCCAGCACCAATTGGGCGATTCGCGGATCGCTGAAAGCCCTGTCTTTTGTTTCTTCTTCGCTCAAGCCGTCTTCGACAAGAATTTTCCCGCGCACGCGGCCATTGATTTGGATGACGACTTCAAATTGCTCCTCTTTGGCCAGATCCTCGCGAAAAGCCGGCCAGGGAATGCGGCCGAGGCCGCCCGCGTGACCGAGCATCTCCCAAAGCTCTTCGCAAATATGCGGAGTTATTGGCGCGAGCATCAGAACAAGCAATTCGACAAGGCGTTTGGCAACCTCCGGCCGCGCACCCTGGTCCAGCGGCTCCTGCGCTTGGATTTCATTGTAATACTCCATAATGAGCGCAATGGAAGAGTTGAAATGCCAGCGCACTTCGAAATCGTTGCTCACGCGCTTCAGCGTTTGGTGCGCTTTGCGGAGAAGGAGTTTCTCCTTGGCCGTTGCTTGCGATACGTCAATGGATTCACTCAACTGGCTATCAACATTCCTCAGATACTGCGCGTGGCGGTCAACCAGGCGGTACACTTTATTGAGAAAGCGAGAGCAACCCTCGATACCGTCTTCGCTCCATTCCAGGTCCTTCGCGGGAGGGGCCGCAAAGAGGGTGTACATTCGCGCCGTATCGCAGCCGTACTTCTGGGCCATGTCGTCCGCGCCCACAACGTTCCCGTGGGATTTCGACATTGCCCTGCCGCCCTTTTGCACCATTCCTTGAGAGAAAAGACGGCGCACAGGCTCGCTGTGCTGAATCAAACCCAAATCACGCATCACCTTGGCGAAGAAACGCGAGTAAATCAGATGCAGGATGGCGTGTTCGATTCCGCCAATATATTGGTCAATGGGAAACCAATACTGCACGTTGGCGGGATCGTAAGGCGCGCGATCGTTGTGAGCGTCCGTGTAACGGTAGAAATACCACGATGAATCGACAAAAGTATCCATCGTGTCGGTTTCGCGTTCTGCGGTGCCGCCACATTTTGGACAGGTGGTTTTCAAAAACTCCGGGACGTTCGCTAGCGGGGAGCGCCCTTCACCGGTGAGGACCACGTTTTCAGGCAGCCGAACGGGCAATTGCTCCTCCGGTACGCCAACGACTCCGTCTTTCTTGCAATAAACAACCGGAATGGGAGTGCCCCAATACCGCTGGCGCGAAATGCCCCAATCTTTCAGCCGATAGGTCGTTTCCGCTTTGCCGAACTTCTTTGCTTCAGTGTCAGCAGTCATTTTTTCGATGGCAGCGGGGGATTCCATGCCGGTGTACGGACCAGATTCAACCGAGCGTCCGTATTCCGTGTAAGCGTGTTCCATTTGGTCTGCGCGAAGCGTAGGGGCACTGGACGGCTGTACAACAACCTTGAGTGGCAGATGATATTTCTCTGCAAACTCGAAATCGCGCTGGTCATGCGCCGGAACGCACATCACCGCGCCCGTGCCGTACTCCGCGAGGACGAAATTCGCGACCCAGACCGGAACACGCTCGCCGGAAAATGGGTTCAGCGCGAAACGGCCGGTAAAGAAACCCACTTTCTCGGCGACAGCGAAGTCCGCCGCTTTCAGGTTCACCTTGCGCATTGACTCGAGGCGCTCCTCCATGGCGCGGCCGCCCGGCCTTCCGGCAATCAGTTCCGTCAAATTGGGATGATGCGGAGATAGCAGCACGGCCGCGACGCCATAGATTGTGTCGATGCGCGTGGTGAATACCTCGAGCGAGACATTACTTAGATCCGCAACTGCAAATCGGATGCGCGCGCCGCGCGATTTGCCGATCCAATTCTCCTGCATAACGAGCACGCGCTCCGGCCAGCCTTCATGCAGTTCGGCCATGTCTGCGAGCAGCTCGTCGGAATAATGCGTGGTCCTCAAAAACCATTGTTCGATTTCCCTCGCTTCCACCGCGATGGTCTCATGACGCCAGCAGCATCCATCGACGACTTGCTCGTTCGCTAGCACGGTCTGGCATTGCGGACACCAGTTCACCTTGCTGAGCTTGCGATAGGCCAATCCGCGTTCCAGCATCTTGAGAAAAAACCACTGGTTCCACCGGTAGTATTCCGGCTCGCAAGTGGAAATCTCGCGGCGCCAATCGTAGCTGAAGCCGAATCGCTTACAGACGGCCTTCATTTGTTGGATATTGGAATTCGTCCACTGTCGCGGCGGGATTCCGTTCTTGATCGCGGCGTTTTCCGCAGGCAAGCCAAACGAATCCCAGCCGATGGGGTGGAGGACATTGAATCCGCGCATGCGCTTGAAACGGGCCACAGCGTCCCCGATGGAATAGTTCCGCATGTGCCCCATGTGCATCGTTCCGGAGGGATAAGGCAGCATTTCGAGGACGTAATACTTCGGGCGCGCAGGATCGCGGTCCGCATGAAACGCGCCCTGCTCTTCCCAAATTTTCTGCCACTTCGCTTCGATTCGCTGCGGTTCGTATTCGCCCAATGCTTGTGTCATCCTCTCCGTCGTTTGGTATTTCCGTCCCGTCGCGCTTTCCGCGCCACCCCAGATTTTTGGTGCACTCGCGCGCCGCGCTGCCGCATTGCAAATCCATCTGCGGCACCGCGAACGCTGCGCGGCTTCTCCCCCGCAAGCCGCCAAAGCGTATCGACGTTCCGGCGGTCGTCGCCGGGACGATCGATGGGCGTCTCCAGAATGAAAGCCCGCCCCGCGAGCTGCGGATGCGTCAAGATTCTGCGGAACCCTTCGCGGCCGATTTTGCCCTTGCCGATGTGTTCGTGGCGGTCAAGATGCGAGCCGAGCGCGCCCTTCGAGTCGTTGACATGGATAACGAAAACTCGCGAGAGGCCGACCGTGACGGCAATCTCAGCAAGCGCGCGCTCCAACCCTTCCGCACGGCGCAAATCATGCCCCGCGGCGAATAAATGCGCCGTATCCACACACACACCGAGGGGCAGCTCCGGGCACAGATCCAGAATCGCTCGCAGCTCAGAAAAACGCGAGCCCACGGAGGTTCCCTGGCCCGCGGTGTTCTCGAGCAGAATGCGCAAGCCGCCAAAGCCGACACCGCGCGCGGCATGTTTGAGGCCATCCGCAATCGCCGCGATGGCCGCGTTCATTTCTGCCCCGCAACCGCAGCCCGGATGTGTCACCAGAAAATCCGCACCGAGCGCCGCAGCGCGTACGATTTCATCGTGGAAAGCTTGAATGGAGCGCACGCGCAAGACGCGCTGGCACGAAGCCAGATTGATCAGATAATTGGTATGAATAACCAGCGGGCCAAGTCCCAATTCCGCGCGGCGCGCACGAAATCTCTCGGACGAGTCTGCGATTGCTCTTGATCCCATGGCCCCACGGCTCCACATCCTCGGACTGGCCGAAAAAATCTGCAACGCGTTGGCCCCTAAGTTGTTTGCGATATCGAGAGCCGAGCAAATATCCCCCGCGATGGAGGTATGGATTCCTATGCGGGTGCTGCCATCCATCCATCTTGGCGGGGGCGGCTTTACTTCAGGTTCGGGGCGGTATTCGTCGCTTGCGAGGTACGGCTGAGCTGAACTGTGCTGAGGTTCTTCCATTCCCTCGGATCTGCGTTTCGTTTGGAAAATGAAAGTACATTCTAGTGGATTCGGCCAGCTTACGCAAACAGCTACTATTGACTCCGAAAGAGTTTGTGCTTACACTATCCCTTCGATGATGAGTCCTGAGATGACGCAGGCGTGGCATTCTTATTATTTTAGCTTTACCTACCGCTATCCTTACGGGGTGGCGGCCACGGTGAAGCGCGCAGGCGCAAGGGACGAACGAATGTAGCACCAGCGCAAAAGCTCACTGAAATCGGCCGCAAACCCCAAAACAGGGTTTGCGGTTTTTTTTTGCTCCGAAGAGTGCGACCTATGCGCATGGCAACCACCTATAAGGGAAAGGGAGACTCGAATGACGCTCAACGATCACCGAAGGCGAATCGACGAACTTGACCGCGAATTGGTCCGTCTGCTGAACCGGCGTGCTCAAATGTCGATTCAGCTGGGACAACTCAAAAGCGAAACCGGCCTGCCCATGCACGACGAGGCGCGCGAGGAAAATATTCTCCGGTACGTGCAGCGTGTCAATCCGGGACCGCTCGATGGCCATGCACTGGCCGCCATTTTTAGCACGATTCTCGCCGAATCGCGGCGCGTAACCGGGGAGATGCTCGCTGTAGCAGTGAAGGTCGCCGAATGAGCGCCAAGCGGACACCCCTTTTGAATATTCGGCATACCGCCGATTGCGGCACGGCGGCGCGATGCAGTACACTGTTTAGTTCGCTTCAGCCATCAGAATTCATCCGTCGGGCACCGAAGCAAAACCGGATTCCTGTGTCGGGGAGATCGCCGCAATGCTCGTCGTAATGCAGGCTCATGCCACCGAAGAACAGGTTCGCGCCGTTTGCGAACGCATTGAATCATTGGGCCTGCGCGCTCATCCCATCCCCGGCTCGAATCGCACGGCCATCGGTATCACAGGAAACTCCGGCGCCGTTGACATCGGCTCGCTCGAAGCCATGCCGGGAGTCATCGAATGCATTCCCGTCAGCAAGCCCTACAAACTGGTCAGCCGCGACGCAAAGGAAGAAACCACAGTCGTGAAAGTGCCCACGCCCGCAGGCGAAGTCTCCGTTGGCGGCGCGAATTTGGCGATCATTGCGGGTCCGTGCGCGATCGAAAACCGCGAGCAGGCCAGGGCGATCGCCGGATACGTGAAAGCGGCCGGCGTGCGTCTTTTTCGCGGTGGCGCATACAAGCCACGGACGTCTCCCTACAGCTTTCAGGGGCTCGGCGAACCCGCGCTAAAAATCATGGCGGAGGTTCGCGAGGAATTCGGGCTGGGAATCGTGACTGAGGCGATCGATAACGAGAGTCTCGACCTTGTGGAAGAGCACGCCGATGTGATTCAGATTGGCGCGCGCAATATGCAGAACTTCTCGCTGCTCAAACGCGCCGGAAAAGCGTCCAAGCCTATTCTGCTCAAGCGCGGCATGTCGGCTACGCTCGACGAGTTCCTGATGGCCGCGGAATATATACTGTCCGAAGGAAATTACCGCGTGATCTTATGCGAGCGAGGAGTACGCACATTCACGGACCACACGCGCAACACTCTCGACCTGAGCGTGATTCCCGCGGTCCAGACTCGCAGCCACCTGCCGATCCTGGTCGATCCCAGCCACGGCACCGGCCGGAGAAACAAGGTGCTTCCGCTATCGCGGGCGGCGGTTGCCGTCGGCGCGGACGGCTTGCTCGTGGAAGTGCATCATGATCCTGACCGCGCACTTTCGGATGGCGCGCAATCGATCGTTCCCGATGAGCTCGAGCTGCTGATGACGGAAGTTCGCGCAATCGCAACCGTCGTGCATCGCACGCTGAACTAGCGCAACTCCCGTGCCGCCGACTCCGCCGCACAAGACGCCAGGCCGCAAGTTCCGTTGGAACATAAGGCTTGTCCTCGTCTTGCTTGTGCTTTTGGGCGTCGCCGTTCGCGAAATCGCGCTGGAACATCGGCCATCCTTCCTGCGCCCCGGCCTGCATTTGTATGCCTACGTGGCCAACACAGCTGATGGAACACTCACGGCGATCAATCTGGTCACGCTTAGGGCTGCCGCGACCGTTTCTGTGGGCCCGTCGCCGAGTGGAATACGCGCGCATCCCAAACGCGACGAAATTTGGGGCGTCAGCGCGTCGGGCGGCTACGTTTGGGTGTTCGACACGAAAACCGCCCAAGTCGTTGCGCGCATTCCTGTGGGATCGAATCCCTATGCCGTGGATTTCTCTCGTGACGGCACGCGGGGTTACGTTGCGGCTTCCGGATCAGACACCGTCGCCGAAATCGATTGCGCCTCGCGTCAAATCGTCGCACGGGCGCGCACCGGCAAACGGCCGTGGATCGCGCGCGTCACGCCGGACGGAAAGATCGTCATCGTGACGAATCGTGGCGATTCCACGGTTTCCCTTCTGAATGCGGCAACGTTCGCAACCATTGCGACGATTGGCGTAGTGTCTCAACCGGAACAGATTGCCGTCTTGCCCGACAGCTCGAAAGCGTACATTTCCTCGGCCGACTCCGACCGCATATCCGTCATCGATCTTCGCAAGTTGACATTGATCGCGAACTTGGCGCTCGGTGGCACGCCCGGAAGCTTTGTCATGAAGAGCGACGGCGGAGAGCTTTACATACCTTCACCCAATGCACACGGCCTGATCGTTATCGACACATGGACGAACGACGTGGCCGATTACGTCATGCTCGGATCAGCGCCGGAAGACGCCGTGCTTTCACCCGACGGCCAGCTTCTCTACGTCTCGGATCCGGGCGCGGCCCAAATCGTGCCTGTGCAGATTGGAGAACGGCAAGTTCTGAGGCCCATCGCGATCGGCCAACAGCCCGGCGTGCTTGAATTTGCTTCCGTGGGAGACACCCTGCTCGCCGTAGACACCGGCTCGGATCAGCTTGCCGTGATTCGCACCGAGGGCTGTTCTCAAGCGTCAGGCAGTCCCGCTGGCTGTCTGATCGCCTTGGTGCCTGTGGGACGTGATCCTCGGGACCTCGCGGTCAAAGAGTTTTGACACGCCGCTTTTGCGGGAGACTACTGAACGGTGATGGAGAGATTCACGGTGCGCATAACGCCAGAGATCGCGCCCGTAATGGTGACGGTGTAGGTTCCCGCGGGAGTCCCGGTGGGCGAAGGGTTACCGCCGCCTCCGCCACACGAGGCAAGCAACAAAACTCCCACGAGCAGCAGAGCTGGCCGAAACGGCCGCTGGCTGTGCGATTTCCACTTCCACAGTGTCAAGAGAGCAACGGCTAACAGCCAGAATCCCATGACGATGCGCAGATTCCCGCTCATTGGCCGTGGAAAGAAGGGTCCGTGCGATGCCGTCGCATTAGGTGCCGTTGTTGTCACAGTCACTGTGAACCCAGCCGGCTGACTTCCTGAAACAACCACCTGCGTTGGCGAAATCGTAGACATCGAGGCGGGTATGGGATCCGCGGACGACATTGTCAGCTTACCAGTAAAGCCGTTCGCGGGCGTCACCTGCAGGCTAAACGTAGCTGTCTCGCCGGCAGCCACGGTGGCCGATGTAGAGCCGCCTGAGACTGTACTTAACTGAAAATTGGTTGCCGTGCCCGTGACTGGAAGCTGTTGGGGACTAGTGGAGGCGTTGTCCGTCACGCTGAGCGTGGCGCCGCGCGATCCTGCTGCCATTGGCGCAAAAGCTACAATCACAGCGCAATTCGAACCTGCCGCTACGCTGACGCTCGCACCATTCGCTCCGACGCAGCTACCCGAGGCTTGGAAATCGCCGGGATTCGCGCCAACGAACCCCACCTTGCTGATTACAAGCACCCCGTTGCCTGTGTTGTTTAACTGAACGGCCTGGTTGCCAGAGTGCGCTCCCACGATAACTGTTCCGAACTGAATCGTCGGCAAGTTGAACTGCGCGCCTGGCACGGTGCCGATGCCACTTAGGGCGACAACCTGCGGGGACGGGAGGGAGTTGTCAGAAACAGAAAGTGACGCCGAACGGGGGCCAGTGCCGGTCGGCGCAAACGTCACGGCAATCGAGCAAGCGTTTCCCGAACCCAGCGTGGCCGAGGGGCCGATGGGGCAATTATTCGTTTGCGCAAAATCGCCGGAGTTTGTGCCCGTAATTGCGATGCTCGAAATGGTAAGAGGCCCCGAACCTGTATTCTGCAAAGTGACCGTTTGGGGCGGACTGGCCGGAGTTCCAGGATTCTGCCCGGCGAACGTCAAGATTGAGGGCGTAAGCACGATGCCGGCGGCCGTGCCGGTCCCCGACAATGGCACGGTTTGCGGTGAACCACTCGCGTTGTCGGCAATGTCCACTTGTCCGATCGCGCCGCCTTTTAACGCCGGTGTGAAAGACACGGTGATCGTGCAGTTCGCGTTCGGTTGCAGAGCGCCGACCGCCTTGCAGGTATTGCTGCCTGATAAAGCAAAATCGCCCGGCGTCCCGACAGTCGGATCGATATTCACGGAAGAAATCGTCAGCGTCTGGTTCCCAGTATTCGTGAGCGTAATGCTGGGCAGCGTGGAGGTGGTACCAACGTTAACATTCCCGAACGAAAGCGACGTTGGCGATAACGTGACCGCAGGCGCCGTGCCCGTTCCACTCAGAGAAACGATCTGCGGGCTGCCCGCGGCATTATCTGCGATGTTGACCGTAGCGAATCGTGAGCCGCTGGCCAGCGGGACGAAGTCCACAACGATGTTGCAAGACCCCGACTGAGCAATTCCCGTTCCTCCGATGGCGCAGGTGGTCTGCGGTGTGATCTGAAAATCGCCCGGATTCGCGCCGCTAATCCCCAAATCGCTCAGGATAAGATTCGCGTTACCGTTGTTCGTCAATGTGACTGTTTGGGCGGTAGATGTGTTCCCGACGCTTACACTTCCAAAAGTGAGCGTGCTCGCTGATAAGCTGGCAACCGCACCCGCTCCCGCGCCCATCAGGAGAACGGATTGAGGGCTCGTCGGGGCGTTATCTGTGATGCTGACACTTGCACTCGCGGGCCCGACGACCTTGGGCGCAAGCTCCACTGCGATGGTACACGTGCCACCATTCGGACTGACGCCTGCTCCGGAACACGTGGTCCCAGGTGAGTAAATTTGGAATTGGTTCGCGTTGGCGCCTGTCAGCGTGATACCCGTGATGTTCAGAGTCCCCGTTCCTGTGTTCGTTAACGTCACGCTTTGCGGGGAAGATGTGGCGCCGACATTCTGGGGCAGGAAAGTCAGAGACGTCGGACTGACCCCCACGATGAAGGTCTGCGCGACACCTGTTCCGGAAACGGCGATGGTCTGTTGTGCCGCCGAACTGTTTCCTGCGTTGTCATTCACGTCCACTTGCCCCGTCAGCGGGCCGGTCGCATTTGGCGTAAACTCGACCGCGATGGTGCAACTCCCGTTTGGGGGGACGGGGTTTGCCCCTGATGAGCCGCACTCGTTCGCGGTGCCCGCAGGATTCACAATAAAGTCCGAGGGATTTCCCACCGAGGAATCAATCACGACGGAAGATATCGTCAGCGCCACGTTCCCCGAGTTCGTTAACGTCACGTCCTGAGCGCCGCTGGTTGTGTTCACGGTTACGCTGCCAAACGTGAGCGCGGGCGGCGAAGTCGGCGGGCTTGTCGTCAGCGTAACTTCGGGAGCAGTCCCTGTGCCGGTCAGGTCAAGACCCTGCGGGCTACCTGCGCCGTCGTCTGTGAATTGTACGGTTGCCGTCTCGGATCCGGCCACATTCGGAGTAAAGCCGATGGCGAGGTCGCAAGTACTGCCGGCGCCGCTAGTCGTCAGCACTGTGGAAGCCGTGCAGGTAGTTCCGCTAAGAAGCTGGAAATCGGCGGCGTTGTTGCCAATGATGCTAATCCCGGAGAACGTCAGTGTCGCATTGCCATCGTTGGTTACCAACACGCTGATCGGTGGCACATTCGTCGAGCCAACCGGGAATGATGGGCCGAAAGTCGCGGAGGCAGGACTAAACGCAAGACATCCGGAAGGCGTGGTCGAGACAGGAGATTTCGTCAAGAAGGCGTCCGAGAGAGGCGTGCCTAAGGTGCAGCTCGTGCATGTGAGTTGGAAGCCGGTCTGGGGATTCCCCGCCAGGGGATAATCCGGCGAAAGCGTGTCACCAAAAATGATGGCGTCTCCCGAAGAATCCGTAGCAACGGCGCTTGCTTCGGTGGTCACGCTGCCGCCTAGGAGTGTAGAGACAGTAAGGGAAGCGCTGCCACTGGCGGTTGGATTGAACTCCGCGATGAACGCATCCTCGCTTCCAGTGAAATTTTGGGCGGTGCAAAGAACCGGGAAACTGTTGGATGTTGTGCGCCCGGCCACAAGTACCTCGGGAGGGGTAACCGATGAATTGACCGCTATCCCTTGGCCAGAATCTGATGCTGTTCCGCCCAGATAGCTCACGTACGTGAGTGAGGGCACAAACGTTACTGGGGCTTGGTTAATGACCGCCAGAAAAGCATTGTTCGTTGCACCTGAGCCCAGGCTAGATTGAAACGCGTTTGTCAGGCCCGTCTGCGAGACGAAATCCGTCGAGCTCGTCGTGCCCGTCACGTAAGCATTGGCTGGGCTTGCTGTATCGACCGCGATGGCAAATGCCTGGTCCGAGCCGGTGCCACCGATGAAACTCCCGTAGACGAGGCCCGCCGTGCCCGATGTGGCTGGATTGATCTCCATCACGAAGCCATCCAGGGACCCTCCGGGGTACGAGTCCTGAAACCCATTGGCGAAGGAGGTTGTGGTCGTGGACGTAAAGCCAGCAACGTAGGCGTTTCCGCTGGCGTCTACGGCTACACCGGTGCTGCCGACCGTCTGCGAGTTGATACCGAGATACGTGCAGTAGACCAGCGCTCCAGTGCCCGACGCAAATTCCGCCAGCAGGCCGTCATCGGGCCCGACGAAAGTCGATTGAACGGCCGTAGCCGTCACGGGAAGATTCGATGACGTGGTGTCGGAGGTTACAAAGACATCGCCGATGGCATCCGTGGCAATTCCGGCCACGTTTTGGGTCGCTGCCGCGCTGCTTCCGCCAAAATATTTCGAGTATATTGGTGCACTCCCCACGCCGTTGAGATCTGTGATCGTCAAGTCCGAAGTACCGCTAAACACGCTCGCCGGATTTGTGACGGGAAAATTAGTCGAGGTTGTCCAACCGAGAATCGCAAGATTCGGAGGGGTCGCGGAGTGATCGAGCGCGACCATTCCTCCTTGGTCGCTGCCCGAACCACCGATGAAAGTCAGATAAATCAAAGACGCGGCGCCAGTCTGCGTGGGATCGACCTTCGCGACGAACAGAGTCGAACTGCCACTCGCGCTGCCATCAGTGAACGTGGCGGTCTCTGGAAATGTCGGCAGCGTGGTCGTTCCGCCGACGTAGATATCTCCCGACGAATCCACCGCGACGCTATTTCCCTTCTCTGCTCCCGCTCCGCCAAGAAACGTCGTGTACGCAATGGAGATCGAAGGATCAATGACGAGCGGCAAATCGGCGCGATACTTGCCAATCTCAAATCCCACTTCGTTGCCGCTCAACAATCGGTAGCCGCCGGTGACGCTCTTGCGCACGCCGCCATCCAGTTGATACATGTACGGACGCTTCATGATGATCTGGCGCGCGCCGTTGCGTATGACCAGGTCCCCTTGCGGGTCGAGGTAAAGTGCGTCGGTTCCTCTGACGCGCAGCAAAATCTGCCGTAAATCGCTGCCGCGCGCGGCGGTCAAGTCGTATTCGAGGCCCTGCGCGCCGCCGTAAAACCGCGCGTCAACGCCTGGGTACAAACCCGCATACTGGACCGCCGCATAGTGCGGAACATCCGTATGCCACTGCCGTGCGTTGCGGCCTAAGAGGTAGTTCGTCTTTCCGGGAAGCAGAGTGTCTCCGGTTCGCCTTGTACCCGCGCGGCCTGCCCCGGCAAATTCGAATCTAAGAAAATTTCCTTTGGTCGCCGCGCGCCGGCTACTATCATGCGCCGCACGGGCCCAGGAAACGTACACGCTGTCATCCGTCAAAAAAACCGTCGCGCCACGCGCGCGCGCGAGAAACTTTACTTCCGAAGCGCTTTGCCCAACATTTGGTTCAAATGCCCATCCCAAATTGGCAAGTCTTTGGGTAGCGTTTCGGGCTGCCAGTGTCGACAACGCAATGGGCGCCGTTTTGCTCGATACTGCCGGGTTATGCCGCTGTTTGGGGACTTGCTGCAGGAGGAAAAGAGCGGCCGCCGCGCTCAACACCACGGCCCCGCAAACAAGCGGACCACGGCGCTCGCCGCGCCGGGCTAGGCGGATGAGCCGCAATAAGAGGACAAACGTACCGTTCACTTGGGCGAATACTTGCTCTTATTTTGAGTCTGAGAGGTACATGCGAACTATACCTGTGCCGGAAATTCTGTCAATCATTTACTTACCAGGAACTACTTTGTCGGAGCGGCACCCTGCGCCGGCTCAATCGGCCACGCAAAGGAGTCCTCGCCCAAAGGCAACTCGATGGAGCCTTCACGTGGCACGAGATCGAGGGCCATCCCTTCGCGCCAAAGAGATGCGCTGAATCGAATGGCGCGGTGGCCGGCCAATGCAAGGGCGCGTCGCGCGAGACTCGCTTCAATAACTTTTCCGACGGCTACAGAGAAATGTTCCTTCAGAAGCGTCGATTCTTTCCCATCCTGCTCCGCGGAAAAGCTCACAAGTTTTCCATCATGCACACGGACGATCAGCTTAACGGCCGCGCCGGCCTCGAAAACGAGTTGGAATTCACAGTCCCGTAGCTGCGCGAATGCTTCGCGCAAAGGATCGATGCGCACATACAAATGCTCTTCGTCAAAGCCGTAGTAGATCTCGCCCATAAAGTGCATCTGGCCATACATCGCTCCGCCTCGCAGGCTGGTGGAGTAATATCCCGCGCCCAACCACTCAAAGTACGAGCTCGCCCGCCCGTCGACTTGCACCTTGAGCCAATCCGTTGGCGGCACAACCTGGGCCCCCAGAAATATCCGCTTGATCGGT
>JBAQYT010000238.1:0-2329 GCA_049787175.1 Candidatus Acidiferrales bacterium | reverse complement strand
TGGCATCGGAAGTCACGTCCCCGCGCCGAGTTTTGTGTGTCACTTTGTATTTGTCGCCGTCCTGCGTGATCACCAGCGACTGCGCCCCGCCATTTCCACCGCGGTTTCCGCCGCCGTTTCCGCCTCCGCCCTGCGGCGCGGCCATGGTCATGTCCCAAGTGCCGGCGAAGTTGGGCGCGTTCTGCGCGTTCGCTGGAATCGCGGCGAGTGACGCCAGCAACGCAAGGAGGCAAATCACTCCAAGTATCCATTTCACTTTTTGCATGGTGAAGTCTCCTTCGATGGAGCAAATCTCACGACTGGGCAATCGTGTTTCGCGGGAGCCCCGAGCCCACCACTGTTTGCTCCAGCACCGTTCATAGCTTGGGATGCATTGGCCCCCCCTGCGGTTTCGTAGCCCTAAGAGCCCTCTGACGCCCCGCCGCGTGCCACCATGGGTGACCTGGCACACTACAGGCCACAGGAGTTCCTTGTTGGATCTCTAAGAGCACGCCACCTTCCTAGCGGGAATTGTACCACGTTCTTACTGAACCATTTGCTGCTGGCTTAAGTTGCCCCGTTGTGTGCCCCGGTGGTATCATTCGTAATCGAATGTGGTCTCAACTACTTCATTACGCCAAGCAATGTCTTGATGTTGTCGGAGACTTGTTGACTGCGCGGGAAATCTTCAGAGGCATCAGATGGTTTTGCTCATCCGTGATGCCAGCTGTGCTGTTCTTCCTTTTCCTCCTTGTTTTTGGTCGTACTCCGGTCAAGGGATTAGAGAACATATCGTTCAACCCGTTCACCAATGAGCCGCTCAGACCAGCGCTAAAGTGGGGCACGCTACTGGTGCTTGTTGTCGTCGCCGGGTTGGTGCTATCTCACGTTCGGGACCGTGAGGCTATAAGCGCGTAGGGGAAGTGAATGAACGATTCCCTTGTATCCCGGCTGGATGAAATCCGTGAGAGGCTTAGTCTGCTCGAATCCAATCTACCGAAACGCGTTGACGGCTGGGCTTTATCACAGTTATCAAAACTCCCTTTCAAAGTCTTGGTTTACCGAGAAGCACTTAGCTGGAGAATGGCTGAGTTGAGCCGCGCTGCATTCGAGGAGTTTGAAAAGGCTAGATTAGCAGCAGCCATCATACTGACCCGAGCCGCATTCGAAACCAGCGCCGCCTTGTGGTATTTGTGTACCAAGGTGGAGGCCTCCGTGGAATCCGCGGAGCTCGGGGATATTGACGATTATCTAATGAAGATGAGCATGGGTATGGCAACCGACCCGCCTACCGACCCCGCCACAGGCGAACCCATCATGCCACGGCCCGTCAGGATTGGCACGTTCCTCAATTGTGTGGAAAAGGACATCGAGGGTTTCAGTCGCCAATATGGGTATCTAAGTGAATATGCCCACCCCAACTGGACCGGAACCGTCTATCTCTATTTGAAATTTGACCAAGGAAACGCTGCAGCAGACCTCGGTCAGAATATCCGACAACCCGAAAACACGAAACTCATCTTCGCTGTCAGCCTGAGCAATGCTCTGCTGATTTTCGAGCTAAGCTACAACCGTATTACCGACATTGTTCCCCGCTTTATAAAACTCTGCGAGAACAGATTGGACAACGCAGCAGGCATGGGCGCGCTTTGATTGCACGGAAGCCTTGATACCCCTTACGACCAGTAACTTAGCGGCCGACCGACCAGTACCATCGAATCAACACACGCCTCCGTTAAAACTGTAACTGTGTTGAACGATGCGGATATCGAGCAAATCCGGCGACGCGCGATGTAGTCGCTCTTTTCTGATCACTGACCACTAGCCACTTTTTTCAACTCTCTCACTGTAATCCTTCTCTCTTCTTCGCTCACATGCTCCAGATCGATCCGCAGCACCGGCCAGTCCGTGCGCAAACGCATCCGCTCCGGCCACTCGATCAGCACAATCGCCGGCTCCGCGAACAAATCTTCCAGCCCCAGCGAATCGAATTCCTGCACTTCGCTCACGCGATACAAATCCACGTGATACACCTTCACCGGCCCCGTAAACGTATGCACCAGCGTAAACGTGGGGCTCGTGATGTCCTCCTCGCGCGCCGCGCCCAATCCGCTGATGATTCCCTTCGCCAGCGTCGTCTTTCCCGCGCCCAATTCTCCGCTCAACAGCACCAGCAGCGGCGCGCGCATCTTCGACGCCAACTCTTTCCCGCGCGCGATGGTTTCCTCCGCCGACCGCGAAAGCATCGCGCTCGCGTCCATCTCAGCTCGCCTGCAACTCGTCATGAAGCTGCGCAAACGCCGGAGAAATCCGCCGGATCAAATCCGTCGCCACCAGCGGCGCTTCGCCA
>JBAQYT010000225.1:0-7382 GCA_049787175.1 Candidatus Acidiferrales bacterium | reverse complement strand
GCCGGCAAAGAGTAACCGGAACCGCACAATGCTCGCACCTCCGTGCTTGAACGCGCGGCGATTCATTCCGTAGTCCAGCTATAATCTTCAGGGGTCATGCGAACGAAAAATCTAGTCACCACCGAGCAGCACAATCCGCGCTCGGCGAATCTTGATCTGAAGTCGACGCGAGAAATTCTGGGCGTGATCAACCGCGAAGATGCACGGGTCGCGGGCGCCGTGCGCCGCGAGATTCCGAAGATCGCGCGCGCCGTGGATCAAATCGTCATGCGCCTTCGCAAAGGCGGGCGGCTGTTCTACATTGGCGCCGGAACGAGCGGGCGGCTTGGCGTGCTGGACGCCTCGGAGTGCCCGCCAACTTTTGGAGTCAGACGAACGCTCGTGCAAGGAATCATTGCGGGCGGGAACCGCGCGCTGACTGTGTCCGTAGAGCGCGCTGAGGATCACGCCGGGAGCGGCGCACACGACCTCCGCGCCCGAGCATTGCGCGCCGGCGATGCCGTCGTTGGAATTGCCGCCAGCGGATCGACGCCTTACGTTATAGGTGCGCTGAAATTTGCGCGAAAGCGCGGCGCATACACGATTGCGCTGACGACCAACCGCGCGACGCCTATTTCGCGCGTGGCACATCTGACGATCGAGCCGGCCACCGGACGCGAAGTGATCGCCGGCTCTACGCGTATGAAATCCGGCACAGCGCAAAAAATGGTACTGAACATGATTTCCACGGCGACGATGGCGCGCCTCGGCTACATCTATGACAACTGGATGATCGGTGTGGCCAAGTCGAACCAGAAGCTATGCCGACGCGCGGTGCGAAATCTGGGAGAAGCCACGGGCGCAAACGAGCAAACTGCAGAACGCATCCTAAAACAAGCGGCAGGAGACCTGCGGGCCGCACTTGTTATGCTGAAGTTTGGGTTTGACGTGCAAGCGGCGCGCCGCGTATTGGCGGCGCATCGCGGCGACGTTCGCAAAGCTCTCCGGAACACCGGGCAAGCATCGCAGCGCATAAAGAGGAATTAAAGGCAGCATGGACAAGTTCAACATTCAGGGCGGACGGCCACTGGAAGGCATCGTGCGCATCGGCGGCGCAAAAAATGCCGCGCTTCCCATTATGGCTGCGGCTCTGCTGACTTCTGAAAAAGTCCACCTCGATAACATTCCCCGCGTGCGCGACATCATTACCATGGCGAAACTGCTCGCGCACATGAAAGCGCACGTGATCGCGCAGGACGTGCCGCCGTCGGCGATGACCATTCAAACCGAAGAGATTTCACACGCCGAGGCACCTTATGAGCTTGTGAAAACGATGCGCGCCTCGGTACTGACCCTCGGCCCCCTGGTCGCACGATTCGGCTACGCGCGCGTTTCCCTTCCGGGAGGATGCGCGATCGGGGCGCGCCCCATTGACCTGCACATTCAGGCGCTCGAAAAAATGGGCGCGGCCATGACCACGGAACACGGTTACGTCGAAGCGCGAGCCGAGCGCCTGCATGGAACGGAAATTCATTTTGACAAAATCACGGTAACGGGCACGGAAAACATCCTGATGGCCGCCACGCTGGCTGAAGGCGAAACGGTGCTCTCAAATGCGGCACGCGAGCCGGAAGTGACCGATCTGGCCGAGCTGCTGATTAAGATGGGCGCGAAAATCGAAGGAGCGGGAACAGCGACGATTCGCGTGCGCGGAGTGGAGAAGCTCCACGGCACAGCCCATCGCGTGATTCCTGACCGCATTGAAGCGGGTACGTTTCTGGTTGCCGGCGCGATCACGCACGGAGACGTCGTGCTCACCGAATGCGAACCGCGCCACCTGGCAGCGGTCATCGACAAGCTCGGCGAGTGCGGCGCAGAAATCACCGCGGAGAGCGAAACCAGCCTGCGCGTTCGCGCTCCGGGCAAGCTGCGCGCCGCCAACGTGATCACGGAGGAGTATCCCGGGTTCGCCACCGACATGCAGGCGCAGTATGTGGCGCTGGCCACGCAGGCCGACGGCGATTCCGTCATTACCGAGACGATTTTCGAAAATCGTTTCATGCACGCGAGCGAAATCATGCGCATGGGCGCGAATATCGAAATCGATGGACGAAAAGCGATTGTGCACGGCCCTACGCCGCTGAGCGGCACGACCATTATCGCATCCGACTTGCGCGCCAGCGCTTCGCTGGTGCTTGCAGGGCTGGTCGCGGAAAATACTACCTGGGTCGATCGCGTCTACCACATTGACCGTGGCTACGAGCGCATTGAAAGCAAGCTGTTGGCCCTCGGCGCTCGCATCGAACGCGTCAGCTAGCAATCGCAGCATTGCGTATATTTTCCCTTGTATCAATCGGTTCTACTCATGGCTTTTTCCCTGACGGTAACTGTCCGCTCCGCAGCAAATTGTTCTTGACAACTCACGCAGCGAGCTTTAATAGGTAGACTAGTTGTATAGACAGGTTGGGGTGTTAGGGGGGCAAGTGGTCCTGGAGGCGCTCGACCGCCATAGTGTGGTCCCGCTCTACTTTCAGATCCGCCGGAATCTGCTCGAACAGGTTCGCTGCGGCGCGCTCAAATCCGGAGAGATGATTCCATCCGAAGAGGAAATCTCCTCGCAACTGGGCGTCAGCCGCATGACCGCGCGGCAGGCAATCAAATCGCTGTGCGATTTGGGCGTGGCGTACAGCCAGCGCGGCAAAGGAACATTCGTTTCGGCGATCAAGTTTGAAAAGAATTTTCGCCAAGTGCTCTCCTTTACGGACGAAATGCGCCAGCGCGGATGGCGGCCGCGGACGAAACCGCTGGCCTTTACGATCGCGGACGCAGATAACGAAACAGCCGCGGCACTCCATCTATCGCGCGCGGAGAAAGTCATCAGCCTTCGGCGTGTGCGGCTGGCGAACTCCTCGCCGATGGGCATTGAGTGGAGCCGCATCCCCTCGCGGCTGTGCCCCCATATCTTCGATAAATTCGACCCGCGCACTTCTCTTTACCAAACGCTTGCGGAGGAGTACGGGATTCACATTGTTGCCGCAGACGAAACAGTGGAAGCGGGATTGGCCAATGCCGCGGAGGCGCGGTTGCTGGAAATCCCCAAGGGCAGCCCCGTCTTTTTGTTCACGCGGATTTGCTATCTGCACGAGGGAAAGCCGGCGGAGTACGTGAAATCGACGTACCGCGCTGACCGCTACAAGATTGTCAACCGATTGACTCGGCCGAAGGGCGAGTGGAGGAATTAAATGCGCAGAAAAATCCTGATGTTCGCATATATAGCAGCAATTATTGCATTCTTGATGACCTCCGGGACACGTGCGTGGGGGCAAGCCACGACGTCGCTGCGCGGGACGGTAACCGATTCGTCCGGCGCAGCCGTGCCTGGAGCCAAAGTGACGCTGACAAACGCCGCGACCAGCGTCTCACGAGAGACGATGACGACTCGAACTGGAGCTTACAGTTTCCCATCGGTACTGCCTGGCCCATATAAGGTGACAGTGGAGTCACAGGGCTTTGAAAAGTACGAGCAGACTGGACTGCAGCTTGAAGTCAACTTACCGGCGACCGCGGACGTGAAATTACAGGTGGGCGGAGTGAATCAGACCGTGGAGGTGAGAGGAAAAACGCCGGTGCTGAATCAGACCAACGCGAGCCTGGGCCAAACAATGGGCACAGATGCGATTCAGAACCTGCCGCTGAGCGAAGAGAACACGACCCTGCTGCTGAGCCTGCAGCCCGGAGTGGCGTACAACGGTGAAAACTTGCTCACAGACGATTACGATACGCGAGCTGGCTCGGTGAACGGGGAGCGAAGCGACCAGAACAACATTACGCTCGACGGCGTGAGCAACAACAACGAATTCGCCGGCTATGCTTTCAACGGCGTTTTGCCCACGAGCCAGTTTTCCGTGGAGGAATTTCGCGTAACCACTTCGAACTACGGAGCGACGGAAGGGCGATCTTCCGGTGCGCAGATCGCCATGGTTACGAAGGGCGGCACGAACAAATTTCATGGTTCGCTCTACGAGTTTGACCGGAATACGCTGGGCGAGGCTAACGACTACTTCTTGAAATCGACGGAAGCGGCGAACGGCGAACCAAACGTGCCGGAACACCTGGTATGGAACAACTATGGAGGAACGATTGGCGGGCCCATCCTGAAGAATCGATTGTTTTTCTTTTTCAATTATGAAGGGCACCGGCAAGCGGTGGACGCGAGCGAGGAACAAGCCATTCCGAGCGCGACGCTGCGCGAGGGAATCATCGAATACGCGTGCGCCGGAACATCAACTCAGACTCCTGCGCAGCAATGCCCCGCCAGCAACGTCACTGGCATTAGCGGCGCGAGCTATCCCGTAGCGACAGGCTATTATGGACTTAACGCAACGCAGCTCGCGGGGATGGATCCGTTGCACATCGGTCCAAGCGCGGTAGCACTGAAGTACTTCAATACGTATCCAGAGCCGAATGACCCGAATTTCAGCGATGCACCGAATTTTGAAGGGTACCGCTTTGCCGCTCCGACACTTACCAAAGACAATTGGTACATCGGCCGAATCGACTACAAACTAACGGCAAACGGCGACCACACAATATTTGTGCGCGGCGAAGGCGTTGATGACAAGATCAACGATACGCCATTCCTTCCCGGCTTGCCTCCGCAAGACACGAATGCCGATCTCGCCAAGGGTTTTGTAGCGGGATATACAGGGGTTTTTGGGCCTCACCTAGTAAATAACTTTCGCTACGGGCTGACGCGCGACAGCTTTGGATTGAACGGCGATACGAATCAGCCGTGGGTTGAGATGCGCGACCTGAGCCAGCCGATCACGTACTCGTATGGGGACACAGCACCCGTCCACAACATTGCGGACACCTTGAACTGGCAGAAGGGCGCACACAACTTCCAGTTTGGCGAGAATTTTCTTTTGTCGAGGCTGAATACGTGGAATGCCACGAATTCTTTCAGCAACGCGCTGACCAATTCGGACTGGGTCATCGGCAGCGGCTTTGCCTCTCCTAATGACGCCCTGAACCCGGCTTACCGCTGCGGCACCACCCCTCCGGGTCCGTGCTATCCGGGCGTGGCGGGCGGCTTCGACGAAGCCTATGATTTTCCGCTGGCGGCGATGATGGGCATGGCGACGGAAGTCGATGCGGTCTACAACTACTCGATTAAGAGCCAGACCACAGCAAATCCGCTTGCCCAAGGCGCACCACTTTACCGGCACTGGGCGACGGACAACTACAACCTTTTTTTCCAAGACACTTGGCAAGCACGGCGCAATCTTTCGGTCACGTACGGCCTCAACTACCAATTGATGACGCCCATGACGGAAACAGACGGTCAAGAGGTAACACCTTCGGTCGATATGGGGGCCTGGTTCAACCAGCGCGGTGAGGACATGGCGAAAGGAATCCCAGATAACCAGGTCATGGGAGGCACTCCGATCAGTTTCGCTCCCGCGGGTTCCTTTTACGGCAAATCGGGTTTGTATAACACGCAAACCAAGAATTTTGCGCCGCGCATTGGGCTTGCTTGGACACCAGAGACAAGCCTGGGCTGGTTGCAGAGACTGATGGGGCAAGACAAAACGGTCATCCGGGCCGGCCTTGGCATGTATTTCGATAACTTCGGCCCAGAGCTGGCACAGAGCTACAGCGCCTCCGGTGAATTCGGGCTTTCCACTGTGTTGGAAAACCCGGCCGGCACGGAGACAATCCAATGTGCGGCTCGTATTACAAGCATGAATGTTATTCCGACTACTGATAATTGCGGAAAAACAATCATGGAACCGGCGCCGCCATCGACTTTCCCTGTAACGTATCCGTTGGGGTCGGAAGCCATCGCGAACGGAATCGATCAGTCGCTGCGGACCCCGTATTCCTATGCAGCTGACCTCTCGGTCCAGCGCGAATTGCCGGGTCAGATGGTTCTTGATGTGGCCTATGTCGGCCACTTCGCCCACCGACTAATGGTGCTGGACGATGTTGCCACACCAATGGATCTGACAGATTCCAAGACAGGGATTGATTACTTCACCGCCGCGAAGCAGCTCTCTACTTTGTGGCGGCAGGGCGTCCCGGAGAGCAGCATTGATTCCGCCATTGGGGCCACGGGGCAATACTGGAAGGATATGCTAACACCTCAGTCCTCATACTCTCTATGTTCAGCTAATTTCTTTGGCATCAATGGGCCTGGACAGTCAACGACAGATTTATTGCAGGCGGTGTATGACGTCTTTGGCCCTGGGTGCGGAAATCTGTACAACGAAACATCAGCTCTCTATCTCATGGACGTGGCCGGCCTACCAACCCAACCGGCCGCCGGCCTGAACAGCTATTTTAACAGCCAATACTCGTCGCTGTGGGACTGGCGTTCGATCGGCTGGTCGAATTACAACGCGTTGCAGGTGAGCCTGAAGAAGCAGATGTCCAACGGGCTGCTCTTCGGCGTGAACTACACGTATTCGCACTCACTGGACATCGAGTCGGAAGCGGAGCGCGGCGTGCAATACCTGACGGACAGCATCATCAATCCGTGGTCTCCCCAACAGATGTACGGTTCGAGCGACTTCGATTTGCGGCATCAGATCAACGGATACTGGGTGGCAAACCTGCCGTTTGGGCAAGGGCGGCGCTTTGGTTCGAATATGAATGGCTGGGAAAATGCGGTCCTCGGCGGGTGGTCGCTTTCCGGGACGGCGCGGTGGACGTCGGGGTTTCCGTTCAGCGTATTCGCGGGCTACGTCTGGCCGACAAACTGGGATGAAATGGGCTGGGCAGATTTGACGGGCTCACCGATCAAAACGGGAACCGAATCCGCAGCAACGGGAGTGCCGAATCTATTCACGAATCCCGAGAATTGTACGGGCACGGGCGCGCCGTGCGCGGCGAATGGGTTCACTTATGCGTTCCCGGGTCAAAGCGGCGCTCGAAATTCCATTCGAGGCGATGGCTATGCCGGGTGGGATATGAACCTGGCGAAGAACTGGCGCATTCCACGAGTTGAGAACCAGTCGATCCAAGCACGATGGAGCGTGTTCAACGTGCTGAACATGAACCGGTTCAACGTATATTCCATGCAGGATAATCTGAGCGTTTCGAGCACGTTCGGCAATTACACCGCGACGCTGACGAATCCACGCGTGATGGAATTGGCGCTGATTTACCAGTTCTGAGGTTTGATATGACAAAAGAAAAGGGGAGCGAAAACGCCTCCCCCTTTTTTGCGTTTACGGATGGCAACAAGGCAAAACTGGCGGCGTAAAGCCGCCGATACAAAAGCCCGCAGGCCGACGCCGTACTTATTTGCCGGCGGCGTCGGCGGCCGAGGCTTGCTCAGCGCCGGCAGGCTCTGCTGGTTTCTGCTTCTCGCGGGCTTCGCGGAGCAGCGCTTTGCGGCT
>JBAQYT010000210.1:0-21480 GCA_049787175.1 Candidatus Acidiferrales bacterium | reverse complement strand
GGGATGGGAGAGGTTTATCGCGCGCGGGATACGCGGCTCGGGCGCGACGTGGCCATCAAAGTCCTGCCGCAGCAATTAACCCAGAATGCCGACGCGAAACAACGCTTCGAGCGCGAAGCGCGCGCGGTTTCTTCGCTGAACCATCCGCATATTTGCACGCTGCATGATATTGGACATCAGGGCGGCACCGATTTCCTGGTCATGGAATTCCTCGAAGGCGAAACGCTGGCGAAGCGGTTGGAAAAAGGGCCGCTGGGCGGTACGGAATTGCTGCGGATTGCGATTGAGATTGCCGACGCGCTGGAGAGGGCGCATCGGCAGGGCGTGGTTCACCGCGACTTAAAGCCGGGCAACATCATGCTGACGAAATCCGGCGCGAAGCTGATGGATTTCGGCCTGGCAAAATCGGCGATTGCTGGAGCGGGCGCCGCGCCGCCGCTTTCGAGCCTCACACAGTCTCTGAATCCTGCGGGACAGAGACCGACAGAGCCGCTGACAGCTGCAGGGACAATTGTCGGAACTTTTCAGTACATGTCGCCGGAGCAGATGGAAGGGAAGGAGACGGACGCACGCAGCGACATTTTTTCGTTTGGCGCAGTGCTGTACGAAATGGCGACGGGGAAACGCGCGTTCGATGGAAAAACGACGGCGAGCGTGATTGCTGCGATTCTGGAGCGCGAGCCGCCCACGATTTCGAGTATTCAGCCTATGTCTCCGCCGGCGCTGGACCGCGTGGTGAAGGTATGCCTGGCGAAGGAGCCAGACGAGCGGTTCCAGTCGATGCACGACGTGAAGCTGCAACTGGAGTGGATTCGCGATGCGGGCTCGCAGGCGGGAGTGCCGGCGCCGGTGGTCGCGCGTCGGAAAACACGCGAGCGAATGGCATGGGTTGTGGCTGCGGCGCTGGCCGTCGTTGCGGCGATTTTCGCCTATGGCTTCCTCGCTCGCGCGCCGCAAATGGCCACCGTCAGCGCGGAAATCCTGCCGCCCGAGAAGACGACTTTCACGCTGATGAACGATGATGCGGCAGGTCCGATCGTGCTGTCGAAAGACGGGAAGCAGCTCGCTTTTGTTGCAGAGGCTAGCAGTGGCGACACAAACCTCTATGTGCGGTCGCTTGCAGACAAAGATGCTCGCATGATTCCGCATACGGAAGGAGCAGAGTATCCGTTTTGGTCGCCTGATGGAGAATCGCTCGGCTTCTATAGCAACGGCAAACTACGAAGGGTCGCAGTAAATGGAGGGCCGCCTGTGGAAATTTGCGACGCGCAGCGAATGCGCGGCGGGACGTGGCTGCCGGACGATACAATTCTCTTCACGCCAGACATAACCGCGGGCATCTTTCGCGTGAGCGCAAGCCCCGGTTCCAGTCCTGTTGAGATCACGAAGACATCTTCAGCGCAAGACACAAACCGCTGGCCATACATATTGCCGGATGGGAAACATTTTCTTTATCTGGCGTCGAGTCATTCGAATCCGCAGGCAAGCGCGCAGAATGGAATCTATATTGCATCGCTCGACGGCAAGGAAAATCGTTTCGTAATGCCCGCGCAATCAAATGTCGTTTATGCGCGCGGGGAACTGCTGTTCGTTCAGGATGGGACCTTGCTAGCAAGACCTTTTGATCCGAGCACCGGAAAAGCGAGCGGACAGCCGGTGGCGGTGGCTCAAAATGTGAGCTTCAACGTCAGCTCGTGGAGGGCTGCTTTTGATGCGAGCAGCAATGGCGCGCTGATCTACCAGCCAACCAACGGGCTTGGCGGCGTCAAGCTGCTCGTTATGGATCGCGACGGCAAAGTGGAGCAGACAATCAATGAAACAGATCCGCTCTCAAACGTGCGCTTCTCGCCCGACGGACGCAAACTCGCAATTCAGAGTCGCGGCGGAGCTCAAGGATATAACATCTGGATTTTGAATCTGGAGAAGGGAACCCGCTTGCGCCTCACCTTTGGTTACACCACGGAGGGCTTCTGCTGGTCGGGAGACGGAAACAGCTTGTATTACGTTCATGTAGGATACACGCCCGGCAAGGGTTCCACGCCAATTTATGAGATTCATCGTGAGAATGTCGACGGTTCGGGCAGAGACCAGACGCTCTTTGAATCGAAGGGTCGCGTGTACGTTTCTGGCGTTTCGCGTGATGAGAGCAAGCTATTGCTTGTCGAGCCTTTCGGATCGCTCCCTCTCACAACGGGGATCATGGATGTTGGCCCTGGGGCCAAGCCGAAACCTCTGCTGAAGGAGGCAGTAGCTGCCTTTCGCGCAGGGTTTTCTCCTGATGGCAAGTGGGCGCTCTACATCTCGCCGGAAACCGGTCGATACGAACTGTACGCCGTCTCCACCGGCGGCGGAGATGGGCAGCAACTGACGAGTACAGGCGCGCTGTATTGGAGCTGGCGTGCAGACGGGAAAGCGATCGAATATTCGACCGCCGAGGGCGCGATTTACGAATTGCCGATTAGCGAGACGACCGGAAGTCTATCGGCTGGAGCGCCTCGGTTGCTCTTCGATACGCACGTCCCAAGCACTGATCAGTATACGAGGCAGCTTTGGGATGCGACGAGTGATGCGCAGCGCTTTGTCGTGGTCGCAAGTGGTGAAAACTCGAACGGCGCTGTGGCTGAACTCATAATGAACTGGCCGTCGCTGCTGAAGAAACAGTGACGCACGATACGCGGTCAGTGGCGTTTGACATTCAGTCCATCCTCGAAGCGAACATCGGAATGATTGAAGACATCCGGTAGGAAATTGAGGGCTGGCCGTTCGCTGAGAGAGAAAACGGCGCTCCGGTGAATTGGAGTGCCTTTCGTTTTTTGAAGCTCAGATTACTGCTTGGGAAACGCCAGCTTCCTTTTAACGTTTTCGCAATGCGCTCCGCGCTAAGCTCAAGATGAGAACAGCCGATGCGCGTTTCAACGATCTATCAATCGTTATTGTTGGCGGCGATGGCACTAATACTCGCAAGCGCGACGGTGCGGTTGCCGTTCGCATTCGCGCAGACGCAGCCGGAGGCGAAGCGATTGTTTCTGGCGCAGAAGTATGACAGCGGTCGTGTGTCGATTGTTTTTGACGCGGTGCAATTCGACGGGACTATCCCTCCTGATTTAATCAAGCACGCTCGGGTACTGGAGCAAGGTCTACTTGATCTGGACGATCTTCCGGCGAAGTACATGTCTGAATTGCAGAGTCAGCCAAATGCTGTGCCGTTTGCTTTGGGAGATAAATATTTGGTGCTGGGGGGAAACGGCCTCGAGGTTCCGGTCACGCTCAGGACTCTAACAGGGGAAGCCGCGGATGAGGGAGTCGGGAACGATTCGTATATAGGTGCGCTGGCCACTACTGACCGACAGGATGCTTTGTGGTTTGCGAACGACTACTGCGTCGTGCGACGGCTGACGGAGCCTTTGTCGATTCCGAAGCCGCCATTCAAGCCGATTACGGCATATGCAGGCCTTTGGGATGAACCGGTACGTTTCAACACGATGGCCCAGATTGTTAAGCTCCTCACCGAACGCATGATGGCGATGGCAAGCGAGAAGGAGCGCGCCGCTGCAGCGAACGTCTCGCCAGCAGTTGAGGTTCAGCAATTCCGAATCGCCGGAGGTGAGTTGCGATATTACGCCAGAGCAGAGTGGAATTCGGGTCGTCACTGGCACGGAATACCTCTGCCTGATTACGCGCTCGGAGCATGGTTGATGACCGAGCCCGAACTAAGAGTCTTAGCGATAGAGAAGAGCACCGGCGGAATCGGTTTTGACGACGAATTGCCTCGGCTGCTCAACGTGGTCGACTTGGGTGACGGCCGAACGGGAATGATCCTCAGCGTGAACGGACAAGAAAGCGGTTATACCAATGTGCTTGAATACCGAGATGGGCTTGATGTGAAACACATGACGATGCTGCAATCCGTCGGAGGTGGAGAATAAAAAGGCGCTCCGGTGAATTGGAGCGCCTTTTGTATTTCTTGAAAAGCAACAGCAGATTCCTCGGACCAGCAAAAAGCGCTGGCCTCGGAATGACAGATTAGGTTTAGTACATGCCACCCATGCCGCCACCGCCTGGGCCACCGGGCCCGCCGGCACCCATGGCCTTCTTGTCGTCTTCCTTGATGTCGGCCACCAGAGCTTCGGTGGTGAGCATCAGGGCCGCGATGGACGCGGCGTTCTGGAGAGCCAAGCGAGTGACCTTGGCCGGATCGATGACGCCAGCCTTGACCATGTCGCCGTACTCACCTGTGTCCGCGTTGAAGCCATAGTTGTCGTTCTCGTTCTCGCGAACCTTGCCGATGACGACTGCGCCTTCTTCGCCGGCATTGTGCGCGATCTGCCGCATGGGCTCTTCGAGAGCGCGCTTGACGATGTTGACGCCGATCTGCTCGTCACCCGTCGCTCTGATTTTGTCGAGCGCTGGAATGCAGCGCAGAAGAGCCGTGCCGCCGCCGGGGACAATGCCTTCCTCGACCGCAGCGCGGGTGGCATGCATGGCGTCTTCGATGCGAGCCTTCTTTTCCTTCAGCTCGATCTCTGTTGCCGCGCCGGCCTTGATGACCGCAACGCCGCCGACCAGCTTCGCGAGACGCTCTTGGAGCTTCTCTTTGTCGTAGTCGGAGGTAGTGTTGTCGATCTGCGTGCGAATCTGCTTGACGCGGCCCTCGATCTCACTGGGTTTGCCAGCGCCTTCGACGAGAGTGGTGTTGTCCTTGTCGATGGTCACTTTCTTGACGCGGCCGAGGTCCTCGACCTTGACGTTTTCGAGCTTGATGCCGAGGTCTTCGGTGATGGCCTTGCCGCCAGTGAGCGTGGCGATGTCTTCGAGCATAGCCTTGCGGCGGTCGCCGAAGCCGGGAGCCTTGACGGCAGCGCACTGCAGCGTGCCGCGGAGCTTATTGACGACCAGGGTTGCAAGGGCTTCGCCTTCGACGTCTTCCGCAACGATCAAGAGCGGCTTGCCCATCTTGGCGATCTGCTCGAGAAGGGGAAGCAGGTCCTTCATGGAGCTGATTTTCTTCTCGTGGATGAGGATGCGGGCGTCTTCGAGCGCGCATTCCATGCGTTCCGGGTCGGTGACGAAATAGGGCGAAAGGTAGCCGCGGTCGAACTGCATGCCTTCGACGACCTCGAGCGTGGTTTCCATCGTTTTGGATTCCTCAACAGTGATCACGCCGTCCTTGCCGACTTTCTTCATCGCTTCGGCGATGATGTTGCCAATCTGCTTGTCGTTATTGGCGCTGATGGTGCCGACTTGGCCGATCATGTCGCCCTTAACGTCCTTGTGAAGTTTCTTGATTTCCTCGACGGCGACTTCGACGGCCTTTTCAATGCCGCGCTTGAGGGCCATCGGGCTGGCTCCGGCGGCGACGGTCTTCACGCCTTCGCGGAAGATAGCCTGCGCGAGAACCGTGGCGGTGGTGGTGCCGTCGCCGGCGACGTCGGATGTTTTCGACGCGACTTCGCGGACCATTTGCGCGCCCATGTTCTCGAGCCCGTCCGGCAGCTCGATTTCCTTGGCTACGGTGACGCCGTCCTTGGTGATGATGGGTGAACCAAACTTCTTTTCGATCACCGCATTGCGGCCTCTGGGGCCGAGGGTGATCTTCACAGCGTCAGCGAGAATGTTGACGCCACGGAGAATCGACTGGCGCGAATTCTCACCAGTCACAATTTGTTTTGCCATGAGAACTAACCCTCCTCAATTTCCTCGAATGCTTGCCTACGCAAGCAGGATTGCCCGCCAGATTGCTCCGTGCGGGGTGTTACTTTCTGCTGGAGGCGGCTTTGGCAGCTCCGCCGAGTTTGGCCAGAATCTCGTCTTCCTTGAGAATCAGGTATTCTTGTTCGTCGATTTTGATTTCGTTGCCGCTATATTTGCCGAAGAGGATGCGATCGCCAACTTTCACGTCGAGGGGAATGAGCTCGCCCTTCTCACGCTTTCCGCTGCCGACAGCGACAACTTCGCCTTCCTGGGGTTTCTCTTTCGCTGTGTCGGGAATGATGATGCCGCCCTTCACACTTTCCTTCTCTTCAATCCGCTTCACGATCACGCGGTCGTGGAGCGGAGTAATGTTCACCGCCATGTTTCGTAACCTCCGGTTGAGACTTAAGGAATTGCCGCCAGAATAGCGCGGGAAGTCGACTTAGCACTCCTCAGCGGCGAGTGCTAATATATCAACATTTGCGGGCATGTCAAGGGCAAACGATGTGCCTACCGCTGAGCAGAGCTGCAATATGTTCTACTATTCCTTTTAGATTCAGGTATATAGTGATGCCATGGGGCCCCCGAGAGAGCAGCGTGAGATTGGCGCATTTGTTCTTGCGGGCGGCAGAAGCTCGCGCATGGGTCGCGCGAAGGGCTTGCTTCCGTTTGCAGGAAAACCACTCGTGGTGCACTTGGCGCGACTGGTGGAATTCGCGGGTGAGGCGCCGATCATTATTGGGCCGCCAAGCGCATATGGCGGACTCGGGTATCGCGTGATTGGCGATGACCGGCGCAATCTGGGTCCGCTGGGAGGAATTTGTACGGCGCTGCGCGTCGCTACACGCGAATGGAACCTGATCGTGGGGTGCGATCTACCGTTCCTGACGCGGGGGTGGCTGGAATTTCTGATTGTGCGCGCGATGAATTCGGCCGCCGATGTGGTGATTCCCGTAAACGAGCGCGGATATGAGCCACTCTGCGCGATGTACCAGCAACACGCGCATGAGGCGATCGCGGCGGCGCTCGATCGCGGCGTGCGAAAAATCACCGACGGACTGGCGGAGTTGACCCTCACTCCCATTGCACCTGCGGAATGGAAAGCCTTTGACCCTCGCGGGCGGCTGTTCAAGAATATCAATACGCCCGCGGATTACGAGCAGGCGCGCACGGACGCGGAAGCAGGGCAGGCGTGAGCGAACGTTACATTGAATTTCGCGATGTGAATAAGTCGTTCGGCGAGCAGGACGTGCTGCGCGACGTCAATTTCCATATGAACAAAGGGGAAACGGCGGTGATTCTGGGCCGTAGCGGCGTCGGCAAATCCGTTTCTTTGAAGCTAATTATGGGATTTTTGAAGGCGGATAGCGGGCGGGTGATTGTGGCGGAGCAAGACATTACTGATTTCACGGAAAAAGAGCTGATGCCAATTCGGCGGCGCGTAACCATGGTGTTCCAGGCCGGAGCGCTCTTTGATTCGCTTACGGTCGAGCAGAACGTCGCGTTTCCGATGCAGGCCCTGGCAAATGTTACGCCGGATGCGATTGACGAACGCGTCGCGGAGCTTCTGGAAATGCTGGAAGTGCGGCAGTTCGCCGACAAGCTGCCATCGGAATTGAGCACCGGCACGAAGCGCGCGGTGGCGATTGCGAGGGCGCTGGCGCAAGATCCGGAAGCGATTCTCTATGATGAGCCGACGACCATGGTGGACCCACTGGCGGCTTCGCACACCGGAGACCTAATCCTCAAGCTGAAGGAAAAGTTTCATAAGACTTCGGTGGTGGTGACGCACGACACGCATCTAGCGCGGCGACTGGCCGATTCAATCATTTTCCTGCACCAGGGGCAGGTGACGTTCTTCGGAACGTGGCCGGACTTTGAAAAATCAGAAGACCCTTTTATACGTAATTTCCGCATACAAGATGAGCTGATTCCCGCACTGGACGTCATCGGCACGAGTGAGATCTGATGAGCGCTCCGGCGTCTGCCGACCCAAAGAAACAACTGCGGCGCGTCCTGGGATTTTGGGACGTTTTGCTATTCAACATTGCGACGGTGCTGGGTCCGCGCTGGCTAGCGGCCGCGGGACACAACGGCACTTCGTCGATTAGCTTGTGGATCATTGCGGCGCTGCTGTTTTTTGTACCCAGCGCGTTCGTGATCAACGAGCTTTCCACGCGTTTCCCGGATGAAGGCGGGCTCTACGTTTGGTCGAAGGAGGCGTTCGGGGACTTCCACGGATTCGTGGCGGGCTGGACGTATTGGATTTACACGGTGTTCTACTTTCCAGGGCTGCTGCTGGCGAGCGCGTCGATGGCCGCGTACATCGGCGGGGAGGGGCACGCGCAGCTTGCCACAAATCGTGAATTTTTGGTGATGGGGTCGTTCGTGCTGCTGTTCGTCGCGGTGTACCTCAACATCATTGGATTGAACATCGGGAAATGGCTGCAAAACGCGGGCGGCGTGGGGACGTATTTTCCGCTGCTGATACTTGTCGGAATCAGTGCGTGGATCTGGCATGTCCACGGATCGGCGACGCACTTCACGTTGAAAAATATGATGCCGGTGTGGAATCAGGCGACGGTGAATTTCTGGCCGCAGATGGTGTTTGCGTTTGCGGGGTTCGAGCTGGTGTCCGCGATGAGCGAAGAGGTGCGCGACCCGCGCAAGACGCTGCCGCGCGCGGTGTGGGGAGCGGGGTTTGCGGTCGCGTTCATTTACATTGTGGGGACGATTTCGGTGTTGGTGCTGATACCGGCGCAGCAGGTGGATCCGCTGAGCGGCGTGTTTCAGGGGCTTACATCGGGCTCGATGATTTTGAAGATCGGTTTCGTAGGCATCCTGGCGGCGTTGCTGGTGACGGTGGGAAACGCCGGCGGCATCGGCTCGACGGTCGCTGGCATAGCGCGCGTGCCGTTCGTGGTGGGAATCGACCGCTATTTGCCGAAGGCGTTTGGGAAGATTCATCCGCGCTGGCGGACTCCCTATATTTCGATCATCGTGCAGGCGGTGCTTTCGTGCATCGTGCTGCTGCTGGCGCAGATCCAAGCGACGGCGACGACGGCATATCAGGTGGTGGTGGACGCGGCGGTTATTCTCTATTTCATCCCGTTTCTATACATGTATGCCGCAGCGATCAAACTAGCTTATCGCAAGGATCGGCGAAGTGGCGGCAATGTCATTTTGATTCCAGGCGGCAGGGTGGGCGCGTGGATTGCGGGTGGCCTTGGATTCTCGGTCACGCTGTTGGGTATTGCGCTTTCGTTCATTCCGCCGGGGGAAGCAGCGAGCAAGTTCAGCTTTCTGGCCAAGGTGGTCGGAGGGACGGTCGGCACAATCCTGGTCGGGCTAGCACTCTACTGGCGAGGCGCGCGACAGAAATCGCGCGAGCTGCGCGGAATCTAGGCTTTCCGAAGGCTCACTTACCGCAAGCCGCGACGGTGCGGGGCTTGGACGAAACGAGTCACGGTCATGCCGCACAGATCGACGCGACGGCCAAGACTCTGCGCCGAGCAACGCGGAATGAACCGCTGGACAGCAGCTCCGTCGATCTGCGTCGCGCGGCAAGAGCGCAAGACGGCGCAACAGTTTACTTGACGGCGTGACCGCAGGCGTGTAGTTTTCCGGCCATATCGGCCCTGTGCTTACGTTGAAAGATTGCGCGGCTTCTTAAGCTTGTCGAAACGCAACTCACGTGGAGGTGATACATGGAGCGTCCCTCAGGCGTAACCATCCTGGCGATTCTGAGTTTCGTAGGCGCGGCGTTGCTGCTTTTGGGTGCGTGCATGATGTTTTTCTTGGGGGCAGCGGGAATTGCAGCCGCAGCAGGCGGGCGCGGGATGGGCGGTCCGTTGGCTGCGCTGGGAGCGTTTGCCGGCGTGGCGTTTCTGGTTTTGGCGGCCATCTACATCGTTAACGGAATCGGGCTTTGGAAGTTGCTTGGCTGGGGTCGAATGCTGACAATCGTGCTGGTAGTGATTGGAGTGATCTTCGGCCTCCTCGGATTGGTGCGTGCGGTCCCGATAATGCACGTTGGGTTGATCGTATGGCAATTGATTGTGCTGGCGATTGACGTGTGGATTCTGACTTACATGTTCAAGCCGCACGTGAAGCAGGCGTTCGGGCAGTAGCGGCGAAGTTGCAGTCAGCATGAACGGAAATGAAACGCGGCGGAGAAATTTGCCGCGTTTTTTTGTGCGCACGCAGCGGGAATCCGCTAGTGGACGGTGCGCTTCTGGATAGTCTGCTTGGTGGAGAGCGAGAATCGCGTATCCGTTGCGCCGCCGTCGAGAAGGAGGCGCGCGACATACTCGCCAAGCGCGGGGCCATGCTTGAAACCGTGGCCGGAGCCGCCGCCGACCAGCCAGACATTGTCGAAATCCGGATGGCGGTCGATCAGGAAATCGCCATTGGAGCTGTTTTCATATTGGCAGACGCGCGACTCGATAACCGGCGCGTCGCGCAGAGCGGGGAATCGGCGGCGCACGTAATCGCGCACGAGGGGCAGCGTTTCGCCGGCCACGCGCTCGATGGCATCCGGGTCGATGGCCGCGCCGTGAAGGTCGCTGGCGACTTTGAAGCCGCGGCCTTCGATATCGGGAATGCCGTACATGAGGCTGTTCACATCGAGCCACGTGGGGAAATTGCCCGCCGAATAGCTGCGGTCGCCCGCAGGCACGCCGAAGAAATATATTTCCTGGCGTGACGGGAAAATGCGGCGGCCGAGAAGCTCAGGAAAAACTTTCGCCAGCCAAGCGCCGCAGGCGAAAACGTAATTCCGCGCGCGAAATGCTTCGCCGCTCCAGGAGGCCAGCGCAGAAACGTTTCCGCGGCCAGAAGGCGTTTCGGCTTCGGCGATTTGGTACGTGCCGCCCAGACGCTGAAATTCCTCGACGACCTTTTGAACGCCGCGGCGGGCCATCAAAGCGCCGCTCTCGGGTTCGTAGATCGCGAACTCGCTTTCGGCGCATGCCATTTGAGGAAAGCGCTTCTCGATTTCGGCGCGCGACAATCTTTCGTGCGGAATTCCGGCGTCCGAGAGCGCTGTGAGACCGTCCGCGGCATTCTGCGCGCCTTCGCGGCCGAACCAGAGAACGCCGGTGCGATGAAAGATGCGCGCGCCGGTTTCCTGGTCGAATTGCTGCCAAAGCTGCAGGGCGCGCTGCGACCATCGCGTGTAAATTTCGTCGGCGCCGTAGCCCATGCGGATGATGCGCGACTCGCCGGAGGAGCTGGAACGGCTGTTTCCCGCGCCGTATGCGTCAACGAGCAGCACGCGCGCGCCCTGGCGCACAAGGCTGTAGGCCGACCATGCGCCGAATACGCCCGCGCCGATAACCATGACGTCGTAGGTGGTTCCGTTGGTCATTTCAAAACCCCTGCTCAGCCAATTTCTTGACGGTCAATCGCTCGGGGACGGCGTGCACTCCGCCTTTCAGAAGGCTTTCGACGTACTTCGCCAGGATGTCGCATTCGAGGTTTACGGCGTCGCCGACGGTGAGTTGGCGAAAATTCGTGCTGGCGTATGTATGCGGAATGATGGCGAATTCAGCGATGCCGTCCAGCCAGCGTGCAATAGTGAGGCTGATGCCATCGACGGCGAGCGAGCCTTTTTCGGCGACGTAACGCCGCAGATGCTCGGGCACGCGAACGCCAAGCCACCAATTGTCGCCTTCCGGCGCCATACGCTCGACGCGGCCAACGGCGTCGACATGGCCTTGCACAAAGTGGCCGCCGATGCGCGCGCCCGCGGCCAACGGCAATTCCAAATTCACGATGCGTCCAGGCGCCACTTCGGCGAGCGACGTTTTCTCAAGAGTTTCCAAGGAGAGATCGGCGGCGAACGATTTGGCGTTGTGCTCGACGATGGTCAAACAGCAGCCGTTGACGGCGATGCTGGAGCCGATGGCCAGTTCATGAGCGAATTTCTTCGCGTCCGCCAGATGGATGCCTAGGCGGCCGCCTTCGACGTTGCGCGTGAGGTTCTCGATTTTTCCGAGATGCTCAATGATTCCGGTAAACATCGTGAAAGTATCCCTCAACTGCGAAGTCAGGACCAAATCGATGCAAGGCGATGTTCTTCAGCATGGGAATTGTCCGGATGGCGCGCGCGCGATGCTTTGCCACCGGGACGGTGACGGTTCCCAGCACCCTGGGAGCGTAAAACAAAATCATTTTGTCCACGAGGCCCGCGTCCAACATAGCGCCGTTCAGTTCGCTGCCTGCCTCGAGGATGACGCTGAGGATTTCGCGGCGACCCAGTTCACGCAGCACTTCGCGCAAGTCCGCACGGCCTTGTCGGGCGCGCACGCGGACAATTTCAACGCCGCGCTTGGTGAATTGCAGAGCCTTCGCGGAAGCGTGCGGCTGCGTGGTGAACAGAATCACGTCGCCGTGCGCGGACTTGAGGATTTTGCTGCGCGGCGGGATTCGTAATTTGGAATCGATGATGGCGCGCAGCAACGGCCGGCGGCGCGGCAATCCGGAACGGTCGGTCATGCGGGGATTGTCGGCGAGGACCGTGCCGATGCCGGTCAGCAGCGCATCGGAGGCGTGGCGCAAGCGGTGCACTTCCTCGCGCGATTCGGGCGAAGTGATCCAGGTGGTGCTGCCGCCGGGCGCGGCGATTTGGCCATCGAGAGTGAGCGCGCTTTTTAGCGTAACGAAGGGCAGGCCGGATTGAATCCACTTTGCAAACGATTCATTTAACCGGCGTGCGTTTTGTTCACGGATTCCGACGAGGACTTCCACGCCTGCGCTGCGCAAGGCGCGAAAGCCGCGCCCGGCCACTTTCGGATTTGGGTCCGGCATTGCTGCGACCACGCGCTTGATTCCGGCCTGGATGATGGCGCTGCTGCATGGGCCGGTGCGGCCAGTGTGGCAACACGGCTCCAAATTCAAATAAAGCGTGGCGCCGCGAGTGTTGCCATGCGCTTGTTCGAGGGCTAGGATTTCCGCGTGCTTGCGGCCCGCGTAGGTATGCGAGCCTTCGCCGGCGCTGCGATCATTTTTGACAACGATCGCGCCGACCATTGGATTGGGGTGCGTTTGCGCAACGCCGCGATGCGCGAGCAGAATGGCGCGCGCCATCCACGCGTCGTCGATATTTCGCTGTGAGTTTTCGGCCAATGTGTCAGTCGAAGAGTGAATTAACGTATGTTTGCGCGTCAAAAGGCACCAAGTCGTCCATCTGCTCGCCTGTGCCGATAAATTGAATCGCCAGGCCGAGCTCGCGCGAAATGGCAATGACGATTCCGCCCTTGGCGGTGCCGTCGAGTTTGGTCAGAACAATTCCCGTTACGCCGACGTGGCCGGTGAATTCGCGCGCTTGATTCAGGCCGTTCTGGCCGGTGGTCGCGTCCATCACCAACAAAACGTCATGCGGCGCGCCGGGAATAATCTTGGAGGCGGTGCGCTTCATCTTTTCGAGCTCAGCCATCAAATTCGATTTTGTGTGCAAGCGGCCGGCGGTGTCGACAATCACGGCGTCAGCGTTTTTGGCGCGCGCCGCAGTGAGCCCGTCGAAAACCACAGCGGCGGGATCCGCGCCGGGCTTTTGCTTTACCAATTCCACGCCTGAGCGCTTGGCCCAAACTTCAAGCTGCTCGATGGCCGCGGCGCGGAATGTGTCCGCGGCGCAAAGTACGACGGAACGGCCTTCGGCGCGGAGGCGATTCGCCAGCTTGCCAATGGTAGTTGTTTTGCCGGTGCCGTTCACGCCGACGACGAAAATAACGCGCGGCGCAGGTGTGGTGGCGCCGTCGCCGTTGCGCGAGGGCTGCACCGGCGCCGCGGCAAGAATTCGCACCAGCTCGTTTTTCAATTCCTGCTTGAGAGCGGAGGGCCCAGCGAGCTTCTTCTCGGTGACCTGACGGCGTAACGATGCGAGCACTTCTTTGGTGGTGCTGACGCCAATGTCCGCGCTCAGAAGGGCCGTTTCGAGTTGCGCGAGGAGCGCGGGATCCACGGGGCGGTCGCCGGTGAGCAATTGTTCGACGCGCGCGGATAGTTCGGTGCGCGTCCTGGCGACGGAATTCTTCAGCCGCTCGAGGAGCGATTCGCTTTTTTCAGGTTTGCCGAAGAGGGAGATCATGGGCGTCCGCGTCATGTGGCGCGGAACATCCATTCTAGCAGAGGAGCGTTGTCTGCTGCTCAGCCGCGACTGTTATTTCGAGAGAAATCAGCGATGTAGGCTCTAGACTTCGACTTCGACGAGCGTGGCGCTGAGTTTCAACGTGCCGGTTTCGACGGCGTGATGGAAGGCGCGGACGACATTCGAGTCGAATTTCTCGCCGCCAAGTTGTTGGATGCGATTCACGGCATAGTCAAGGTCCATTGCGGATTGATAGGGACGGTTTGTGGTGATCGCGTCGAATGTGTCGGCGACGGCAATGATGCGCGCCATCATGGGGATTTGTTCGCCGACAAGGCCGTAAGGATAGCCCTGCCCGTCCATGCGTTCGTGATGAAGCTCGATGCCCGGCAGCATGTCCTTCAACTGCGCGACAGGGCGCATGATGTTTGCGCCTTTCGCCGGATGCTGCTTCATGAGGGCAAATTCCTCTTCGGTGAGTTTCCCGGGCTTCTTGAGAACCTGATCGTCCACGCCAATTTTTCCGACGTCGTGCAGGAGCGCGGAAATGCGGATTTTGTCGAGTTCTTCCGGGCTGAGGCCCAGTTCGCGAGCGATGATGAGGGAATACTTGGCCACACGGCCAGAGTGGCCGCGCGTATAGGGATCTTTCTCGTCGATGGCCGCGGCAAGCATGCGGATGGAGCCCATGAAGAGCTCGCGATTCTCGTTGGCAGCCATCTGCAGCCGGTCGACGTACTGCTCGATGTCGCCAGCCATGGTATTGAATGTTTCGGCGAGCTCGCTGATTTCGGCGGTGCCGCGAACTTCGGCGCGCTGGTGGAATTCGGCGCGCGCGATGGCTCGCGTGGAGCGCACAAGGCCCTGAATGGGGCGCGTGATTCCGAGCGCGGAGAGATATCCGACCAGCAGAGCCAGAAGCGTGACGGCGATGACGAAGCGCATTGCCTGGGTGGTCAGCTCTTGCACGCCCGCATCGGCGCGGGCCTTGTCCAGGCTGCGCTGCGCAACCACGGCCCAGTGCAGTTCAGGGATGGTGCTATAGGTGCCAATCATTTCGACGAGTTTCTTGTTTTCAAAAAGCTGGAACTGCGTGGTTTCCGTGGCGCGCACTTCCTGGGGGAACTTTTTGAACTGCGCAACAACGGCGTTGGTGCTGAGGTCACGTCCAGGAACCATGTCCATGCTGTCCGGATGGACAATGACGCGGCCTTGAGCGTCAACGACGAACACGGTGCGGTCGCGTACACTGGCATCCTTCAGACGCGCCAGCACTCGGTCGAGCGACACAACGGCTGCAAGCATGCCGGTGAATTGGCCGTTCGACATGAGGGGGACAGAGATGACCATGGCGGGACGGTTTTGGCGTCCCAGCGCAAAGGCGCCACTCACCGAGGGTACACCCTGGACGCTGGCCGTGAAGGCGTGCTTGAGTGCGGCATCGACAAAGGGGTCCTCATCCGCGCGGACACTCCCGGCCGATTCACCCTTGGCGTCCTGGCCGATAGCGGTAATGTAAAGAATATCGGGATTGGATTCGACCACGTTCTGGAGCATGCGGCTGAGTTGCGGGGCGTAGGCCGGATCGCTCACGTTCTCGATCCAACCGGTCAGCGCCAGCAATTGACGCTGGCTTTGCATCTGGTCGCTCAGATTCGATTCGAATTGAAAGACTTCGGAAGCCAGCGAGTGGGTAATCTCGGACTGCTGTACGCGCTCGGTGTCTTGCAACTTCTGCTCACTGAGCAGCAGCACTTTCCGGTGATAAAGCCAGAGAGGCAGAATGCTGGTGAGAAGCAGGGCGCCCATCACAATCCAGAGGATGCGCACACGGTGCATTTTGGTCGGTTTGGCGAGCGTCTCGGTCACACGTTTAACCCTTAACCTCTTAGCTTGCCTAAGAATCGTATGTGACTCCTGCACGGTGGGACAACTGGCCGAAAGTACTACCTATTGGCGGATTGGCAACGGGGGTTTTCCACAGCGGCGGGGGTCAGGCGTCTTGGCCGGACTCGGATTTCAGCCTGCGCTCCATCAGTTCTCGGAGGGCATCTTTGGGGGATCGTCCCTTGTGGAGCAATGCAAACATCTGCTCGGTGATGGGCATTTCCACGCCGGCTTTGCGGGCGAGGGTCCGCGCCGCTGCGGTAGTTCCCACGCCTTCGGCCACCATGCGCATGGACCTGAGAATTTCCTCCAGTTTCTTGCCGTGCGCGAGCTCGATGCCGACGAAACGGTTCCGGCTGAGGTCCCCGGTGCAGGTCAGCACCAAGTCGCCCATTCCGGCGAGGCCCCCGAGCGTGTCGCGCCGAGCGCCCAAGGCCGTTCCCAGGCGGGTCATTTCCGCGAGCCCGCGCGTGATGAGCGCGGCGATGGTGTTGTGGCCCAGGCCCAGGCCTTCGGCGACGCCTGCGGCGATGGCGATGATATTTTTCAACGCGCCGCCTAATTCGACACCCAATACGTCTTCGTTGGTGTACAACCGCAATGTGGGCCCAGAGATTTCACGCTGAATCTCTTTCGCTGTGTCCCGGTCCGCCGACGCCACCACCACAGCGGTCGGGTCGCCTCGCGCGACTTCCTTTGCAAAAGACGGCCCGGAAAGCGCCGCGAGGCGCGGGCGAAAGTCGCGAGCCATGACTTGACTCATCACTTCCGTCACGCGCAGGAGTGTTTCCGGCTCCAGGCCTTTGGTGGTGCTGACAAAGCGCATCTCCGGGCGCAGGAAGGGAAGCGCGGCGGAATACATCGCGCGGGCGTGCGCGGCAGGCATGGCGCCAATGACGATTTCCGCGTCATGAAGCGCAATCCCCAATTCTCCGGTGACTTCCACATGTTGCGGCACGCGGAAGCCGGGCAGGAACGCGGTGTTTTCCCGCGCTCCTTGCAGAGACGCCAGGACGTCATTCTCCCGCGCCCAGAGAGCGATCGGCTGAGACTCTCGTGCGCGCGCCAGCACAATGGCCAGCGCCGTGCCCCATCCTCCTCCACCGATGATTGCGATCTTTTTCATGTTTGACGCCACGCTTGAGATGAATGCCGGACGAGATAGCCGAACGATTTAGCTAAACGGGCGTTCACTCGCGGCCGGTTATTCGCCCTTCCGTGCCGGCGATCAGCCGTTGAATGTTCTCGCGATGTTTAAGAATAATGAGCACGCCCACGACGGCGCTGCCCAGCGATACAGGGAGCGGCGGCGCATGGTGCGGCGCGTAGAAAGCGTACACCAGGAAAGGCAACGCCGCTGCGGCCGCGACCGACGCGAGCGACACATATCTCCAAAATGCTAGAACGATGATCCATAGCGCCACGGCCGCGGCCATCGCCTGCCACGAAATGGGGAGGAAAACTCCTAATCCCGTGGCGACGCCTTTGCCTCCACGGAATTTAAGCCAGCACGAAAACATGTGGCCTATCACAGCCGCGACCGCCGCGATCATCACCCAGCGAATATCTCCGTGGAACCAATGCATCGCGAGCCATACGGCAAGATACCCCTTGCCTCCGTCGAGAATGAAGGTTGCCAGGCCCGCCGGCTTTCCCGCTACGCGTATGACGTTGGTCGCGCCAATATTTCCGCTGCCGGACGCGCGCACATCGCGTCCGTGCGACAACATGACAATCAAGTAGCCGAAGGGAATCGAGCCGAGAAAATACGCGACCACCGGAACGAGCCAGAGCGATTTCACGCGCCAGAACCTTTCATTTCACGAAGCGATAGGTCGAGAGCTTGCTGTACACCGCGCCGCCGGACTGTAGCACACTTTGATAGAGATGAAATTCCGCCGCTGTGCCGCCGCCGAAATCCTGAGACGGGAGCGAAGCGATTTTCTTGCGCAGCTCGGGTAATCCTTCGTTGCTTTTGAATCGCGCCAGCGTCAAATGCGGCTGGAACGAACGCGCTTCTTTCGCGATTCCCGCCGGCTCGAGGCGTGTTTCGATTTCTCCCGCGAGTGCGCCAAGCTCTTTGGCCGCCTCGATTCTGATGTAAAAGATGCGTGGACGTTTCTCATGGGGGAAAAATCCAAATTGTTGAAACGCCATATCGACCGCTTTGCCACCGCGCACGAGAGAGAGCGCTTCCTGGATGCCCGGCAGCTTCGTGTCCTCGACATGGCCGATGAATTTCAATGTGATGTGCACGCCCTCCGGCCGCACCCAACGCGCGCCACAGCAGATTACGCTAAGGCCCTCGATCACCGCGTGCAACGCGCGGCGCGTTTCCTCCGGCACATCCAGAGCGACGAAGAGGCGCATGCGCTACCCTTTCGCCGGCGCCGGGTAAAGAAAGTATCTGCGCACCATGTCGAGCGCTGCTTGCGTTGCCTGGCGGCGAATCCTGTCGCGGTCGCCGGGAAATCGAAACGCGCGCCCCTTCGAGGGATTTTCACTGACTACGGCAATGTGCACAAGTCCCACGGGTTTTTCCGGAGTGCCGCCGCCGGGCCCCGCGACTCCAGTGATCGCCACACCGAGTGTCGCGTTCGTTTGCTGACGGATTCCGTGGGCCATTGCCAGCGCGACCTCGGCGCTGACGGCCCCCTTGGCTTCGATTAGTTCCTTGGGCACATCCACCCAGGCTGATTTCAGATCGTTGCTGTATGACACCACTCCGCCGCGAAAATAGGATGAGCTGCCGGGCACATTTGTCAGGCGCACGGCGAGCATGCCTCCTGTACAGCTCTCTGCCACGGCGATGGTGACGCGATGCTCTTGCAGTTCCCCCGCGACGACCGTTTCGAGTGTCTCGCCAGAAATCGAAAACAAATTCTCGCCTAGAGCCATTTGGAACCGTTCGACCATTTCATCGAGCAATTTGGTTGCAGCGGGTTCGTCCTCGGACCAAACGCGCGGATGAAGTTGAATCTCACCCGGCGACGCGAGGATGGTTGTCTCCGTACCAGGATACTGAGTGTAGATCGTGGAAATGCGCTGGTCGACTTCCGATTCTGGCAATCCGGTGATGCGCAGATCGCGGGTATACAAGCGCAGGTTGCCACCGCGCCGCGCGAGCCGGGGTTTCACTTCGCGCACAAACATGGTTTGCAATTCGGCTGGCGGCCCCGGAAGGAGCACCACGACTTTGCCGCCGTGTTCGATCCACAGTCCCGGCGCCGTGCCGCGTGTGTTTTCGAGAGCCTCCGCGCCTTCGGGAACCATCGCTTGGCGCGCGTTCACTTCCGGCATGGTGCGGCCGAAGCTGCGGAAGCGTTCCTGAATGCCGCGCAAGATTGTTTCGTTCAGCTTGAGTTTGCGCCCGAGCAAGTCCGCGACGATTTCGCGGGTGCGGTCGTCCGCCGTGGGCCCCAGGCCGCCGCATGAAACAACCACTTCAACGCGTTCAAGCGCGCTGGCGAAAACTTCGCGCATGTCGTCGTCCTGGTCGCCCACCACGTGCTTGCGGGGCACGCGGAATCCCAGGCGATTCAGCTCTGCGGTGAGGAGGAGGGAATTGGTGTCGGGGCGATACGGCGTGAGCAGCTCAGAACCTACGGCGATGATCTCCGCATCCATCGAGAATGTTGTAACCGAAGCGCCGCACAACCCGCAAGAGGGAGATTCCTTATAGAAGGACGAAAATGCGCTCGTTGCTGGCGCTATTCTTCGCGGAGGGCGGCCAGCGCGTTGATGCGCGCCGCGCGGAGTACCGGAATCCACGAGGCCGCGAAAGCCAGCGTGAAGAATCCGAGAGCGGTCGCGGCGACGGTCCCCATATCGAGAGGTGAGATGCCAAAGAGAAAGCTTCGCGTCGCACGGATGGCAAAAAACGAAAGGATCACGCCGGGTATGAGTCCGCTGAATGCAATGGACAAGCTGTGACGTGCGATGAGTGAGCGTATGCTGCCGGCCGACGCGCCGAGCGACATGCGAATGGCAATCTCTCGGCGGCGCAACTCGACCAGATGCGCGAGAGTGCCATATAGACCCAACGCGGCCAACAGAACACCGGCCAACGCGAAACTATCCAGAAGCCAGGCGATAAATCGCCGCAATTTCACCGAATCGAGTATCCGTGCGGGCATGGTTTCCACGTCATAGAGGGCCACGGTGCTGTCCATGCTTCGCAACGTATCACGAACGCTGGAAGTGATGTCCGCGTCTCCTTTCGTGCGCGCGACGATGAACATGGCGCTCCGCGGCATCTGAGCCGCGGGAACGTAGATTGCAGGAAGCATGGGTTCCGCCAGATCGCGATTTGCGACGCTGCCGACCACTCCAATTATGGTTGCCGGATGGTCACGGCTGCCGACAAAGCCATGGCCGTTGTTCGCTACTAATTTTCCAAGGGGATCTTGGTGGGGAAAATATTTTTGAACGAATGCCCGGTCCACAACGGCTACAGGAGGGGAGTTTGGTCCCTCGGCGGCGGTGAAGGTACGGCCTTCGAGCAGCGGAATCTTCATCGTTTCGAGATATCCGGGAAGCACGATGTTGTAACGCGCGGCGGGGTGAACCGCTGTTTCAGGACGTCCCGGGAAATAGAGATCGGCGGTGAATCCGCCGCTCGAGAACGGAAGCGCGCCGGTGGCTGAAGCAGATTCCACTCCGGGAAGCGCGGAGATGCGAGCGGCGAAGTTTTCAAAGAATCGAACGAACAATTGGGGTGGTGTGGAGCCTCTCTCTGGCATTTGGATGCTGCCGGTCCAAACATTCTCCGCGGAAAATCCCGGCGAAACGTCCAGCAAATTCGCGAAGCTGCGGCTGAGCGCCCTCGCCGTGAAGAGCAATGCGATGGCGATGGCCAGTTGTCCGGCGACGAGGATGCGCCGCCAGTGGCTGCCTCCGGCCGATGTGCGCGGACCGCTGGCTCGCAGCGACTGCTCCAGCGGCAAACGAGAAAACGTGGTTGCGGGCAGCACTCCGGCGAGGAATGTGGCCAGGATGCACAGACCGAGCGAAAAGACAAAAGTCCACGGCTCAATCGTGGTGCGATGAATTGGGCCGAAACGATTGCTCAGTCCGACCAACGCGACGGCCAGCAGAACTCCCGCCGTGCAGCCAATCAGCGCCAGCAATCCCGTTTCGGTAAGGATTTGACGAACCAAGCGCATGGGGCCAGCGCCCAGCGCCGCGCGCACCGCCCACTCGCCGCGTCGAACGCTGGCGCGTACCAGAAGCAATCCGGAAACGTTGATGCAGGCGATGAGCAACACACAGAAAACAGCGCCAAACGCGAGCAGCAACCAGCTCCGGACGGCTTTCGTTTGCTGTTCGACCATGGGCGCGCAGGAAAAATGCCAGCCCGTTTTTTCCGGATAGTCATCGGGATAAGCAGCCGCGTATCCGTGGCTGATTGACGCAAGAGCGGCGTTCACGCGCTGCGGCGTGAGGCTGGGCGCAGCACGGGCAATCATTTGCAGCCATTTGTTTCCGCGCTGGCCGGAAATGAGAGCGGAAGAAGGCAAAGCGAGCGGTACCCACATTTGCGTGGCGGGATACGGAAAATTGAAATCCGCGGGCATCACGCCAATCACGCGATAGGGCGCGCCGTCCAAGGCTATCGACCGGCCAAGCACATTGCGATCCGCGCCAAACGCGCTGCGCCAAAGTGCATCGCTCAGAATCACAACCTTTGCCGCGCCGTCGCGGTCTTCCTCGGGATTGAACGTGCGGCCCAATTGCGGCGCGATGCCCAGCATCGGAAAAAGTGTAGCGGATGCATTCACGGCATCAACGTGCTGCGCCATTCCCGCACC
>JBAQYT010000208.1:0-4758 GCA_049787175.1 Candidatus Acidiferrales bacterium | reverse complement strand
CTATTGGATCACGGTGCAGCCGCGGTTTCATGATCTTGTGCTGGCTACCTACGGACGCGGCTTCTGGATTCTCGATGATGTGACTCCGCTGGAGGAATGGACGCCCGATGCGCTGTCTTCCGATGCGTGTCTTTTTGCGCCGCGTGATGCGTATCGTTTCCGCAGCGTCTCTGAGCCGGCCGCCGTTTCTTACGATCCCACCGCGGGCCACAACCCGCCCTTCGGAGTGGTGATCAACTATTATTTGAAAAGTCCTGCTGAGGGCGACGTGAAGATCGCCATCCAGGACGCGAGCGGAAAGACGGTCCGGACATTTGACGGTAAAAAAGATGCAGGAATCAATCGTGTATGGTGGGATCTAAAATTCGAGCCGAGCAAGGCGATTCACCTCCGCACCAGCCCGCTCTACGCCCCGGAAGTAACCGTTGGACCGGAAGGATGGCGTCCAGCGCCGGGTGTGGATCCCATCTCTCTGCTCGCGCCGCCGGGAACCTATACAGTGAAATTGATTGTCAACGGCCACGAATACGCGCAAGAGCTGAACGTGCTGAAGGACCCTCATTCAACGGGCACGGTTGCTGATATCCAGGCGCAGGATCGCTTGATGATGGTGATTCGCGACGAAATGGACACCATGGCGAATACCGTGAATCAGATCGAATCGGTGCGCGCCCAGCTTGCGGACTTTGAGAATCAGCTCGGCGATGACCAGAATTCCAAAGTTCTTCGTTCCTCTGCGGACGAGCTGAGCAATAAGCTTGTCGATCTCGAGGGGCACATGCTGCAGCTCAAGACCACCGGCCGGGGACAAGATGATGTGCGGTGGGAGTCCATGCTTGTCGAAAAAATCAATTATCTTGGACAGGGAGTAAGCGATTCGGATTTCGCGCCGACTGCCCAGCAGATCGCGGTCAACGACCAACTTAAAAAAGAAGTAGACCAATATCGCAGTGAAACCGAACAACTCATGTCGAAAGACGTCACTGCTTTTAATTCGATGCTTCGGGGGCGGGGCATCCAGAACATCATCGTGAAAACGCCGTGACGGGCGCGTTGTTCGCCTCGTAAATTCGTCGATTTGGCGAAATCCTCGCCCTAGCGAGATTTCAGCCGCGCAATTTCTTCGCGAATCGCGTTGGCCACAGCCGCGGCTTGCTCATCGCTCTCGTATTTCTTTCGCGGCCAGAAAAATCCTTTGAGGCCGTCTCCCTTTCGCCGCGGCACAATATGCACATGAAAATGCGGAACGCTCTGGCTGACAACATTATTTATAGCTACGAAAGTTCCTTCTGTATTCGTGGCATTCCGCACGGCAATCGCAATCATGCGCACATTGTCAAAAACGGCGTGCACCAAAGAAGAGGGAAGCTCAGCAAGAGTTGCAATGTGCCGCTTGGTAATCAGCAGACAATGGCCGGGAAACAGCGGCCGGTGGTCGAGAAACACGAAAGTATTTTCGTCTTCAAAAACGCGTGCGCAATTTGCTGCGTCATCTTGGATCGCGCAAAACGCGCATTCACTTTTCACCACGCGCTGGATTGAACGCTCCCAATGCATGTCGGCCGTTGCGCCTCCTTGAACTTATGATACAGGTCGAACGAGCTGCGCAGTAGCGTGCTGTGGACCGCTGAAGGCTTCCCAAGCCAGTGAATCCGGGCCATAATTGGGCTGATAATTCTGATCCGAAATGGGTGCGCAAGGTCGGCAAATGGAATCGCTAAGAGATATTGTCCGCGCCTATAACGACAGTGCCCCACTGGCGCAGGCGTACACGATTCCGTCTGCGTGGTACACGGATGCGCGCATCGCCGAGCTGGAAAAACGCGCCATCTTCCATCGCACCTGGCAGATGGTCGGCCGCGTCGATCAAGTCTCGCAATGCGGCGAGTTTTTCACCGCGGACCTCGACGGCGAACCCATTATCGCTGCGCGCGGCGCCGATGGCGTGTTGCGCGCTTTTTATAACGTTTGCCGGCATCATGCCGCCGCGGTTGTCACTCAGCCCTCAGGCCACGCCACGAATTTCCGCTGCCCTTATCATGGCTGGACCTACGGCATGGATGGAGCGCTCAAAGGCACTCCCGATTTTGACGGTGTTTGCGATTTCGATCGCAGCAAGAATGGCCTGGTCCCCGTGCGCGTGGAGACTTGGGAAAATTTTGTATTCGTGAATCTCGATTCCGCCGCCGAATCTCTCCCAGGTTTTCTCGGCAACCTCATCGAACGCGTAACGCCGCTGAGGCTGAACTCGCTGCGTTTTTTCGAGCGCCGCGCCTACGACCTCAACTGCAACTGGAAAGTTTATGTCGACAATTATCTGGACGGCGGCTATCACGTCCCGCATCTTCACAAGGGTTTGAACAGCGTCCTGGAATATGCGAATTACACCATTGAAAACGCGGATCGCTTCTCGTTGCAGTCGAGTCCCGTGAAAACCTCAAATCCCGGCGCTGATGGCGATGCCGCGGCCACGCGTCACGGCGACCGCGCCTACTATTTTTGGCAATATCCGAACTTCATGCTGAATTGGTACGAGGGATATTTGGACACGAATCTTGTCCTGCCCCTCTCCATCGATCGCTGCCGCGTGATTTTCGATTTTTATTTCGCGGAGGTTGACGCAGCGGCCGGCGACCACAATCGGAAGAGCATTGCTGTGAGTCACCGCGTGCAAGAGGAAGACGTGGATATCTGCGAGGCCGTCCAGCGCGGTTTGCATTCGCGGGCGTACCAAGCAGGCCGGTTGTCCGTGCGCCGCGAAGCGGGCGAGCATCTGTTTCACCGGCTGTTGTACGCGGATTTAAGCACGGGGTTGGCGCGATGCGGCGAAATGTCCGCTGCGAATTTTGCGGAAGCAAGCCATGCCAGCTAAGGCGGGAATGTTATGGAGAAAATGAATCCCAAAATCGGCGCCCAAGAGCGGCTTCGCGCCGCGCAGAAGAAAATGCTTTCGCTTAGCCATCGCATCCATGCGAATCCTGAACTCGGATTCGAGGAAGAAAAAGCCTGCGCATGGCTTTCCGAGGAATTGACTGATGCGGGCTTCGACGTAAAGCGCGGCATCTGTGATATGCCGACGGCCTTCACCGCAAAAGCAGGTAACGGCCCGCTGCACATTGCTATTTGCGCCGAGTACGACTCGCTGCCGGAAATCGGCCACGCCTGCGGGCACAATATGATCGCAGCCATGGCCGTCGGCGCGGGAATTGCGGCGGCGCACGTCGCGAACGATGTTGGGCTGACCATCAGCGTCATTGGCACGCCGGCGGAAGAAGTAGGAAACGCGAGTGGCAAAGTTGTGCTTCTGGAGCGCGGCGCTTTTGCCGGCGCGCACGCGGCTATGATGGTGCATCCTGCGCCTGTCGAAATGCTGGAGGCGCATCTCATCGCTGCTTCGATGTTCGACGTGCATTACACCGGCAAAGAGGCGCACGCTTCGGTTTTTCCGGAAATGGGCATCAATGCTGCCGATGCGCTGACCGTGGCGCAGACTTCGATTGGCCTGCTGCGCCAGCACTTACGGTCAACCGATCGCGTGCATGGCATCACTACGCATGGTGGAGACGCGCCAAACGTTGTGCCGGCGCATACGTCTGCAAGATACCTTGTCCGCGGAGAAAATCTCGCGGAACTCGAGGAAGTGCGCGCCAAAGTTTATCGCTGTTTCGAAGCGGGTGCGCTCGCTACGGGCTGCAAACTCGAAATTCGCGGCGGCGATAAACCGTATGCTGACGTTCGCTACGATCATCAGATGAGCTTGATTTACAAACGCAACGCGGAAGCGGCTGGCCGAAAATTCCCTGACCTGGGTCCTGCGATGTCGCGTCTTGCCGCATCGACGGATATGGGCAATGTTTCTTACGCTATTCCATCCATTCATCCGATGATTGGAATTAATTCCTTGCCGGCGGGAAATCACCAGCCGGAATTCACCGCGCATTGCATCACCGAAGAAGCGGACAAAGCAGTGATGGAAGGCGCGCTGGCGATGGCGTGGACCGCCATCGAAATGGCCGGTGATGCGGCAATGCGCAACCGCTTGATTCAGAACGCCCACACATAGCGCTCTATTTTTCTTCGAGCAATTTCTTCCAGTGCGAAAGATGATTCAGCGATGGCGTGTCGGTGTGATCGATCACCAATGGAGTGACGGAAACTTCGCCTTCTAAAATCGCTGCGTGATCTGTATCTGTGGCGATGTCTTCCGTGATCCTTTGTTCATTCAGCCAGTAATACGTTCGGCCGCGAGGGTCTTCTCCTTTTTGCAAAACGTTGCGCGTGATCTTTGGCGATTGGCGCGTGAAGCGCACGCCGCCGTTCCAAGGATTCGGAACGTTCACGTTCAATAGAACTCCTTTCGGCAGGCCCTCCCTAAGCACCAAGGGAGCTAATCGTTGAACGAAATCTGTAGCGGGGGCGAAATCCACGTCGCGCACGCGTGAAGCAACGGAAATCGCAATGGAGGGAACACGGTTGATCGCGCCTTCCATTGCCGCTCCGATTGTGCCGGAGTAATAGACGTTTTCGCCGAGATTGCCGCCGCGATTGATGCCCGAGACGACCAAGTCAGGACGCGCAGGCAGTAGTGTGTGGAAGGCGAGGATGACGGCGTCGGCAGGCGTTCCTTCGATGGACCACTCTCGCTCCGCGATCTGCTCGCAGAAAATAGGCTGGCGAAGCGTCAGCGACTGCGCGGCTGCGCTGCGTTCGTGCGACGGCGCGACGATCGTTACGGTTCCGATGCTCGCGAGCGATTTT
>JBAQYT010000188.1:0-15033 GCA_049787175.1 Candidatus Acidiferrales bacterium | reverse complement strand
CTGCTGCAGGATCTGCGCTACGGCATTCGCATGCTGGTCAAGTCACCGGGATTTGCGGCTGTGGCGATTCTCACGCTGGCGCTGGGCATCGGCGTCAACACGGCCATTTTCAGCCTGATTGACGGCATCCTGATGCGGGCGTTGCCGGTGCAGGACGCGCAAAGTCTGGTGGTGCTGAAGTGGAGCGCGCAAAAATCGCCGGCTATGCACAGCAGCAGCAGCTACGGCGATTGCACGCAACGCCGGGAGCGGGAGGGCCCATCGTCGAGTTGTTCGTTCTCGGAGCCGTTTTTTCACGACGTTGCCGCGCACGCCGATGCGTTCTCGAGCGTCGCGGCATTTGCCAATGCGGGCCAGCTCGACCTCAGCGGAAATGGCACCGCCAGCGTGATGAGCGCGGAAGGCGTTTCGGGGGGATTCTTCCCCTTGCTGGGTGTTCACGCCGCCGCGGGGCGGCTGATTGCGCCCCACGATGACAGCGTTTCCTCGCCGCCGGTCGCGGTGCTGAACTACGGCTATTGGAAGAGCCAGTTTGGTGGATCGCTATCGGCCATTGGCAAAACGGTTCGCTTGAATAATGTGCCGTTCACGATTATCGGCGTGGCTGACGCGCGATTCGACAGTTTGAGCCCCGGACGAGTTTTCGACGCGTGGCTGCCGCTTTCCACTCTGCCGCAGATCAATCCGCATCCGTGGGTGAAGGCGCGTCCCACGGACATCTACAGTTGGTGGCTGGTGATCATCGGACGGCTGAAGCCGGGTGTTGGACGAATGCAGGCACAGGCCGCGGTCACGACGCTCTTCCGCAATGAGATGCTGCACGGCGCGAAGCCGCTCTCGAAGCCGGCGGACGATCCCAAAGTGGCGGCGCTGCCGGCGCAGGACGGGCTGACCGGCGCAACGACGGATATTTCGACGGAATTGTACGTTCTGATGATGGCGGTGGGAATCGTGCTGCTGATTGCGTGCGCGAACGTGGCCGGGCTGCTGCTCTCGCGCGCGACGGCAAGGCAAAAAGAAATCGCGGTGCGACTCGCGCTGGGCGCGGGCCGCGGAAGAATCGTGCGCCAGTTGCTTACCGAGAGCGTTTTTCTTTCGCTGGTGGGCGGGGCGCTGGGAATTTTGTTTGCGCTTTGGGGCACGCACGCGATTGTCTCTCTGTTCACGAGCAGTTCAGACGAGCCGTTTGGATTTTCTCCGGGCATCGACGGGCGCGTGCTGGCGTTCACATTCGCTGCCGCCGTGCTGACGGGAATTATTTTCGGCCTGGCGCCGGCGTTTCGGGGGACGCGCGTCGATTTGACGCCCTCCCTGAAAGAGGGCACGGGAAGTTCCGCGGCAGAGGGACGCGCGGGCCGGTGGTTCAGTTTGGGCAACGGGCTTGTGGTTGCGCAGGTAGCGCTCGCGGTGGTGGTGCTGGTGGGTGCGGGGCTTTTGGTGCGCACGCTGCAAAACCTGAAAAATGTGGACCCCGGATTCGATACGCGAAACCTGCTGACCTTTGGTTTGGACCCCACACTGATCGGCTACAAAACTCCGCAAGTAGATGTGTTCTACCGGAATTTGCAGGAGCGGCTCGCGGCGCTGCCGGGAGTGGAATCGGTCAGTTATTCCAACATGACGCTGTTGAGCGGCAGCTTGTGGGACACGGGCTTTCATCTTCCCGGAACGCCGAAGGATCAGGAGTCGGACGCGGATTACATGCCCGTGGGCGCGAATTTCTTTTCCACAATGCACATGCGGCTGCTGGCGGGGCGGAATTTCAATTCCGCCGACTTCGCTGGGGCGGCAGTGGCGCAAGAAAATGAGGCCGCGCGGGAAGCAGCGCAAGAAGCAAGGGAAGCGGGCACGGCAAGCCCGAGCGCGGCGACCGCAGCGGCTTCCGGAACGCCTCCAGCGAGCGCGGCCAATGAAGCGCCGGTGCCGGTGATCGTCAACAAGACGTTCGTCAAAAATATTTTCCGAAAGTGAATCCGCTGGGGCAGCATTTCGGCGAGCGAGAAGCCGATCCGGAAAAGGGAGACTGGGCGAGTCCTGGATGGGCAATCGTGGGCATAGTCAGCGACGCGAAGTATCAAGACTTGCGAAGCGCGATTGAGCCGACGATGTACGTGCCGTCGAGCGGAGGCAACACGAGTTTCGAGTTACGCACGGCGGCAAATCCCACGGCGATCACCGCGGCGGTGCGCAGCGTGGTGAGTCAAATGGACAGCAATTTGCCGGTCTTTCAAGTGCACACGCAAACCGAACTGATCGATCAGTTGGTGTTTCAGGAGCGCATGATTGCGCAACTGTCGGGATTTTTCGGCGTGCTGGCGCTGGTGCTGGCGTGCATTGGGCTGTATGGGTTGCTTTCGTACGAAGTCTCGCGGCGCACGCGCGAAATCGGCATTCGCATGGCGCTTGGGGCGCAGCAGCGCGACGTGTTGAGGCTGGTGGTGGGGCAGGGAATTCTGCTGGCGATTGTGGGCGCGGCGGTAGGCATCGGGGTGGCGCTGGGTGTGACCCGCTATTTGAAATCGATGCTCTACAACGTGCACGTGAGCGATCCTGCGACAATCATAAGCGTTGTGATTCTGCTGACGGTTGTCGCTCTGGCCGCGTGTTACATTCCCGCGCGGCGCGCGACGCGCGTCGACCCCATGGTGGCGTTGCGCTATGAGTAGTCTTGGGCGCGGCGCCCGCGCAAGGGTGCTATTCTCTTGGTGAGGCTTTTTGTATGAATTTCATCGCATTGGGTCTCGCCGTTCTTATTGTTTTGATCGGAATTCTTTCCCTCCGCCATTGGCACTATGTTGGGGCGTTCGGACGGATGCCATTGTTCCTGAAGAGTTGGCGACAGCGGTTTTTCCACGGCCGTTCGTGATTGCCCCGGTGCCTGAGTTCCTCCATCATTCCTCGCTTTTGGAAGTCCAGGCGCGGCCGGGCTTGCATTTGTCGTTAGCTTTCGGCTCCAGGCTAGCAACTCTCCGCAATTCAAATTGACGTGGCATCGCGCGCAAGCTAGGCTGCTGCGCTGCGCGAGCCGTACAACACAGTGGGCTCGTTGCGGGGAGGCACAAACGGAATGGCCGACGCCATACAGCCAATAATCCCAGGCGGCCTAGAATCGCCGCCAGACCGCAAATTGATCGCTCCGCTGTGGCACACAATTCTTTTCGTGCTCATTATCCTGGGCATTTCCGCGGTGTCATATTTCTCCACGCGGCGGTTTGTTGCTGGTTCGCAGGCTGGAGCGCAGTCGGAAAGCGCGCGGTTGCTTACCTACGTGGCGACTTTGGTGCAGGAGTGGCTACTCTTTCTCTATGTTTACGCGGGCATGCGCGCGCGCGGCGGCACGATTCGCGAACGCATCCATGCCCGGTGGGCGAGCGGACGCGACGTTTGGCGCGACATCGGAATCGCCGCGATAGTTTGGGTGATCCTGCTTGCGCTGGAAGGAGCCTCGTCCGCCATTTTCCGTTCAACGGCGGGAGCGAAGGTTGTGCAGCAACTTGTGCCGCACTCAGCGCTGGACCTGCCCGTCTGGGCGCTCCTTTCGATTTCGGCGGGTTTCTGCGAAGAGTTCATTTTTCGCGGGTATTTGCAGGAGCAGCTCCGGCGGCTGACGGGAAGCGTTGGCGTGGCCGTGGCGATCCAGGCGCTGGTTTTCGGGCTCGGCACGGCTATCAAGGATGGGCCCTGATGCTTACGATTTTCTTCCTTGGATTGGTTTTTGGCATTACGGCGGCGCTGCGAAAATCGCTGGCGCCAACGATGATCGCGCATGGATGGACGGATTTCGCTTCGGGCACGGCTGGATACGTATTGCACGCGCTACACAGGATCTGAACTTCGTGTGGCGCTCACTTCCAACAAAAAGTTGAAATCGGGAAGCAGCGATCGGTGTGAAACGCCTGTGCCACGTTGCATTTCCTGGCGAATCAAAGACACGGGCGCATTTAAGAGAGCGGAAAACGATCTCGGCAAGGGCGACACGCCATACATTTGCGCCTGGCGACGACGCGGAAAGCGTTGCTTTTTTGAGAGATAGCGGACATTTCGCGGCTGAACCTATGATGCAAAGTGACACATATCGTCAATTTGAGACACCGCTTGTGATTGCAGTGCGAGTACGGAAAAACGCCCACGATGCGATGGCTACAAGCTGAACAAACATAAGAAGTAAGCGCGACGTTATCAGAACGCCACCAACGCCCGCCTGAGATGCAGTCTGGCTCGCAGTGTGCAGTGTTATCAGTGATGAATCTTTGCCTAACTAGAGGTGTGCTCCGCCGGTGGGTGTTGATAGGAGCGGCGGGACTGTTTTTCTTGGCGGTCAACGCAAGCCCCGCGCGTGCCCAAGCGAATGGCGGTGAGGGAGCAGGAGCAGCGCCTCCGCAGAAGAATGTCAGCGTCGCCCAAGCGACGGCGCAAGCGCGCACGAAAGCAAGCGCACAAAGTACGGAGGATTGGCTCGAGCAAGTGCGCCAGCGCGTGGCGGCGCATGATTTGGCGGGCGCGCAAAAAATAGTGGACGCGCGGCTGGCAGTTGCCCCGGATGATTCGGACGCGCTGGGCTGGCGCGCGCAGCTTCTGGCGTGGACAGGCCACCACTCGGAGGCCGAAACAACCTACCGCCGCGCGCTGCAACTTTCCCCTCGCGATGGCGATTATCTGCTTGGACTGGCGACGCTCGAGGCGCAAGACGGCCACGACGCGGAGGCGCTCGCGCTACTCGACGCCGCCCTGCAAATTCCGCCGCCGCGCGCCGATGTGTACAACGAGCGCGGGCGCGTGCTGGCGGCACTGAATCGCCGCAGAGAGGCGCGCGCTGACTTCCTGAAAGCTCGCGGGCTCGAGCCGGCGAACATTTTGGCGGCGGACGACGAAGCCGCGGCGGGCTTGCGCTCGCTGGAATTGCCGCCGCGTTTCGAGCTCGATTTCACCAATGAAACGGACACGTTCAACTACACCAACGCGGCCAACACGCAAACCGCTGTGTTTGTCGCCAAACCGAACGATCGCTGGATTTTCTCCACGGAAGCGGATTCTTACCAACGATTCGGGGAAGATGCGCAGAAGGCCATTGGCGCGGCGGCGTACCGTTTCAAGGGCGGCAACTGGCTGACGCTGGGAGCAGGCGGGGGAAACGCGCAGGGAATCATTCCGCGCACGGAGGCGTACTTCGAATACGACCGCGGGTTTCGCATTTCGGAGAGCGCACCGCTGCGGGGAATCGAAACTACCTACAACCAGCACTGGCTTTGGTACGCCGGCGCGCACGTCCTGGTGCTGACCGGCACGGCCGCTTTGGATATGGCGCGCGACTATCGCTGGACGTTTTCCGCGAGCGGGGCGCGCAGCGGATTTGCGGGCACACCGGTTGCGTGGGAGCCGTCAGGATACACGCGTTTGGAGTTTCCGCTGCCGCGTGTGCGCGCGGAGCGGTTCTTGCCAAATGTCACCTTTGCCGTCGGCTCGGAGAATTTCAACGAGCTCGATCAGGTGAGCGCATTTGCTTCGCGAACGTATGGCGGAGGATTTCGCCTGGGATTCACGGAACGGCAGTACGCGAATTTCTACTTTGCGTGGCAGATTCGCAATGGCGGAAACTCCGAGGGAATTTACGGCGCGAGCTATGGCATACGGTTCTGACATTTCGGGGCTGCAAGCGATCAGCGCGGGTTCCGCGGCCTTCGTTGTCCGAGCGATTATTTTCTCGGTGCTGGGAATCTTCGCGCTGGTGGGATTCATCTTCGTGCGCCGCACGCTGCGGCGGCGCTACTTTGACCGGCTGGCGAGCGCGGAGTTCTACGTGCGGCAGAGGTGGGAGCAGATTGTCTCCGGCGAAATTCCCGCGGATGACTGGCGCGCGGTGCACGGCGATGCGGAGGCCATCATCACGCTTACGCTTGACCGGCTCGACGCGGCGCCCGCGGACGAGGGCGAAAAACTGCTGAACTTCCTGCGGCGTACGGGCCTGCTGGATCGGATTACGGTGGACGCACGCCAGTTGCACGGATGGCGGCGCGAGGCTGCGCTGGTTCGCCTGGGACGAACCCGCGCGCCGGAAGCGGTTCCGATTCTGGTAGCCGCGCTGGACGATCCGCGCGCGGCTACGCAATTGGCGGCTGTGCGCGGGTTGGCGCGAACCGGACTTGCCACCGCCGCGGAAGCCATGCTCGAACGAGTGGTGACGCGCGAGCTGGCGCTGGAAGGCACGTCGCTGCTGAATGCGCTGATGATCTGCACGCGCGGAAATCCGCGAGTCCTGCTGCCGTACCTTCATGTGGCGCATGGCGCTGTTCGCGAAGTGCTCGCGCGCGTAATGGCGGAAACAGCATCGCTGGCGCTTGGCGACGATCTGCTCTTGCTGGCGCACGATAGTTCACCCGAAGTGCGCGCGTCGGTGGCGCGTGCGCTGGCGCATGCGGATTTTGGGTTCGCGTTCGCGGCGCTCGACGGCCTGGCCGCCGATGAAGAGTGGTTCGTGCGTCTGCGCGCGATCACCAGCCTGGGGCAATTTCAAGAGACACGCGCTTTGCCGGTCCTGCTGCGCGGCATTTGCGATCGCAGCCGGCACGTGCGGCAGCGCGCTGCCGAGGCGCTGGCGCGCATGCCCGATTGCGCCAGCGTGCTGCGAGACGTCCTCGACACGCACGACGCCTATGCATTGCAGGCATTGATTGCCGAGCTGGACCGCGCCGGCGAATTCGTAAAGCTCCTCGAACAACTGGAATCCGCTACCGGCCCAGGCGCGCCCGCCGAATCGCTCCGCTTGCTGCAAGCGCTCGAGAACGGCGCGGAGAAACTCGGCGCGATGATGCGGATTTCGCCCGCGCAGAAAACCGAGAAGACGGCCTAACATGCGAACGGTGCTCGACTTCTTGAACGATTCGCTCTTCTTCTACTACCTCGCGTCGAATCTCGTCTATCTCGCGCTTCTGATTGTCGCGCTGCTTTCGAGCCGCGCGCATCACCAGCACCTTGCGTCGCTGCGGCTGGAACGCATGAAGCTTTCGCCGCTTACGCCGCCCATCACGGTGATTGCGCCGGCGCACAATGAAGAGGCGTCGATCGTTCCCTCGGTGCGTTCGCTGCTGCGCATCGATTATCCGGAGCTCGAAGTCGTAATCGTAAACGACGGATCAAAGGACCGCACACTCGCAAAGCTCACCGAAGAATATCAGCTCGAACCGGCGCACATGCTCTACATTCCGCACATCGCCAGCGCGCCCGTCCGCGGGGTTTACCGCAGCATGCGCGAGCCGCGGCTGATCGTGGTTGACAAAGAGGCGGGCGGCTCAAAGGCGGATGCCTCGAACGCAGGCCTCAACGCGGCGACGAGCCCGTACACGTGCGTGGTCGACGCCGACTCGATGCTCGAATCCGACGCGCTGATGCGCATTATGGTGAAAATTCTGGAAGACCCGAAACGCGTGATCGCCGCCGGCGGCATTGTACGCGTGCTCAATGGGTGCGAAGTGAGCGGCGGCAAGGTTCGGCGCGTGCGTTTGCCGAAGAGTCCGCTCGTCATCATTCAAGTGATTGAATACCTCCGCGCGTTTCTCATCGGCCGTGAAGGATGGGCGCGCGGCAACATGCTCACGATTATTTCCGGCGCTTTCGGCGTGTTTCGGCGCGACATCGTGCTGCGTGTAGGCGGATATCGGGCCACGGCGATTGGCGAGGACTTCGACCTTGTCGCGCGCATTCATCGTAAGATGCTCGAAGAAAAAAAAGACTATCGCATTACATTCGTTCCGGACCCCGTTTGCTGGACGGAAGTACCGCCCACGGTGCGTTCGCTAGGGCGGCAACGCGCGCGATGGCAGAAGGGCCTCGTCGACACGCTCTGGCCGAATCGCGACATGCTCTTCCGCCGCAAATACGGCCGCATCGGGTGGATTGCGTTGCCCTACATGTGGATCTTCGAGTTCTTCGCGCCGGTGCTTGAACTCGTGGGGCTCATCGCGATCGCGCTCGCGGCGATTCTGGGAATGCTCAGCCGCACATTCTTCATCGAATTCCTCATTTACGGCTACCTCTTCGCGGCGATGATTTCCGTCGGCGCTGTGTTGCAGGAAGAAGTGACCTACCGCCGTTACAACAACTGGCGCGACGTCGCGCGGCTGATTTGTTTCTGCTTCCTCGAACAATTCCCCTACCGCCAGCTGCATTTGATTTGGCGCCTGCAAGGAATGTGGCAGTACGCGCGCGGCGACGTGGTGTGGCGGCCGATGGAACGCGTCGGGCTTGAAGCGGCTGCGCCCTCCAGCGGAGTGCGCCCGTAACAAGAGCGGGGCAAAGCGGGAGTCCAAAAACTACTGCGCCTGCGCTGGCGCGTCGCCGGAGAGATCCACGCCACCGTAATACACTGCCCATTTGCCTGGTATCGACTGGGAAATCAAATCAATGATGCCGAGAGGTTGCGGTACGTCGTCGCGCGCGATCCAGAACACCTGCGGCGCCGCGTGTTCCTTCGGCGAATGCACGCGGATCAGCAACGTCTGGTCTCCGTCGACGCTCGCACCGTTGCGCATCGCAAACCAGAATCGCCATTCCTCCATCTGATCGCGGATCTGGTCGAAAAGTGATCCGCGGCGGCCCTCGACCAGATCGACTATCGGTGGCGGAATAATTGGCCCAAGGGGCGCGGGGACGTGCACCTTCACCACAAAATCCTCCGGCAGGGCCGCCTCCGAAGCGAAAAATTCCATGTCTCCAGGAATCTGTTCGGGTTGCGCGGGAAGCTGCCAGCCGGGCGCCGAGTAATTCATTTCCTTTCCGTCGGCGAATTGAATGTGCATCAGCGTGACATTGATTTGCGCCGGGCACTCGGATGTGGTGATGCCGCTTGTTGCGCCCAACGTGAATGTGGCGCGCGGAGCGATAGCCTGCTTCCACGGCACAATTTCATATTGCGAAGGCAAATAAGTCGCGAACCACGTCGGCGTGGTCGTCTGCGTCGCGGAGGCGGCAAAAACGGCCGAGAAAATCGGCTTCCCGCCGGGATCGTCGTACTCCGCGACGAGCGCGATCTCCTGGATCGCCTGTGGAAAATAATTCTGGAACGTCATCACGCCAACGGCATTATCCCGGGCGATGAAGGAGTTGTTCAGCACAACGAGCTGCAGAAAGTCCCGGGGCACCTCGACGGTCATGTCCTTCGCCTGGCACAACGGCGCGCCGGTGGGCGCTTCTTTCTTTTTTTGCGGCGCCTGGTGGGATTTGTGCTGAGCCGCCGCGGTAAACGCCGGCATCAGCAACAGCGCCGCCAGCGCCGCGCCCACAGCGCCTCGGCCGAACCATATTGCTCGGTGCATATCAATTCACCATAGCACACGCGCGAGGGTGGCTGAACCATCTCGCGCACCGGCGGTTTCCTTCGCAAAGCAACAGCGCGCACGGCAAGCCGGGTAAATTGCGCGAGGCCGCGCTGGCTCCATTTCTTCCAGCGTTGCCGCGGTGCGCGCAGGGTGAGCCCGCGACGCTTGCCCTAGCAAAACTCTGAGGGTAATATCCCGGCAGTATATCGCGCTGCGAGTGGCGGCCCACGGCCGCTGCCATAACCTTGTTCGCGGCGCGGAGGGAACTGCCCATGCGATCCCGATCCGTTTTGATGGCACTGGCGTTTACTGTTGGGGTGTTTGTTATACGTTCAGCGTGCGCTGGGAACGATAAAAAGCCCACGGATATTAGTGCGATCTCTGCACTCATTGTCCAGGGCGATGCGTTCGTGGCCAAAGAGGACTACGCTCACGCTCTCAAGGCATATGCTAGCGCCGAAAAACTATCGCACGGCACTTGCGCACTCTGCTTGCTTCGTGAAGGTGGCATCGAGCATAGCATCGATAATGGGGAGAAGGCTCTCGACGAGGCTCAAAGGGCAGCTAAAATCTGTGGGAACGACAAAGACGTCTGCGCTCAGGCACATCTTTTCTGTGGGGTTCTCCTCACGGAGAAAGCTTCCGACTCAAAAGATAAGCATCTTGCCCAGGCTGTGAATGAACTTCAGGAGGCGGTCACACTCAACCCATTGGTTGGCGAGGCTCATTTCGATCTCGGCTACGCACTGATGAAGCAGGGACGCGATGCGGAGGGTGCTGCGGAGTTCAACACCTATCTGGCATCGAAAGACCCAGCGGCTTCACTTGTAAGGAAAGCGCATTACTATATTGCGGACCCCGAGAGGGCGCGTGAGCTCGTTGCGCCAGACTTCGATCTCCAGACGGCGGATGGCCGCGAAATCTCTAACGACTCTCTGCACGGCAGAGTAGTGGTACTCGACTTCTGGGCCACTTGGTGCCCGCCGTGCCGCGACGCCGTGCCAGACCTCGCATACCTGCGCAGGCAATATGCCGGCGAGCCGGTTGAGATCGTGAGCATCAGTTTGGATAGAAATCATGCCGCTTGGACTCAGTTCGTCGCCAAGCATCATATGGACGGAGATCAATTTATCGACTCAACCGGCGACTTGGGTCACAGGTTCGGCATACGCACAATCCCTACCTACTTTGTCCTCGATCGCGACGGCATCATCCGCGCGACCTCCGACTCCGTCGATGCAATGAAACGCGGGCTTCAGGCGGCGCTCAAGGAAAGGCCAATGCCGCCGGTTTCCTCTGCGTCCGGCCCGGGGCCCCGGAACACGCCATGAAACGCTTCTGCGGTGCATCTCTTATAACCGCCTTGATTTTGTCGACCGGGTTCGTAGCATCTGCGCTCGCGCCACCGCAGCAGGAGCGTCCCGGGGTTCCGCAGCCCGCGGGCGAGCCGAATTTCACGGTGACACGCCATGGCGACATTCTCTTCGAGGCAAACGTTGCCGCGGCGAGTGCGGGCTCTCCGTCTCGCGTCATGCTCACTGAAACCATCGAGATCTCCGGCGTAAAAAACGCGCAGGGCTGGATCGAGTTTATCCATGCATTCGCGGACGCGACCGCGCGGGCCTTGTTGGATGCAATCCCCGCCTCCGCCAGCAAGAAAAAAGGCAAAGTCATCGCTGTGTTCGCGCTTGACCGCGACGGTGGCGTTGAAGGAGCGGTTTCGCTCATGCGTTCCTCGGGGGATCCGTCCATCGACGACGCCACGCGGCTCGCCATCGCGAAGTCGGCGCCATTTCATGCGCTTCCGCAAGATTTTCCCGACGCTATCGCGCGGTTCCGCGTTACGTTTGCTTACAATCATCCACACCCGCTGCCGCCGACGGGCGGCGGTACACAATGAGGCGTTCCGGCGGAGTGACCGCCGCAGCGATCGTTTTGTTCTTCGGCAGCGGGCTGCTGGCGTTGCTCGCAGTGATGATGGCGCTCGCTCTGAGGATGGCGTCGCAACCGAAGCCCCCATTTCCGGTCGGGGGCATATTGATCGTCTTTGGCGCCTTCTACCTGCTGATGGTGGTGTGTGGCGTGGTCACTGGCATTGGCGCGTTCAAACGCCGTCCATGGGGCCGCATTTTGATGATTGTCATCGGCGTGTTCGGAGCTGGATTTTCGCTGCTCGGTTCGGTTGGCGCGGTGATGGGAGTGATGATAGAACCTTCGGATCCGCGAGTGTCTGCTGCGGTCGCACACACCGTCATCGCAGGTGTCATTGCGGGGATGCTCATTCCCCTGGGCGTTTCGATTTGGTGGCTTATTCTTTTCACGCGCCCGCGCGTCGCGCTCGAATTCGAATCGGCCAGCGCCGCGCCCGTTTTTCCCTTGGACGCGGTCACGGCCGCTTCGTTGCCGGTAAGCGTTAATGTGCAGCCAGAAGTTGCGCTGGCGCATCCCGTCCCAGCGCCGCAGATGCCGCTCAGCGTTCGCGTTATCGCCGTATTGGAAATTCTTTTCGGAGTCTTTGCGTTTCTCGCCCCTCTAAACGCACGCTTCATGGGCATGACACCGCCCCTCATGGTTTTCGGTTTTCTCGTGCATGGCTGGGGCGTCAACGCATTCTTCATCATCTACGGAATTGCTCCGATTCTCTTCGGGGCGGCCATTCTGTGGCGGAAGTCCTGGGGGCTTGACGCGCTGATCGCTTTTCTTATGGCGCAAATCGCAAATTATGGCCTGATGTTCATTTCGCCCGCGCGTGCCAGATACAACTCGGAGCTGCAGACACAAGTGCAAAGCTTCCTCGCGCGAATGAAAATGCCGGACGGAGCTGTGCCGGCTCCTTCGCTGAATCTCATGCATACGAATCTGTTCCGGGACTTCGGTTTCGGCTCTTCTATAATCATTTTTGGCGTGGCGCTCTATTTCCTTTTCACGCGCCGTCGCGTGTTTCGTGCGGCGTGCCAACCTCCAGCCGCGTCGTCTTGACACCGTTCGCGGCTCTCATAGTCACCGGTGTCTGCGGTTGCAATTTGTTTTGCGGCAGGCGGTCCTCAAAAGTTGCTCAAATTTCGAGGTTTAGAAAATTTCCACCTTGGACGATTTTCGGCTACACAAAAAAGGACTTGACAAATTTTTCCGGGAAGCGTAAAAGATTTTCTTGTAATCTCGATTCGTGTGACTCGTAAGGGCCTCACGAGTCGCCCCAAAGCAAAACCTGTTTTTCAAACGCCAGCGTCCTGCTGGCGTTCTGTGTTTTTGCCCTGTTTCCCCCGTGATTTGCCCTGTTTTCTTGTGGCTGCCGTGACTTGCCGTACCTTTCGGCAACTCAAACAGTTTGTTTTCCCTGACTTCTAGCATCCAGCTTCCAACTTCTGACTTTTCGGAGGTTTTCGTGCCTGATTACAACGCACAGAATCCGCCCAATTCGATTTATCCCGGCGACGTGGCGCTCGCCTTCAGTTCCGAGTCGCCCTCCGCCGGCCAGGCCAGCCAGCAATTCGCGCTGCCGAACTACTCCGGCTTCCCAGAGAATGGCCGCACCATTCGCTGGCAAACGATATTCGGCACAGCGCCGGCGAGCGTCTCCATCGCCCTGCAGACTGCGATGAGCGACGTGGCGGCACAATACACGACCATCGACACATCGACCGCAGCCGCCGGCGAAGCGCGCACGGTTTCCGGCGTACGCGGGAATTTCATTCGCGCCACGGTGAGCGCCATTTCCGGCGGCTCCGGCGTCACCGTGCAGATTCTCGGGTGAAGCAGCGTTGATGCCTACGTCCAAGGAAAACGCACGCCGCAAGCCTAAGCGCGGCGAACCAGCGGATAAAAGCCCGCGAAGAATGAATGCGGCTGACCAGGCGATCATTGAGGCTGTGAGCGAACTGCAGGAGCCAGCGCAGCCTCGCCCCCGCATGCGTCTTCGCGCGGCGATGAGAAAAGCCGGTCTGGACGAATGGAAGATCGCCTGGCTGCTGAATTTCAAAATTCATTGCCTCGCGGAATCGAAGAAGTCCAGTGACAATAAACTCCTCCTGGATTATTTGAAAGAAGCGGCCCGTCACCTCGACCCGGTATCGCTGCGCACGGCGGCGCAGGAAACTTCGGCCATTGAAATTGTCCACGACGTGCCGCGTCCAATCCGGAATGAAGCGCCAGGCGAGTGACGGTCCGCAGAGGCGACCGTCTTTATGTTCAAAGTGTTGGATGGATTCAACCGTTTCCTCAACGACTACAATCAGAAAACGCAGCAGGAATCTCGCGGGAGCTGCGTTGAGGACGACGCGGAGCCTGGGCAAAAAATCAAACGCGCCCTCGACTATCATGCGTTTCCGAAGCAGCGCGAATTTCACAACTGCGAGGCGAAGTATCGTTTGTTTGGCGGCGCAGCAGGTCCGGGAAAATCCAAAGCGCTCCTGATGGAAGCGATTGTTCAAGCCAACGAAGTTCCCGACGCGAACACGCTGCTGATGCGCCGCACATTCCCCGAGCTCGAAGGTTCGCTGCTGCTGTATTTCCGCCGCGACGTGCCGCGCGAGCTGTATTCGTCGTTCAATGAGGCGAAACACACGGTCACGTGGCGCAACGGCTCGACCACGCGGTTCGGCTACTCGCAATCCGAAAACGACATCTACCAGTATCAGTCCAGCGAATTTCTTTTCATCGGCATCGATGAGCTGACGCACTTCACGCTGCGCCAGTGGCAATTTCTCACCAGCCGCAACCGCTGCCCGGTGCGCCGCGCGTTTCCGAACATGGCCGGCGCAACCAATCCCGGAAACATCGGCCACGCCTGGGTGAAGTCGCTTTTCATCGACAAGCAACCCGCGCCCGGCATGGATCCGCGCGAATATGACGCCGCCGATTACGCGTTCATCGCCGCGCGCGTTTGGGACAATCCGATTTACGCCAACGATCCGTCGTACCTGAAATCGCTGCAACAGCTCCCGGATTTTTACCGCCGCGCGTTTCTCGATGGCGACTGGAGCGTGTTTGCCGGGCAATACTTCACGAATTTCGACCCGTCGCGCAGCGTGATTCGCGCGGAATGCGTCAACGCCGCGAAATGGTGGCCGCGCTGGATCTCCGTCGACTGGGGATTCGAGCATCCCGCGGCAGTCTACTGGCACACCGCGGCGCCACATTCCATTTCACATTTCGCGCCAAATTGTATGGAGGATCAACGTCACCGGCTCAGTGAATCCGACGCGCATGGACATGGCGATGGCCTGTCTGCGAAAAACGCCTGGGTTCCGCGGGCCGGTGACGCTGTCCCTTCTTCTCCGCAAACGCGCGCGGCGTCGCCTGTCGCGGACGCCGCCGCGCCCGCCCGCACAGCGATAACGGTGACGTATCGCGAATTCATGGCGCAGCACCTTTCTCCGCGTGTTCTTGCCGCGCAAATCATCGAGCGCTCTCGCGCGCGCGACGGCAGCGCCGAGAAGATCGACGCGGTTTATCTTTCGCCCGACGCATTTGCGCGCCGCACCGACGAAGCTTCCATCGCGGAGCAAATCGGCGACGTTCTCCACTCCGCCGGCCTGCCTCGTCCTGTGCCCGCCGACAACGATCGCATTGGCGGGTGGATGCTGATGTATCAAATGCTGGACGCGGACGAATGGCTGATCGCGGATTCGTGCCCAGAACTGATTCGCACCTTGCCGGAGCTGGTGCGCGATACGGTGAACATTGAAGACATCGCCAAGCGCGACGGCGACGACGCTGCCGA
>JBAQYT010000164.1:0-9800 GCA_049787175.1 Candidatus Acidiferrales bacterium | reverse complement strand
TTAGCACGCTCATGGATTGGCACCCTTTATGCTGCCATCACCCAACGAACTCTAACCAAGCTCCCAGTCCTGCGGAAATCCTGGATGGAACCTGCAAAAACGTAAGATGGGTAATCTTAATGCCCGCTCGTCGCTCCCGTCAACCCGTCCTGTCACGCACGCTTACTTGCTCGCGAGATCGGCGTCCACGCCGCGTGGAATCAAAAAGACCCAGCAACCAGCAAATAGAGCGCAGAGCTCAGTACCAGCTCGACTAAGGAAGCCAACATGGCAATGGCGTATGTTGCCAGTCCCACGCGATAGGCAATCATTGTCTGCCGAATCATCATCTTCCTGACGTTTGCATGAAACGCGCCGCTACGCACAAGGTGCGCGAGCAACAGGTTATAAACGATTGCGGAGCTCGTCAGCGTCAACCCCGTGGAGGAACGTCGACGAACTCATCGACGGGTACGTGCCTAGCGTCGACGTCGCAAACGGAATGAACGCTGTCACACCGAGCAACATCAGATTCAGGAAAACCGTCCTGCGGTCGATGCGCTCCACCAGCCGGAACAGCGCGTGATGGTTCTGCCACATGATCCCAATGACCGCGAAGCTGAGCACATAAGCCAACAGGTTCGGCCACAAATGCAGCAGCGCATGCCGCAATTCACTGTCGTGGGGTGGACTCTTGCATGCAGGCAGCGCAATTCCTAATATCAGCAGCGTAATCGCGAACGCGAACACGCCATCCGAAAACGCCTCAAATCTCGCCTTACTCATTTCGCCCTATGTCCCGGCTCGCCTAACCAGCGCTACGGCCTGCTTGCATCGTTTCCGGATAAAGAGTAAACGTAACACCATGGGAGGTAGTCATGCGAGCTGATCGCGTGGAAGTTTCATGGGACTCGCAAAAATCGCAGTGGCTGGTTCGCATTGTGAACGGCGAAGAGGTGCTCCGGCGCCACGTCAAACTTTCGAGCAATGCGGATGAGGAGGCTCTTCGCGCCGCTGCGCAGAAAACCGTTGCAGACGAAGGCTACGAAGTTGACGGCACGGAGATTTCGATCCATCGCGCCCAAGCGGCATCGTAAGCGTGCGCGAGTGCCCCGTCGGCGATGATTTGCCCCTTCTGCGACAACGCGCTCAAACGCAATGAGATTGAAATGTGGGAATCATTCAACTGCCCGCATTGCAACAAACTTCTTTGTGAATTTACTCACGGTAGGGCGATTGATGAGTGGGCGATGCGTTTGCTGCCGGCAAGACTCGAGCCTGCCAGCCCTGGTGACCTGATTACATCATAGAGAAAAACACTCCTAATCGGCTGAAGTAGCAGGAACGTGGGCGGCGCGCTGGGCGGTGCCGCGCTTCTTGCGGTTTTCGGCGGCGGCGCCGATGAATGCTGCGAAGAGCGGATGGGGCGCGAGCGGCTTCGATTTGAATTCCGGATGGAACTGGCAGCCGAGGAACCACGGATGGTCCGGTGCCTCGATAATCTCGACGTAAACTCCGTCCGGCGTTTTGCCCGTGATCTTGAATCCCGCCTTCGTCAGCGCCGGCTCGTAATCGCGATTGAACTCGTACCGATGCCGGTGCCGCTCGGAAATTTCCGTCGTGCCATACGCGCGCGCGGCAAAGGAGCCTTCTTCCAATTTGCAGGGCCACGCGCCAAGGCGCATTGTCCCGCCCATTTCGTCGACGCCCAGCAGCTCACGCAATTTGTAAATCACGCGGTACGGCGTCTGCGCATCGAATTCCGTCGAATTCGCCTGCGCCAACCCCGCCGCGTGCCGCGCATATTCGATCGTCGCGCACTGCATCCCCAGGCAAATCCCGAAGAACGGCACTTTCCTCTCGCGCGCATATTGAATCGCGTAAATCATTCCTTCGATTCCGCGCTTCCCAAATCCGCCCGGCACCAGAATCCCATCCACATGCCGCAACCGCTGTTCCGCCATCTCCAGCGATTCGATCTCGCCCGACTCGAACCATTCGATCACCACGCGTGAACGATGCGGCAAGCCTCCGTGCATCAATGCTTCGCGCAAACTCTTGTAGGCATCCTCAAGCTGCACGTATTTTCCGACCACGCCGATGCGCACTTCCCCATCGGGATGCTCCAATTTTTCGAGCATTGCCAGCCATTGCGACATGTCGCGGGGCGCCGCTTCCAAATGCAGCAGCCGCAAAATCTGCTCGTCGAATCCCTCCGCAGCAAGCGACATCGGCACTTCGTAAATATTTTTCACGTCCGGTGCGGAAATCACGCTCGCCTGATTCACGTTGCAGAAAAGCGCGATCTTCGCCTTCAGTTCCGGCGCAATCGGATGGTCGCTGCGGCACAGCAAAATGTCCGGCTGAATTCCAATGCTCAGCAATTCCTTCACGCTGTGCTGCGTCGGCTTCGTCTTGTGCTCGCCCGCGGTGGGGATATACGGCACCAGTGTCAGGTGAACATAAATCGCACTCTCCGGCCCCAACTCCAGCCGCATCTGCCGGATCGCTTCCAGGAATGGCAGCGACTCGATGTCTCCCACTGTCCCGCCGATTTCCACGATTACCACGTCCACGTCGTCCGCTACTTTGCGAAACGCCGCTTTGATTTCATCCGTGACGTGCGGAATCACCTGCACCGTCTTGCCGAGATAATCTCCGCGGCGCTCCTTCGCCAGAATCGACTCGTAAATTCTGCCCGTCGTCCAATTATGGTCGCGCGTCAGCTTCGCATTCGTGAAGCGCTCGTAGTGCCCCAGGTCAAGGTCCGTCTCCGCGCCATCGTCCGTCACGTACACTTCTCCGTGCTGGTACGGCGACATTGTTCCAGGATCAACGTTCAGGTAGGGATCGCACTTCTGGAGAGTGACTTTCAGGCCCCGTGATTCCAGCAGGCAGCCCATCGAGGCCGCCGCCACTCCTTTGCCGAGAGAGGAAACCACGCCACCCGTTACAAACACATACTTCGGGCGCGTCACCAAGGCTTCCGCGATTCCTCCTAGCTAAGGTAGGCGCAACTCGTACGAATCATTATCGCCGTCCCGCCCGTCTCTGTCAATTCCCACTTTTTCAGCCGCGGACGTCGTCACGGGAAGCATGACTGCTCGCCTTACATGCGGCACCGGCTTCGTCTCACTGGCCTAGCCCTGTCAAATTCTTCGTGACACATACCGCTCATCGCGTAACAATGCCGCGGTCATAATCCATTGGAGGAGCTTTGCATGGAACGCGATCCTCGCATCTCACGTCGCCTTTTCCTTCGCGCGTCTACTTTCGCCGGAGCCGGAGCCGCCATCGCCGGAGGCTTTCTGCCTCTGCGCGAATGGGAGGCTGAGCCCGCACCGCGCGGTACGCACATCTCGTCCAGCGCGCAATCCTCCGAGCCTGCATCGATTCCCGGCTCGCTTGACGAATGGATCGAGCGCATCTTCTCCGGCGAATTTTCCGCCAGGCGTTTTGGCCCGATTCGCTGGGAAGAAGGCGGCAAATCCTACACCGTGCTCGAACGTTCCCATGGTGACGACGAAAAGCAGGAACTTGCCAGCTATGACGCTGCGTCCGGCGCGCGCACCGTCCTTTTCTCCTCCGCCGAACTAATTCCTGCCGGCTCGAAACAGCCGCTCTCTATTGACGACTTCGAATGGTCGCAAGATCGCACCCAAATTCTCGTCTTCACCAATTCCGAGCGCATCTGGCGCGAAAACACTCGTGGCGATTATTGGGTTCTTGACCGCGCTTCGAAAAAACTCGACAAACTCGGCGGCAATGCCGCTCCCTCCTCGCTCATGTTTGCAAAATTCTCGCCCGATGGCCGCAGCGTCGCCTTCGTTCGCGAGAACAATCTCTACGTGGAAGACCTTCGCACCCATAAGATCATTGCGCTCACCACTGATGGCTCCGCTACCACCATCAACGGCACCTCCGACTGGGTCTACGAAGAGGAATTCGACGTGCGCGACGGATTCCGCTGGAGCCCCGATGGCCGCAGCATCGCCTACTTTCAATTCGACACCACTCCTGTGCGTGAATTCTCGATGATCAACAATCTTGGCGGCGGTTTTCGTGAGCCAATCGCAGACATTCCCTACCCTGAATATGGCGTCTATCCGAAGGTGTGGACCTATCGCATTCCCTCGGCGGGCACTCCCAATTCCAACGTTCGCATCGGCGTCGTCGGAATCGATAACGCGAAAACGACGTGGCTCGAAGTAACCGCCGACTCCGAAAAATCTTACATTCCCCGTATCCAGTGGGTTGAAAATTCCAATGAAATTCTCTTTCAGCACATAAATCGCGCGCAAAACATCAATGACCTTTACCTTGCCGACGCCTCCACTGGCCGTGCGCGCCGCATTTTTCGCGACGAAGACAAAGCCTGGGTCGACGTGAACGACGACACTCGTTTCCTCCCTCGCCACAACGGTTTCCTTTGGGCCACCGAACGCGACGGCTGGCATCATGTTTACATTATTCCGCGCAGCGGCGGCCAGCCGCAGCTCATCACGCACGGTGATTTTGACGTCATCCAACTTCTCACTGTCGATCCCGCCGAGGAATTCCTTTATTTCATCGCCTCGCCCGAAAACGCCACGCAGCACTATCTCTATCGCTCGCGCCTCGACGGCTCCTCTGCGCCTGAACGAGTCACTCCCGCCGATTCTCCCGGCGTCCACATGTACGAACTTTCGCCCGATTGCCGCTGGGCGCTTCACATTTTTTCCAGGTTCGATACGCCGCCCGTCACCGAACTCGTCACCCTTCCCGACCATCGCAGCGTCCGTGTTTTCGCCGACAATTCCGAATTGCGCCAACGGATCAAATCTCTCGTCACCCAGCCCGCGGAATTTTTCCAGGTCGACGTTGACGATGGCGTGAAGCTCGACGCTTACATGGTCAAGCCCGCGAATTTCGACCCTTCGCGCAAGTATCCAATTCTGTTCAACGTCTACGGCGAACCTGCGGCGCAAACCGTCATGGACAGATGGGGCGGAGCGGAAGCGCTTTTCCACCGCGCCATCGCCAACGAAGGCTATCTCATTGCCAGCGTCGACAACCAAGGCACGCCCGCGCCCAAGGGCCGCGAGTGGCGCAAATGCATCTACGGCGCTGTCGGCGTGCTTTCTTCGAAACAACAAGCCGCCGCCGTGCGCGCCATCGCCCGCGAACGTAGTTACGTCGATTCCGATCGCGTCGCCGTTTGGGGCTGGAGCGGCGGGGGCACCAATACTCTCAATTTGATGTTTCGTTCGCCGGAGATTTACAAAGTGGGAATGTCCGTCGCGCCCGTCCCCGATCAGCGCATCTACGACACGATTTACCAGGAACGCTACATGGGCCTCCCGCAGGATAACGTCGAGGGCTACAAAGCCAGCTCTGCCGTCAATTTCGCCGAAGGCTTAAAGGGAAAGCTTCTGCTCATGCACGGCACCGGCGACGATAACGTCCACTTCGCCGGCTCGCAACTTCTCGTCGATCGTATGATCGAGCTCGGAAAATCCTTCGATTTCATGGCCTTTCCCAATCGCACGCACGCCATCTCCGAAGGCCCAGGCACCACCCTTTTTCTTTTCAAACGCCTTGCGCGCCATCTCACCACGCATCTCCCCGCCGGCCCCGCGACGCGCGCTATGACTCTATTTCTTGGCGAACGCTCCCGCGCACACACGGCACAGGGATAATCTTCGCTTGTATCGGCGGGCTCAACGGATTTTCCCGCGCCTCGGAGCCAACGGATATCGATGCGCCTATTCTACCGAGCGAGGACTTCGAGCAGTTTGTCGATGTCATTCATGTCGTTGAATACCGACGGGGACACTTTTATATAGTTCCGCGCGAGTTTGACGTTTATGTTTCCCTGACGCAGGCGCTCTGAAACGGGTTGGTAATCTTTGACGGCAAAAGCAACCACCGGCGATGTGGACTCCGCGGGCGTCAGTGGTTCGAATCCGAGTCGTGGCATTTCTTGTTGCAGCTTCTTGATCATTGGCTGCCGGTACGCCTGAATGTTTTCGACGCCAAGCCTTCGGATATATGGCAGCGATTGCCCGAGAGCAAACATTACGCCAACCGCTGGCGTGGCTACTTCGAAGTGCCCTCCCGCATCCGTTTTAAGCTCCCACGTGTATGCTGAATCGGCGGGAGAATCGCCCGGCATGAAATGTGAATCGAGCGCTTGTGCTTCGGAATACCCATACTGTGGACATGCGCTCATTCGATCGAGAAGCGACTCTTTTACGAACAGAAAGCCAAGTCCGAAATCGCCCATCAGCCATTTGAAGCTGGAGCATGCACAGAAATCCACATCGGTCTCCCGCACGTCGATGGGCATATTGCCTGCCGCCTGGGCGATGTCCGCATAGACATACGCGCCATGGGCATGAGCAAGGTCGCAAACAGCCTTTAAGTCATGCAGAAAGCCATTGGGCATCGCCACGAGCGATATTTCGATTAATTTTGTCTTTTTGTCGACCACCCGCTCCATGTCGCGCAAATCGATTCGCCAGTCGCGCGCCTGGACGATCCGGAGATCCAGTCCGTTGCGCTTCTGCAGTTCTCCCAGGTGTAAGAGCGCGCCTTCGAAGTGCAGAGCGTCAGTCACCACGTTGCCGTCGGTGTGTGGAATTCCTAAGCCATTTACGACCAGATTTTCTCCTGTGCTGGTGTTGGGAACGAAGCTGATCTCGGAAGGCTTCGCGTTGATCAGAGCGGCGAACTCGGCTTTCACGTCCACGTTATGCAGCTTTGACGTGATCCCCGGCTCCGACCGAACGTCCGCATACTCTCGAAGAGCTTGCGCTGCCGCGACTGGCATCGGATGAATGAACGCGCTGTTGATGTACGTCACGCCTTCGGGAATCGCAAAATCGTTTTTGGCGGGAAGAGCAGTCGCAGGAGACGAAGTTGAGTTCGGAGGCAACCAGGTTTCCGAATTTGCGTCATGAATCGTAAGGGCCGCCAGGCCGCCGATGCCAGTCAGGAATTCACGTCGGCTCGTGTGCATGAGTGATCTCCTTCATTGTCCGTTTTGCTGTACTCCTAGGATAACGAGTTTTGCGTAAACGCGTGACCTCCCGCCTAAGTTTCTTGCGGTTATCGCCGGTCATGCACATCATGTTGCAATCGGGCCTTTTTTCTTCCGCGGATGGGCGAACAGAAACACTCGGTGTAGAATGCCGCCCGCCTGGAGGTTAGAGTGAAAAACTCAATTGTCTGCGCACCAATACGTTGGCACATGGCTTTTCTGTTCCTCTGCCTGAGCGGTTTCAGCGCTCCCATTGTTTTCGCGCAAACTGCTGCGGCTCCTGCTCTCGCCTCGCAGCCTTACGCAGAAGCGCGCGCCCACGCACACGCCATCGGCAACGACCTCCTTGCGCGCGGCATTCCTGGTCTCGCCGTCGCGGTCGCCGTCGACGGCCACCTTGTCTACGCCGAAGGCTTCGGCTACGCCGATCTCGAAGAACGCGTTCCCGCGTGGCCCACCACGAAGTTTCGCATCGGCAGCATCTCCAAGACTCTTACTGCCGCAGCCTTAATGCAGCTCGTCGAACAGGGCAAGATCGATCTCGACGCACCCGTGCAAAAATACGTCCCGTCATTTCCGGATAAGGGCGCGAAAATTACTCCGCGCCTGCTTGCCGGCCATCTTGCCGGCATCCGCCACTACAAAGGTGATGAATTTCTCATCGCCCAGCATTACGACTCGGTGCTGGAAGGATTGAAAATATTTGAAAACGATCCTCTCGTTGCGCCGCCCGGCACAAAGTTCAGTTATTCCAGCTACGGCTTCGATCTCTTGAGTGCTGTCATCGAATCCGCCTCCGGCGAAAATTTTCTTTCCTACATGCAGCGCCACGTTTTCACGCCTCTTGGCCTCGTGGACACTGCGCCTGACGAAAACCGGCTCATCATCGCGCAGCGCTCCCGCTTTTATGAACGCGAAAAAGACGGCGCCGACGAAAACGCTCCCTATGTCGACAATAGCTACAAATGGGCTGGCGGCGGCTTCCTCTCCACGACGGAAGATCTTGTGCGTTTCGGTTCCTCTTTGCTTCATCCCGGATTTTTGACGGAAAACTCGCTGCATCAGCTTTTCACTTCGCAGAAAACTAACTCAGGCCAGGAAACCGGCTATGGCATCGGCTGGTTCATCCACAAATCGCAAAGCGGGCAGCGCATCTATGAACACAGCGGCGGCTCTGTCGGAGGAACGTGCGAGTTGATGATCTATCCGGATTCGGGCGTCATTGTCGCGCTAACCACCAATCTCAGCGACGCGCCCTGGAAACTCGTCGACGTTGAATCCATCGCCGAACCCTTCGCGCGCCATTAAAACTGTCTGCTTAACAAGCTCTCGCGAAGTCTTGCTGCTTTTTTGCGTGCGATCGAACCCGTCCTTTTGTCACGCCTCACGCCGCTCCGGCAATTTGTCTCGTCCGCCCGCTTTATCCACATCTCAGCCGCGACAAAAAGCTTGTTGTGTTTCTATTCCCTTCGCGTGCTTCATCCGCGCGATGTAGTCCCCTTTCTCATCCCTCACCCCTGATACAGAGACTCACTCGTCACTGCCCGTTTCGCTCATCTGCTCGAGCTGTCTGCGCCAGTCGAGTTGCTTCACCATCGCGCGATTTTCTCGCCAATTCGGCTGCACCTTCACGTGCAGCTCCAGAAAAATCTTCGCGCCGAGCATTCCTTCCAATTCTTTCCGCGCCGCCGTGCCGATCTCCTTCATCTTCGACCCGCCGCGCCCAATCAGAATTCCCTTCTGCCCATCTCGCTCCACGTAAATCGTCGCCCGTATCTTCAGCAGCTTTTCGCCTTCCTCGAAATCGTCCACCAGCACTGCCACCGCGTGCGGCACTTCTTCGCGCGTCAGCACAATCGCCTTTTCGCGAATCACCTCGGCCGCCAAAAATCTCTCCGGCTGATCCGTATACTGGTCCACGGGAAAATACGGCGGATTCTCCGGCAGTCTTGCAATCCAGCTCTCCAAGAGCTCCTTTGTCCCTTCTTCTTTGAGCGCCGACACCGGAAAAATCTCTTCGAATTCGTGCTCGCGCCTCCATCGATCGATCAACGGCAGCAGCCTGTCTTTCTTCACGCGATCGATTTTGTTCAGCAGCAAGTACGCCGGCCCTGAAAATTTCTTCACCCATTCCACCGAATATCGGTCCGCGCCCTGAAAATCCTCCGTCGCATCCACGATCAGCGCCACAATGTCCACCCCGTCGAGCGCCTCGCTCACTTCCTGCATCATCTGCCGGTCGAGCGCCCTTGTCGCGCGATGAATCCCCGGCGTATCCACCAGCACCACTTGTCCGTTTTCGCGGCTCGCAATTCCTTGAATGCGCGTCCGCGTCGTCTGCGGCTGCGGCGACACGATCGCCACCTTGCGCCCCACCAGCGCGTTCACGAGCGTCGACTTCCCCACGTTCGCTCGCCCGATAATCGTCACAAACCCAGCTCGAAATCCCATTTGCGTTATCTCTACCTATCGCGCGCAGTATTCGCGCGAAATACTCCACTGTTGAATTGGCCAGTAATCACTGCTCACCAATGATACTTCCTCTCGCATGCTTCATCCGCGATGTCTTAACGCTTTTCTCCCTCTTTGCGCGCCTCCAGCTTCACTGCAAGCCGCGCTCTCGCCATTGTCAGCCTGAAAATGACCGCCTCTCAAACCAACGAAGTATACCCGGTGCAAGATTGCGTCGTTCAGCTGGTGCAAGTGTACGTCGTTCAGAAAGATGTTTCCTTCCTCTTTGCGCGTCTCCTGCGCAAACCCTCCTAGCTTGTCATTCTGAGCGGAGCGAGGAATCTCGCAC
>JBAQYT010000123.1:0-3970 GCA_049787175.1 Candidatus Acidiferrales bacterium | reverse complement strand
GGGCTGATTTGCGGCGGGACGCTGGAGATTTTTGTCGAGCCGATTTTGCCGCAACCGAAATTGTATTTGTTCGGCGGCGGGCACGTGTCAACGGCGCTGGCGCGCGTGGCGCATCTGGCGGGATTTTCGATCAGCGTGATTGACGACCGCGCGAGCTTCGCGAATGCGGAGCGGTTCCCGATGGCGGAAGAAATTTGCACGAGTTATGAAGAAGCCTTCGAGAAAGTGAAGCCGAACGCGTCGGCGTACCTGGTGATCGTGACGCGCGGGCATAAAGACGACATGCGCGTGCTGGAATGGGCGGTGAGCACGGAGGCGCGTTACATCGGAATGATTGGCAGCAAGCGCAAAGTGATTTCGGTTTATAGGGCGCTCGAAAAGCAAGGCATCACGATGCAGAAATTCGCGCGCGTGCATGCGCCGGTGGGATTGGAAATTGGCGCACTGACGCCGGAAGAGATTGCCGTGAGCGTGACGGCGGAGTTGATTGCGATCCGCAGAAACGCGCCGCCGGGAGTGACGCACAAAGCGGTGCGTTTGGATGAAGCGCCGGCGCTGAAGCAGGGATGACGCGCACGAAGACCCCACCCTTCGCGCCTTTTTTCAACTTGCGTTGCAGGAGCAGCGCGGGCGCGAAGGATGGGGCATCGGCAAGAACTGACCTGCAAAACGAGCGATGCTCGCGGTAATTATTCTCTCGGGTGGCGAGTCGCGGCGCATGGGACGCCCCAAGGCGCTCGTTCCCTTCCCTGAAGGCGAGCCATGGCTCGCCCCTGCGAAGACTAATGAGGCGATAACCGCCGATCAAGAGCCCACGGGTATAAGATCCAAGACATTTCTTGAACATTTAATCGAGGTGACGCGGCATCCGCGCGCGGGGATTTTGCGCGTGGTGGTGGGCGCGCATGCGGAGGAGATTCGCGCGCGAGTGAAAATGAATGAAGGCGTGATGATCGTCAACAAGGAATGGCAGCGCGGACAGCTTTCGTCGCTGCAGGCGGCGATTCGAAGCTTGCCGGAAGGCGAAACAGAAGGAATGCTGGTCTGCTTGGTGGATCATCCGCTGATTTCGGCGGAGGTTGTCGCACGGGTGATCGGGGCGTTCGATAAGGCGAAAAACAAAATTGCGATTCCGACGTATCGCGGCAAGCGCGGGCATCCGGTGATTTTTCCGAGCACGATGTACGCGGAATTGCTGTCCGCGCCGGAAAACGTTGGCGCGCGGGCGGTGGTGCAGACGCATGCGGCGGACGTGCTCGAGGTCCCGGTGGAGGAAGAAGGCATCCTGCTTAATTTGAACGATCCTGAGTCGCTGCGCCGGATTTCGAATCAAAGGACAAGGAGCTGAATCCCCTCGAAAGAAACGCGGGCCCAATGCCAGTGAATTTTCAGGGACGAAATTCGTTGCGTGCTTCCAGGAGGTTTTATGCCTCGCATTCATGGAGTGGAACCGAAACAAGCGCCGTGGCACGTGCGTTTGATTTACTGGTTCGTGAAACGGAAGCGCGGTCATGTTTCGGAAGGAATGAAAATCCTTGCTCATGATCCGAGGCTGTTGAGGCGTTTCGTGCGGATGAACCTGTTCTCGGAAGCGAAGGGCGAGTTGCCCGCGCGATTCAGGCGGTTAGCGATGCTGAAGACGGCAATGCTCGTGGGGTGTCCATTTTGAATTGACATTCATTCTGCCGTCGGCAGAAAAAATGAAGGATTTACGGAAGAGCAGCTTCTGGATATGGGGCGGTTCGAATCCAGCGCGAACTTCACGGAGGCGGAGAAAAATGTGCTGCGCGCGACTGTGGCGCTGAGCCGGACACCGGCGGATGTTTCGGAGGAGCTGTTCGCGGCGCTGCGACGGGATTTCTCGGAGCGGCAACTAGTGGAATTGACTGCAGCGATTGCCTGGGAGAATTATCGAGCGCGATTCAATCGCATGTTTGCGATTGAGGCGGAAGGATTTTCGCACGGGAAGTTTTGTCCGCTGCCAGAGCGCCCGGCGAATTGAGTGACTTTGCCACCCGCACCGCTATAAGATTGCGTGACGATAAACTATGGCTAAAAGCGGCGCCATGCCCGCGAGACGTTACTGCTGCTCATCGTGGCAGAGCCTTTGCTTTTGGGGATGCGCGTTCGTCGTCTTTTATGCGGTTGGCCTGGCGGCGATCTACCGGCTGCATGCTGAGAAATACCAGTTGACCGTGCTGTTCGCAGGGCTCGGGCTCGCCTGCGTCGCGAATTTCGCGCGCAATCGGACTTTCCACTGCATGATCACCGCGCCGTTTTTCCTGCTGGTCGCGCTCGCGTTTGCCATGGATACAGCGGGTGTATGGAAGATTCCCACAGGGGCGCTATGGACCATAGTCGTGATTGTGGTCTGTGCCGCGCTGCTGATCGAGCAAAAATTCACTTCTGAATAGCCACGCGGTCCGCACCGAGCAAATTCGCTACGACAATTCTGCGAGGAGGGCCGCCACCGCGTCGGAGGCGAGTTGCGCGCCGTGGAAGGTGGCTTGGGGCAAGCCGCCGAGCGCGTCGGAAATTCGCGCGGCGGTGATGCGGCGGCCTTCGTCGAGGGATTTGCCGGCGAGAAGACCGGTCAGCATAGATGCGCAAGCGAGCGCTGTGACGCAACCTTGGGCTTTGAAGCGGGCCTCGACGATGGCTCCCGCGTCTAAGCGAACGGCGAGGCGAAGAATGTCGCCGCAGACGGGATTGGTGACTTCGACCACGGCCGTTGCGTCCGGCAAGTCACCGGCGTTGCGCGGATTTTTGAAATGGTCGAGGACGGCGGCGGAGTACATGAGAAGAAGTCTACCGTTGAAAGGTGAAAAACCGAAAGTTTGAAAAACCGCGAATTCATCGTGTGCCAACGCAACGGCACAGGCTGAGAGCCTGCGCCACAGAGTCATTCGTAGCGGAGGGCGACGATGGGGTCGACGCGCATGGCGCGGCGCGCGGGGATGTAGCAGGCAAGAAACGCGACGGCGACGAGAGTGATAGCGACGGTGATGAAAGTTATGGGGTCATAGGGCGTGACGCCGAAAATCATGCTGTTGATGAGGCGGGTGACGCCGAGGGCAACGATAATGCCAATCGCAACGCCGATCAGAGTGAGCGTGATTCCCTGCCGGATGACCATGCGCAGAACGTCGGCGGGCTTGGCGCCAAGCGCCATGCGAATGCCGATCTCGTGCGTTTTGCGCGTGACGGAATAGGCCATTGTGCCGTAGAGGCCGATCATGGCCAGCAGGAGCGCGAGCAGGCCGAAGACGGTTGTGAGCCGAGCGAACAATCGTTCCTGCGACAGGGCTTCGCCGGTCTCTTGGGTTTGGGTTTTCAGATCGATAAGCGGCAGGGCGGGATCGGCCTGGCGCACCAAGTCGCGCAATTCGGAGACGACCGCCGAAGGAGCGCCTTGCGCACGCACTTCGAAAAACATCATGTCCAGAGAATTAGGGACCTGGGCGTACGCATAATAGGCCTTAGGCATGACGTCGGAGTGCACATCGGTCAGTTCGGCGGGCTTGGCGACGCCGATGATTTCCACCGCGTTTTTGGGATCAAATTTTAAACCTCTGCTGAACTGGTGACCCACGGGATTCTGACCGGGGAAAAATCTCTGGGCGAAAGTTTCGTCAACCACGGCGACCATAGGAGAAGCAGCCGTGTCCGTGCGATTGATAGCGCGGCCAAGAATGATGGGAATACCCATGGCGGCGAAGAAGTCGGGGCCGATTCTCTGCGAGCGAACCATAGGATTATTGGGCTTCTTGGCGGCGCCTTCGACGTAGATGGAATTGTTGTTCGACCAGCCATCAAAAGGCGCATATTCGATCATCGTCGCGCTTTTGACGCCGGGGAGGGCCTGCATGCGATCCAACAACTGCGAATAGAAATTCACGAGGCGCGCACCGTGATAGCCAGCGCGTGTGGGATCCAAACCAAAGCTCAACAAAGCCTGCTGATCGAAACC
>JBAQYT010000109.1:0-9415 GCA_049787175.1 Candidatus Acidiferrales bacterium | reverse complement strand
GAATCGCGCCCCCATCCCTTCGTCTTTGATTATCATTCACCGGATTCGGCCTACCATCTCCGCATTCAGTTCCGTCGCAGCCAAATCTCTCGCGACGAGCTGGCCAGCGCCTTGCGCGAAGTCCTCGCCGAAGTCCAGCGCAACTCCATGGCATCCTCTTCCGCCGCCTAGCGCGGCCTTGCGTGGCACAGGCTTCAGCCTGTGCGTCGCCCCGGGTGCCCCATCCTTTGCCGTCTTCGCAAAGGGTGGGGTCTTGTCCGTGTAGCCGGGTGCCCCATGCTCGCCTTGTGTGGCACAGGCTTCAGCCTGTGTGCCTTTGCGCTTCGCCTGTTCGCGCGCGCAACGCGAAGCTGTGTAGCGCGGAGATTCGCGCCATCCGCGAACCTCTGCGGCCCTTCTGCTTCAATTCACAAGCTCACCCCAAACCGCGTCAGCATCTCTCGGCGCCCGTAGCTCGTCACCTCCAGTGCTCTGCTGTCCAGGTCCTGCACCACCCATTTCCTTTTCAGCGCAACTCCGAGCAGCGCCGGGTGCCCCATCCTTTGCCGTCTTCGCAAAGGGTGGGGTCTTGTCCGTGTAGCCGGGTGCCCCATGCTCGCCTTGTGTGGCACAGGCTCTCAGCCTGTGTGCCGTGGCCTTTGCGGGTGCCCCATGCTCGCCTTGTGTGGCACAGGTTTCAGCCTGTGCGTCGCGCCTTTGCGGGTGCCCCATGCTCGTCTTTTGAGCATGGGTATCTTCGTAGGGGCGCTGCTTGCTGCGCCCGTTCGCGTGCGTAACGCGAAGCTCGCGGCCCTTCTGCTTCAATTCACAAGCTCACCCCAAACCGCGTTAGCATCTCCCGCCGTCCAAAATTCGTCACCTCCAGCGCTCTGCTGTCCAGGTCCTGCACCACCCATTTCCTTTTCAGCGCAACTCCGAGCAGCGCCGCACCCAACGCGCCGCCCACATGAGGCCGCCGCTCGCTCCAGTCCAAACACGCAAACGCGAAACGCCGCCGCATCGCTTGCATCGCCTCCGCATCAACGCCCAACGCCGCGAGAGCCTTCGCCCCTGCTGCCGTTACGTCATAGGCCCCGCGGCGGTGCGTCCCACCCGCCGCCAGCCAGCCCATCATCTGCATTCGGTCATGCAGCGCAACGCCCAGTGTCCCTGCTATATGGTCGTAACAAGTCCGCGCGCCTCGCAGGCGGCTTGGCGTCGTCGGCATGAATTTCGCGCGCCATCTTCCAGCGCCCGCCACCACGCTCAAACCTTCCAGCGCCCGCGCGACGTTCGGCCCCTCCAGACTGTAATAGCGATGCTTCCCCTGCGCGGCCACGCGCACCAGCCGCTGCATCTTCAGCCGCTGCAGATGCACGCTGGCGGTGGACGGGCTCACCTCCGCCACGATGGCCAGCTCTGTGCTCGTGCGCGCGCGTCCATCCATCAGACAGCAGAGCATACGCGCCCGCGCCGGCTCGCCGATGGCCGCCGCCACTCGCGACACCCCGCTGTGCGTATCATCATGAACATCCAGATCGACATTCATACTTTCATCATAAACGAAGTGTCCATGCAGCGCAATTGCGGTAGTGCGGCAGTTTGGATTTTCTTGATCGTGACACAAGGAGTCACAATTCAAACTGACCCCCTACCCAATGTCCTATGCTTTCACTTGTGAAACCACCAGCCGTCGTTAGTCCAAGCGGTCAGCCGATACGTCGGACGATGGTGGGAGCGGGGCTGTGGCAGGGGAGCAGGCCCGAATTATTTAATCTTTTGCGCTCTTGTCTCTCGGATGTTTCGCGCAAACATGGGCTGAAAATTCCCTGTCGCGCTGCTGCTCGTAGTGGCGAAGGATTTCATCGAGCGATTTGCCGGTGGGTGATCCCGAAAGAACGAAGACCCATGCGCATTCGGAGCAAGCCCAGCCCCCGAACTCCTGTTTCTCGATCCATACCAGTTCGCGGCGCATGGCCTCCCTAGCACACCTCGCGATTTGGTGCGGTTACGCCCTTGTGAGAGAAATTCCTACATGGATTCTTTGTGCGCCAAACCGACTTCCTTCGTTGCTGTAAGCGACGTTCTTCGCCATCCCCGCTTTGAACACACAGCAAAACCGAACGGAATACAATAAGGCCGGGAAGATTACCGGGAGCGAAGGGTTATGTCTGTGCGGTATCCAACACGGGCAAGAATTGCTACCTCAATCCGAGAGCATCTTCGAATTGTCGGATGACGCCGTAGCACTCACAAGCGATTTTTTCGAGTTTCCTGCGGTTCACAATTTTCACTGCGCCTCGCACATATTCTATGATTCCCTTTTTTTGCAGTACGGCCGCTGACAAGCTCACAGTGGGCCGGTCGGTACCCATCATGGTCGCAACGAAATCGTGGGTGATCGGAAGCACTCCGGAATCCACCCGGTCCTGCGTCATCAGCAGCCACCTCGACAGACGCTGCTCTATGTCGTGCAGCCGATTGCACGCCGCGGTCTGTGCCACTTGCATTCCTTGAAGCCCCGCATGCCTGTTTAATATTGTCTGTAATTGCGGCGCCGACCGCAGAATGCGTTCCAGCGCATTCCCCATCACTCGGAAGCCGTCGCCGGCGATTTGGATGATTTCGCGCACCGAACTTCTGCTCAGGCCGGCTGCTAATCCTGCCCCAACGTAGCCCTCCTTGCCCACCACGCCCACTTCCACGGTCCGGCCGTCTTTGGTCACCACAACTTGAGAAACCATTCCCCGGTTCGGGAAATAGACGAACTCGATTTTCTGCGTCGGCTCATGAAGACTGAGATGAGACGGCAGGTCGATATGCGTCAAGTCAGAACGCATCAACTTGTATTCATTATCGGGCATCGCCAACAGTACTTTGTTTCTTACTGGTTTTCCGTCGGCGCTGGTCCGTTCGACTGCCTGCGCGGCTCGAGAATGTTTCTCAATCATGTCAATCCTGAACGGCGTCAAAGCGCCTTGCATTCATTGCGCGAAACTTAAGGGATTCTGAGATGAAACTCGCAATTCGCCACCCGAAGATTCCAGATTCCATTTGACCTAGAGGAGAGTCCAGAATCTGTGCAAAAGGTGACAGTTCTCATGGTTAAGGCCGCATGTCCTCGACCGTGTTGATCGGCGGGCAAGTCGCGTTTTCGCTGGGTGTCAATTTTGAAAGTGTCCAATATGGGGCAGTCGCGGCATTGTGAATCGCTTTAGGATAAATCGTTCGAGAACGTAGCGACGAACGACAACGAGGTGAATTTATGCGTGGATTAGCATTTGTGGTTATAGCTGCTGTTGCGGGACTCTGCTTCACGGCAACCGCTCCCAAAGCAGAGGCTCAGGTCAGCGTCAGCATCGGAGTCGCTCCTGACTGCCCGTACGGCTACTATGATGTTGCTCCTTATGATTGCGCTCCTTACGGTTACTACGGCCCGGAATGGTTTACCAGTGGTGTCTTCATTGGTGCTGGCCCGTGGTTTCATGGCTCCAGCGACTTCCATGGCCGCGTCAATAACCATTTCGATCCAAACCACGGCTATAACGGCCCCAAGCCAGAGCGTGGCGAGAAAGCCGAGCCGTCAAAGCGTCCCGATAAGGTTTCCCATTTCAAAGGGAATGAAACGCGTGATGGGCGCGGTCATACAACGGGCGGCAAACACTAAGAACAACCCAAGCAGCTGGTCTAATAATTTGTGGAAAAATGTTTCCGAGTGGTAGTTTCTCGGCCACTCGGAAACTGACCCACTGCAATCCTTTGTTTTTGTTTGCTCGCGCGACGTGGCTTCGATCGGTTCTTGTGCTCCGCTTCCGCCGCCTGACGAATTACCGTTTTTCAAGAATGCTGTGCTTAAGGAGCTTCCGGCTATGCATTACTTTGGTGGAATGCACTTGTATTGGTGGATTTTCTGGATCTTCCTCTGGATATTATTCTTTTCCTTCATGATGCCAGTGAGACGGACCACCTACCGGCAAATGCAATCGCCTCTTCAACTCCTGCAAGGGAGATATGCCGCGGGGGAGATCACCAGCGAGGAATATGAAGAACGGCGGGCCAAACTCCTGCGGGACGCCAACATGAAATAGTGTCTGGCATTTCTTAGCTTGGCCCTCCGTGCCGGGTGCCCCTTCCTCGGGAAGCGCGGAAGCTCGCGCCAATTCGATATTCTGGTTCATCTCGTCGTCACAAGTCCTAAAACCACAACCCACTGAAAATACATGCGATGCGATTTTCTGATCGACTCTGAAATCGCATTTTTTTGCTGCTGCGCTTTCCACTCATATGTCCATCCACGAAACAGGGTTGAATTTTCATCGCCGTCCGTCGCACACTAACTGAATGAGTTCAACATATGACGTCATCTGTATCGGAGCCGGCCCAACTGGCCTGGCCTGCGCCATCGAAGCGAAGCGTGCCGGGCTGCGCCCGCTGGTGATCGACAAGGGCTGCCTTTGTAACTCGCTTTACCACTATCCGACCAACATGAGCTTTTTCACCACTCCCGAACGCATGGAAATCGGCGATCTCCCCATGACCACCGTTGGCGGCAAGCCCACGCGCGCCGAAGCCCTCAAATACTACCGCCGCGCCATCGAGCATTACGCTATCGAAGTGGTCCAATACCAAAAAGTTGAAAAAGTCTCCGGCCGCGACGGCGCATTCATCGTCGCCACGCGAGAAGCAAATGGCGCGCCAGGCCAAAGCGGCGCCGCGCATGAATACCACGCTCGCAAGCTCATCCTCGCCACCGGCTACTACGACCTGCCCAATTTCCTCAGCGTTCCCGGTGAAAACCTGCCCCACGTCTCGCATTATTTCACCGACCCGCATCCCTACTGGAACGAAGACGTGGTCGTCATCGGCGCAAAGAATTCCGCCGCCGAGGCCGCCCTCGATCTTTTTCGCGGCGGCGCGCGCGTCACCCTCATCCATCGTGGCGCGGAGCTGGGGAAAAGTCTGAAATACTGGGTGCGCCCGGACATCGAGAACCGCATCAAGGCCGGCGAAATTCAGGCGCGCTTCAACACCAAAGTCGTGCGCTTCGAGCCGGGTAAAGTGATCGTCCAGAACGGGCAGAACGGAAACAGCCCCGAGGAGTTGCCCGCGTTTCACGCCTTCGCCATGACCGGCTATCATCCCGATTTTTCATTCCTCGAAAGCGTCGGCATCCACCTCGACCCGAAGAGCCGCAAGCCGGAGGTCAATCCGCGAACGCTCGAAAGCAACGTGCCCGGCATTTACGTCGCCGGGGTGCTGGTCGGCGGCATATACACGGGCGAAATTTTTATCGAAAACGGCCGCTACCACGGCCGCGAAATTATCGCCGCGATGACCGGTCACGAAGGGCCTAAGGAGCCCGCGCCGGTCTCCCCGCCAGGGGAATGAGAAAAAGCCTCCCCGCCAGGGGAATGAAAATTGTCGTCCCTCCCGGAGAATGACGTGCTCTCTTGTAGTTTGGCGCTTTTCCAATTTGCGCCGCCTTGCGCGCAAACCGCTTTCGCCTTTCACGGGCCACGGGTCGCGAATCACGGTTCACGCCTTTCTCGTCACTGACCACCGACCGCTGCCCACTGGTTTTTCTTGCCACTCGCTTGCCCTGAGCGGCTTTTTGCGAAGGGTCACTTGTCACTCGTCACTGCTCTTTGTTAAAGTGTTTCCTATGGCCGACGTCATCACAGAGTTCTTCCGCACCTTCCGTATTTTCTACAAGGGCTTCAAGGTCACCTTCATCACCATGTTCAAGAAGCCCACCACGGAAAATTATCCTGCCGAGCCGGTTCACTTTCAGGCGCGCTATCGCGGCATCCACGTTTTGCAGCGCGACGAAAATGGCTTGGAGAAATGTGTGGCGTGCTTTTTGTGCGCCGCCGCGTGTCCCGCGCAGTGCATTTACATCGAGGCCGCGGAGAATACCGCGGAAAACCGCATCTCCGACGCGGACCGCTACGCCAAGGTTTACAACATCGATTACTCGCGCTGCATTTTCTGCGGCTACTGCGTGGAGGCTTGCCCCACCGACGCCATCACCCACGGTCACGGTTTCGAACTCGCGCCCTACGACATCAACGCCATGATTTATCGCAAGGAGCAGCTCCTCGAACCCTGGCCGCCGGCGAAAATCGCCGCGCGCACCTCCTCCGGCGTTGCTGCCATCCACCAAGCCTAAATTCGCGCTTCGCTTCGCCGCGCGCCTAGTTTTTTACGCTGTCATTCTGAGGAGCGTACTTTGCGACGAAGAATCTCGCCTCGCCGCATTTGCTTTTAGTAGGGGGCGCTGCTTCTCCTGGGGTTTACCCAGTTCCGTCCCACCAGGAGGATCTGGACCACTGCATAGTTGACGGAGTGGAACGACGCTAGTTTTGGACAGCGGGGGGTCAAGAAACGAGCCGCTGTGGCTGAAGGTCGATAGTCGTGGCGTAATGTTCGACATTGTCGACAAACAATGAAACGCGATGCCTTCCGGGACCCACAACACCTTGAAATGCCATGTAGACATTTGTGCCCTTAGCATCCCGTGACAGGCTGCCCGGCATCTCCCAAGGAAAGTTATTGCCGGTCAACACCACACCGGAAGGGCTGGTCAATTGCAACCTTACCCGAAATGAACCCTCCCCGGGGCCGCCAGAGAAAACGAAACATAATGTCGCGCGCAAGCTAAAGTCCTTCAACTGTACGACAACATAGGGAGCGATACCGAAAAAGCCGAGCAAAATGTGCTTATTTCGGGCTTCCTCCCGGACACCCTCGCAAACTATGCAGACATCTATTTTCGGGAAGCCCATCTAGTGTGACCACGCGCGCACAGTACCAGCTTCTTCCCAGTTATGAATGCCACTACGTTCCTGGCCAGCAGTTCCGTTACTATCGACGACGGCGTACACAGCGTAAATCGACTGGGCCCTGCTGATCGAAATGGTGGCTTGCTCGCGCGCTCCGAGAGCCCAAGTGACTTGCAGCTCGTTCGAGATGTTGCTGGATTTGAGATCTGTTTTGCGCCTTAGAAAAGTCGGAGGAGTAAAAACCCCACAGAGCCCAAAAAGGGGCCAGAATATGGCGGCAACGACGAATCCCGTGACGACGCAAAGTAGAAAGAGCGGTAGAAATACATGCATAAGTCACCTATAACAAAAGATAGAAAATTCGGCACCTGTAAATATAACCGCCATCGCGTATACAAGGAATATTCTACCCTGAAACCGGAACGCTTGCATTGAACCTTGCCGGACAGCCTCGTCGATTTTCGGTTCGACCCAGGCAACAGCCAAGTACCAAGAAAGCAGAATACAAATAAATAGAAAAATAAAAATGGCACCGGCTGCCTTCCTCAGGTAGAGATTTTGTATGAGGGGTGAAATATCGTCCGCCATTACCGCGAAGGATAGGCTGGTTGTCATCAGCAGAAGAAGAAAGTCGGACGCTGCCGTATATCGCCAGCGTTTTACCTTGCGCACCACAAAGTTGAAAAGTAGCAACGCCGCCGGAACAAAGAACGACCCGATGAAAAAGGCCAAGTGGGCTAGGATGTAATCCATTCGAGGCGGATTATAGCATACCGGCAAAATCCATCAATGTAGCCTGATCCGCTACCGTAGTAACTCTGCCTACCTCGCTTACCGCACCCACGGGACAATTGGCCTATTTGCTTTTTATTGGACTGCCATCTGGAAGACTTGGGCCTAACGCTAAAGATACGGAAGGACGCTCAAAGCCCTAGAGTGTTCCCGTACAGCGTGCCAACGTTTTTCCTTGACTTTCACCTACCTCTCTGGTACACATAACTCCTCGGCTGGAGGGCCAGCCACACATTTCGTAAGAGAAGTCACCGCCGCCTACTGGGCGGCTTTTTTCGTTTAGGGAGCTTTCAATTGCCAAGCCACCCAGGCCAACTCCGCCAGTCACCACCAACCCATTCAATTCAAAGGAGAAAGCACGTGTCGAAAAACCGTCCTCACTACCGAATAGTTCCCACCCCCTCTCTACTCGAAATCCTAGCCAATGGACGCACCCATAACGACTGCCATATGGCAGCCGCCGGTCTATTTAAAGGCCCTCCCACGGATCCTCAGGAAATCAAAGACGCCCGCGCCTCCCGCTCCGCATCCCGCGCCTTGCTGAAACACCGCCGCGAAACCATTCCTGGCTTCGAGCGTCACAGCCGGAGGTGCCAGATCTGCCAACGCGATGACGCCGACATGATCGAAGACTTCTTCCTCAACTGGTCCAGCGCCAACTGGATTCGCGAAACTTTCAAAGTCACCGGCGTAGACGCTATCTATCGCCATGCCCGCGCCGCCGGACTCGACGTCGCCCGCCGCCAGAACGTGCGCATCGCCGTCGAGAAGCTCATCGAGGAAGTTGACCACGTTACTGTCACCTCCTCGACCGTCCTCCGCGCCGTCCGAGCTCTTTCGTGCCTCGACGACAACGGCCATTGGACCGACCCTCCGTCCACTCACATTGTCCTCACCAGCAAGGACTTGCCTGCGCAAACCGTCACCTCCACATCGTCCAGCTCGCCCTTGGCGGATATCGAGCCTCCAGCTCCTAATCGCTTAAGCTATGAAGAATTAGAACCCGGCGTAACTCACACAAACGAAAGCGCCGGCAATGATTCTAATCGCTGAAATTGTCGCTCTTGCCGGCCAAATTTGCATTTTCGAACACTTGCTTGGCAAGTTCAGGTAGAAGGTGAATTGCAGATGATCGCTTTAGCGAAGAGAGTGGCTCAGCGAGGGATCACTTGGCACTCGTCACTTCTTCTTGGTCTTGGTGCGTGCTTCTTCGATGGGCGCGGCGGGTTCGGTCATGCGGTAGGGGTCGAGAATCTCTTTCATCAATTTGGGATCCAGCAGCTTGCGTTCCAGGGCGATTTCCGTGACCGTCCTTCCCGTTTTGACACTTTCCTTCGCGATTTCCGCCGCTGCCGCATAACCGATGTACGGATTGAGCGCCGCCGCAATCGAGATGGTCGCATTCGCGTAGTACCGGCAGCGCTCCTCATTCGCCTGAATCCCGTCGACGCACTTCGTGGCCAGCACCCGCACCGTATTCGTGAGGATCCGCGCCGAATGCAGAACATTCCACGCCATGGCGGGCATCATGACGTTCAACTCGAGCTGCCCCGCCTGTACGGCAAGCGCCGTAGTCACGTCCGCGCCAATGGCCTGAAATCCGACCATCGCCGTAAGTTCCGCCATCACTGGATTTATCTTGCCGGGCATGATGGAGGAGCCCGGCTGCAAGGCCGGCAGAAGGATTTCCGCCAGGCCCGTGTTCGGGCCGCTCGAAAGCAGGCGCAGGTCATTGGATATGCGAATCAGCTCGAGGGCCAGATTGCGCAGCGACGAGGATGCCGTGGCCATCGCCAGGTTCGATTGCATCGCGTAGCGCATGTCTTCCGTCGCGGTGAGTTTCTGTTCGGATACCTCCGCGA
>JBAQYT010000105.1:0-1778 GCA_049787175.1 Candidatus Acidiferrales bacterium | reverse complement strand
GGCGAATTACGACGTGATCAAAGGAGTGGTGGAACCGATTGCGAAGCTGTCGCCGGAAGCAATTTTGATTACGGTGACGAATCCGCTGGACGTGATGACGCAGGCGGCGTTCAAGATCAGCGGATTTCCGAAGACGCGCGTGATGGGAATGGCAGGCGTGCTGGATTCGGCGCGGATGGCGGCGTTTGTGTCGATGGAACTGAAAGTGTCGGTGGAGAATATTTCGTGCTTCGTGCTCGGCGGACACGGCGACGACATGGTTCCGCTGCCGCGATATTCGACGGTGGCGGGGATTCCCCTCCCCGATTTGTTGCCGAAGGAGCGCGTGGACGCGATTGTGCAGCGGACGCGCAAAGGCGGCGGCGAAATTGTGAATTACCTGAAGACCGGGTCGGCGTACTACGCACCTTCGGCGGCGGCGTTTGCGATGTGCGAGGCGATTCTGATGGACAAAAAGAAAATCATGCCGTGCGCGGCGTATCTCGAGGGCGAGTACGGGATTAAAGGATTGTTTGTGGGCGTGCCATGCAAGCTGAGCGCGCGAGGCATCGAGCAGATTATCGAGATCAAACTGACGGCAGAGGAAAAAGCGGCGCTGGAGAAGTCAGCGGCGTCGGTGCGGGAGTTGGTGGGGATTTTGGGGCTGTAGCGCAGAGGCGCGGAACAGCCTTGGCACACAAGAGTTCAGATATCTAAGTCGATCTTCTGTTAGCCGACGTTGCGATAATGTGGCGACCAACGGTTAAGTGTCCGCTTTGTAGCACGGTGATGCCGTGGAGAGGTTTCCACGTCGGCAAGCCTTGGATTTGTCCTGGCTGTTTCCATCAATTCCAGCTCACGCGGTCTCGGGCCAATTGGCTTGGTTTGTGTGCGGCCGGAGTTGCGTTGGGTGTTTCGTAGTTGATTTGGGTACGCGGCTGGTTGCTCCCGGTTGCGACGATCGTGCTCCGGATTCCAGCTTTCCTTGCGTGCATTCCCTTACTAGATCGCATAACGCCGCCCAAGCTGGAGCCCTACTGACGCCGTGGAACTTCCGAAGACGATCCGTTCAAAGTTCAGGTTGATCTGTTGGATAAACGAAAATAGGAAGATGCACAGCAGATTCCTCACACCGCTCGTCACAAACGCACGATCGGGTTCGGAATGACATCTCTTGGAGCTGCGTGCTGAAAAACCCTGCGCTACCCTGAGCGTAGCTAGCAGCGCGAAAGACACACCCTTCGCACCTCTTTTCAACTTGCACTGCGGGAGCAGCGCGGTCGCTCAGGATGGGGCACCCGCAAGGACCGGCAACAGAAAAGCGAGACTTCGTCTCGCCCGGGCGGGGCAAGCCCCGCCCCTACGCAATGCAAGCCTTCACTGGCCGCCCACACGGAAGCGAATCAGTCGTAACTTTCGGCTGTAACTTTCCTCTGTAACCTTTCCGTGGCTGGCGCGTAACCTGTGTGGCAAACGGAATGATAGACGTCACGAGCCTCTACGAGCGGTATGCGCCGGACGTCCGCCGATTTGCCCTGTACCTGTGCGGTGATCCCGTGATGGCGGATGAAATCACTTCGGACACGTTTGTGCGCGCGTGGCTGGCGCGGGAGCAGATTCGCGAGCTCACGGTGAAGAGCTACCTGTTTGCCATCGCGCGCAATGCGTATATCGATTTGCACCGGCGCGCGGCGCGCCACACGGAACTGGACGCGCAAATGCCCGACGCGCACATCAGCGCACATACGCACCTGGAGCAAAGGGCGGAGGTGGACGCGGTGCTGGCGGCGCTGCAAGAG
>JBAQYT010000103.1:0-3345 GCA_049787175.1 Candidatus Acidiferrales bacterium | reverse complement strand
TTGATTTGATGCGGCGAATCTCCTCCAGGCGCTGGCGAATGCGGACTTCCAGGCCCTGGTCGGTTGGATGGTAATAGACACGCCCCGAAAGGCTCTCCGGCAGACAAGTCATGTCGGTAACTTTTTCCTCGGTATTGTGAGCGTATTGGTAGCCCTTGCCATATCCCAAATTCCCCATCAGACCCGTCACCGCGTTGCGCAAATGCAGCGGCACTGGCTCGGCGATGGTGCGCTGCAGGTCCTCGTGGACGGCGCCGAACGCGGTGTAAACTGCGTTTGATTTGGGCGCAAGCGACAGATAGACAGCAGCTTCGGCGAGCGCCAGATGGCCTTCGGGCGCGCCAAGAAAGTCGAAAGCGTTCATGGCCGCGAGCGTGACTTGCAACGCGTTGGGATCCGCGAGCCCAATATCCTCGCTGGCCATGCGCACCATGCGCCGCGCCAGGTACAGAGGGTCTTCGCCGGATTCGAGCATGCGCGCCAGCCAATAAAGCGCGGCATCCGGGTCGGAATTGCGCACCGATTTGTGCAGCGCGGAAATAAGATTGAAATGCTCCTCGCAGGCTTTGTCGTAGGGCAGGAGCTTGCGCTGCAGCACGTCTTCCAGGCGTTCGCGCGTGACCACGCGGCGGCCATTCGCCGCGCGTTCGGATCCCAAAATCACCGCTTCGAGCGTATTGTACGCGGCGCGGCCATCTCCGTTGGCGATTTGCGCGATGCGCTCCAGCACTTCGCCGGGAATTTCAATGTCTTCGTTGCCCACGCCGCGCTCTTTGTCCGCGAGAGCGCGCTGCAGCAGCACTAAAATCTGCTCGCTCGAAAGCCCCTGCAGCACGTACACCTTCATGCGCGAAAGGAGCGGAGCGATCACCTCGAAGGAAGGATTCTCCGTGGTCGCACCGATCAAAAGAATCGTGCCGGCTTCGACCGAGGGCAGAAAAGCATCCTGCTGCGCCTTGTTGAAGCGGTGAATTTCGTCCACAAACATCACGGTGCGGCGCCCGTAACGCCGTGCGCCCTCGGCAGCGGCCATCACCTGCTTGATTTCCTTGATCCCGGACATCACCGCGCTGAACGGAACAAATTCGGAGCGTGTGGTTTTGGCGATCAGCCGCGCGAGAGTGGTCTTTCCGCATCCGGGAGGCCCCCACAGCAGCATCGACACGATTTCGTCGTGCTCGATTTGAACGCGCAAAGGCTTGCCCGGTGCGAGCAGCGCTTCTTGCCCCAGCACTTCGTCGAGCGTGCGCGGACGCATCCGGTCGGCAAGCGGCCGGGAACCCTGCGGCTCGTCTTCTTCGGGCTGGATGGCGCGAAAGAGATTCATAAGTGTTTGTTTGGCCTATGCATTGGCGCGGCGCTGGCGCGCGGCTTCGTACAGAATCAGCGACGCAGCCACAGCGGCGTTTAACGATTCCACCGGCTCCGCAAGTTGGATGCGAATCAGCGCGTCGGCGCTGCGTTCGATTTCCGGCGCAAGGCCCGCGCCTTCGTTGCCGACGAGGAGGGCGAAGGGGGCGCGAAGGTCGAGTTCGTCGGGGCGTTGGGCGGCGGCGTTTCTGGACGACGACGCAGCGAGAATCTTCAAGCCGGAGACGCGCAATTGCGCGAGAGCGATCGGCGCAGCGAGGTCAGCACGTACAGGTAAGCGCAGCGAGGAGCCGGAAGAGGCGCGCAGCGCCTTGGGCGAATAGGGATGCGCCGTGCCGCGCGTGGCGATCACTCCGGTAGCGCCAAATGCTTCGGCGGAACGCAGGATTGCGCCGATGTTGCCGGGGTCTTGCGCCGCGACCATCACTACGACCAGAGAATTCGCGCCGCGCAGAAGGTTTTCCAGCGTGAACTCCGGTGCGCGCGCGAGCGCCGCGATGCCTTGCGGCGTTTCCGTAGCGGCCACAGAAGCAAAAAGTTTGTCGGTCGTGCGAAGAATCAGCGTGGGGCGATCTGGCTCATCTTGCAGCGCGGCGAGATGGCGCTCGCCCGAGGCGCTTGCCAGGATCGCCTCGATTTTCAATCCCGAACGAATCGCTTCGCTGACCAAATGCACGCCTTCGAGCGCAATGTGCCCATCTTCCGGCCGCGAGGAATGCAGCGCCGCGCGAAACGTTTTCAGCCAATGATTGCCGCGCGAAGTGATGGGAGCGCTTTGCCGCGCGCGCGGCGCGGGAGATTCGGCTGCGGAAGATTTAGCGGAAGAAGAACGCGATTGCGCGGCCATCGCAGCGAGCGTAGCAGAGACCACCGCGCTTCGCCAAGCTGCCAGGATGACGGTAAGCGTTGTACTCTGGTCAACGACGCGGGATTACGTTTATACACGTATCTATTTGAATGGCATGGCCGCCGAGCGATTGTCTGCCAAACTGCCGCTGTTCGACAGTTTGGATTGCCGAGTCTTTCATGTCTTCCGGGCCTCGAACGTACGATATCTTGCGCGCTTTCCCATCCGCACCGATGATCACATGAAGTACAACCGTTCGTTGGATGAGAGCCTGATCCGCTAACACGGGTGTCGCAGTTGCTATCTCGTTCGTAAGTTCGGATGGTTGCGGAATCTCGGCCTTTCTGGCGAATTCTTCTAAGGAAGCAGGATGAGGCATGCCGATGTATCGAAACGCGCCATCCGAGTAAACAAAAAAAGCGAGTGTTGTTTCCGCTTTTTTGTTATAGCTCCACACTATGTATACCGGTTCGCGGTGTTGAATTAGCCCCGATAGCACGCGAGAGAGAATCGGAGTGGTTCCGAGGTCACCCACCAGTTTACGCGCGGGGATAATGTATTGGGGTGCGGCACAAGGCTGGCTATAATCCACGGCCTCGAAGTTTGTCAAATTTTCCTCGAGTAGCACGTTCAGCGTCTTGGGAAGAGAGATGGGAAGCATCTTTGCCGTTGACGCATACGTGAGTGCAAGTCGTGGTCCTAGACAATCGTCTGCGGCCATGTGTTTAGCTCTGCAATTCTCATCTCCGAACTCGGTTTTGAACCAGGCTTCGGGATGAGGCAAGACGAATGACTGAGAATACTTCTCGATTGCCACCACATTCCCTCGTTTGGCGAACCCAAGCATATCGTTCATCATGGCCACAAGGCCATCCGGTGAGTTCGGATACGACGGGATGGCCTCTGCTGAGGGCGGCGATTGTCGGCGCGAATAAGTGCTGGCAAAAAGTGTGAGAGCCGTCAGTAGACCAAAAATCTTCAGCATCAGTATCGCGTTAACTGTAGCTGCGGTTGTCGTCAGCGATCAGCATGCCGTCGGAGTGGCACTCCGGGAAAACGCTGGTTTGCCGGAAGGGAATCGGGGGCCGAATGCCGCCGCATTCGCAGACCACGCACAGGCGGCGTTC